>NZ_JBFUHL010000005.1:0-185596 GCF_056402415.1 Paenibacillus sp. P4_A9
ATGGGGACGTTGGTGCTTATTCAAGTTGTCATTGCGTATATTACATTAAAAAGTCGCACAATTCGTGTGCTTTTCGATGGTAAGCCGAGCGTTTTAATCAATAAAGGAATGATCGATCGCGAGGAAATGAAGAAGCATCGTTATAATTTAGATGATCTGATGCTGCAGCTAAGACAAAATAAAGTGATGAACGTGGCTGATGTGGAATTTGCCATACTAGAGCCTTCGGGGAAATTAAGTGTAGTTGAGAAGGAAAAATATGAGAAAGAGACAGGGGCCGGGGTTACGAAGTTAAAAGGAACCATACGTTACGAAGGCTTACCGCTGCCTCTTATTATGGATGGTAAAGTCCAGGACGATAATTTAGAGAAAATAGGTCAAACAAGATTTTGGTTGAAAAACCAGCTCCAAGAGAAAGGAGCGCGGGATTTTAAAGAAATCTTCTATTGCTCGATTGATCATCGCGGCAGAATGTTCCTCGATCGTAAAAGATAAGCCGCGATTTACCGTATTATTTTTTTGCCCATATTCATTAGACGCCCAATATCCTTAACACTGATGAGTCGGAATATCGTGATGAAAAAGATATAAGAGAAGAGCCCTAGAAGTAAGGAGGAGACAAATCGAATCCAAGTCACAGAGACCCATGGCGTGTACATGATGAAATAGCTAACAACACCAGAGAGTAGCATGGCCGCACCAATTTTCCCAAAGCTGCTGCCTTCCATACGGAATTTGAGCAATCGGACTACACTGTTCCAATGCAGCAATGTAACTAGAACAATATTGACATTAATCGCGAATACAGCTCCTTGTATACCCATTTCAGGTTTGCTGGCTAACCAGTAGATCAATACGAGCTTAACCGTAGATCCAATTAAGGTGTTGATTAGGGCAGCACCAGGCTTGTTTAATGCTTGTAGCGCAGATTGCAGTGGAGCTTGAAAATAAATGAATATCGCAATGGGTGCCATCATCTTGAGCATGACACTCACATCGGGTTGATTGTACATATACGTACAAATGGGTTCAGCTAATACAAACATCAGCACTGCGAAAGGGGCACCTGTAATTAATGCGAGCTTCAAGGATTGATGTAGTCGCATATGAATGGTTTTGAGGTCTTTACGAGCGGCAGCTTCACTTAGCGAAGGAATTAGAGAGACGGATAATGACATGGTAAGAGCGCTCGGTAGAAGGATAATGGGAATGATCATGCCTTGTAATGCGCCATACTGAGCGGTTGCAAGGGAAGTGGTAATACCAGCGATCGCTAAGCTTTGAGCAATTAGGATGGATTCAAGTAAATAGGAGCCAGCACCGATGAGTTTACTTCCTGTGATCGGGATGGAAATACGTAAGATTCTACGTAAATTCGTTAATCGACCTGTTGTTTTCTTAGTACCGATTTGAGCCACAGGAGTCTTCGGTGCTGCTTTTTTATCCCATCTAAAATGGATAGCCAAGACAGCAAGTCCGCCTATTTCGCCTGCTAGGACGCCAATCATTGCGCCTGCTGCTGCATATTCAATTCCGTAAGGAATCATCATATACGAACAGATTAAAACCATGACAATACGAATCAACGTCTCCATAATTTGCGAGGTTGCGGTGGGAATCATGTTTTGCCTGCCTTGAAAATAGCCGCGATACACGGCCGAGATGCCGATAATAGGAATCATGGGGCTCATACATAGGAAAGTGTAATAAACACGCGAATCTGTCAGCAAATGCGAAGTGATCCATGAGGCTCCTGCGATGCAGATAATCGTAAAAATGATGCTTAGTGTTATAGTAATCGCTAAAGATATGCGCAAAATACTTCGAATACGGGTCTCATTTTTCTCTGCCTCTGCTTCTGCAATCAGCTTGGCGATAGCAACAGGAATGCCCCCGGTAATGATGGTTAGAATAACAGAAAGGAATGGCCACCCCATTTGATAAATACCAATGCCTTCGGCCCCGATAACGCGGGGTAAAGTCATTCGGGGTATGAAGCCAAGTATGCGATTCAAAATACCTGCGGCGAGCAGGATCATTGTACCTCTAATAAACGACTGCTTGGTCACTGCCATACCCTCTTCCGATAATGTCATACCTATGACTATGCGCGAGCTGGCCAAGCTCATGCTAAGATTTTATGGACAAGGGCGTATTCGGCAGGAAATTGCGAGGTGACTCTCGAATTACACAGCATACAGGTAAAAGCTTGCCTTAGCCTATGCTTACGAAGTTAGTTTTGCTAAAGCAAAACTTTTAGGAGGATTCCCCCATGAATGACGAACAGGATAACGGAAGTGAAGAAGAGAATCCGAGTCTTTCGGATCATGAACTAAATGAAGTCATCAAAAACTTATGTTTGAGCAAGGTTGAAGAATTCGTTTTGCTTGGATATGAGCATGTGACCGGCAAGGATATATGGGATTGTGTAAGCGATAGATACCGCAAAACAGGGTTGCCCTCTCTCCATCAAATCGTAAATGACATTTTGTCCCTTAAATCTACTGCGTTTATGAACTGGATGACGATTAGTATGTATAGAGGAGCCCAATTCTAAGAATGGGCTTATTTTTCTGTTAATGGTGTTATTTATTTCATGAAACGACTTAAATTGACTCGTTTTTCAGACCTGAGTATAATAGGCATATTGAGTATTGAAGGGAGACTAGCAACAGATGCTGGATTGGAAAAGAATTTCGTTCTTTTTTCTAACGGTTATTATTGTTCTTGGCGCAGTTGGAGCAACGAGCCCTAGACTAGTAGAACGTATTAAACTTGGATTGGATTTAAAAGGCGGTTTTGAAATTTTGTACACCGCAGAGCCGTTAACGGCTGGCCAGCCCCTAACGAAGGAAACGCTTTCTGAAGCAGCCGAGAGCCTTGCGAAACGCGCGGATTCACTTGGTGTTGCGGAACCTGAGGTTTATCCGGAAGGTTCAGATCGCATCCGTGTGCGTCTTGCAGGCGTTGAGAATGAGGATGAAGTGCGTCAACTGATGTCCAAGCCTTCCGTACTAACCTTTAGAGGCCCAGATGGAACGGTTTACATGAATGGAACTGACTTCGTGGAGAACGCAGCGAAACTAAGCTACGATCCGAATACGAAGCAACCGATTGTTGAAATTAAAATGAAGAGCAGAGAGAAATTCAAAGAAGTTACAACGAAATTGGTAGGCAGTACATTGTCCATTTACTTAGATGATGACTTGCAATCGACGGCATCTGTCAATTTCCCGATTGATGACGACTCAGCCATCATTACACAAACTAGCGTGTCCGAAGCTACGAAAGTTGCTAAAATGATTAACTTGGGCGCTATGCCGCTCAAATTAACGGAGAAATACATACAACGTGTTGATGCAACATTAGGGAAAGCTTCCTTACATGAAACCGCAAGAGCGGGGCTAATTGCTTCAATCTTGATCTTCTTGTTCATGGTGCTTTACTATCGTGTGCCAGGGCTTGTAGCTGCTTTCACATTGATTACGTATGTTTGGGTTTTATTAGCGATCTTCGACTTTATGAATGCAACGCTGACGCTGCCTGGTATTGCTGCCCTAGTCTTAGGCGCAGGGATGGCTGTCGATGCGAACATTATCACATACGAAAGAATTCGCGAAGAAATCCGTGCAGGCAAGAGTATCCTTTCATCCCTGAAAGCAGGGACTAAGCATTCCTTCCGTACGATTATGGATGCGAACGTAACGAATTTAATCGCGGGTATCGTGCTTTATTATGTAGGTAACGGTGCTATTCGCGGATTCGCAGTTATTACGATGATGAGTATTATTATCAGTATCTTAACGAACGTCTTGTTCTCCAGATGGCTGCTACATCTTATTATCCGAGGTAATTTGCTGAAAAAGCCAAGTTATTTCGGTGTGAAGGAGGCAGACATCCGTGGACTTTAAGAATAAGTACGATTTTGTAAAAAATCGCAATAAATTTTTCATCGTATCTGCTGTAATTCTTATCATTGGGTTAGTCGTTATTTTAACCTCGGGTATGAATTTCGGTGTCGATTTCAAAGCAGGAACGAATATCGACCTTGTTGTCGGTAAACAGATGGATAGTGCTAAGGTTGAGGAAATTTTGCATGGATTGACTACGAGTGGTGATGTGAAGTCGAAATATGCGGATCCTACAATCGGTGGAAATAATAGCGATCGCGTGTCGATCCGTTTCGATGATGTTTTGGACGACGCTACGGTCAACAAGATCCAAAAAGCGTTTGCAACCGCATATAGTGCAGAGGTTTCTAAGGAAATTAACACCGTTGACCCACAGCTAGCCAAAGAACTATTGATGAAAGCGGTGTACGCTGTTGCAATTTCAAGCGTATTAATTTGCTTGTATGTCAGCATCCGCTTCGAATGGCGATTTGCCTTAGCTGCCATTATCGCTATTCTGCATGATGCGTTTATTGTTATCGCGATGTTTGCGATTTTCCGCTTTGAAGTGAATCTACCGTTCCTTGCGGCGGTTTTGACCACAATTGGTTATTCCATTAATGACAAGATCGTTATTTTTGACCGGATTCGTGAGAATCTGCGTTTTGCTAAGCTCAAGACAGACGCTGACCTTGTTGCTTTAGTCAACGACAGTATCTGGCAAACGATGGCGCGTAACATCAATACTGTACTCGTCGTGTTAATTGCAGCAGGTTGTTTGTATCTATTCGGAAGCGAGTCCATTAAGCTGTTCGCATTAGCTAAGTTAATTGGTTTAACGAGCGGTGCCTATTCTTCCATCTTTATTGCCTGTTCCTTGTGGTATTTGTTCAAAAGAAACTCATTATCACGTTCTAAAAAGAAAGCTGCAGCGTAATAACCTTAATAAACGGCCGCGTGATTGTTGCGCGGCCTTTGTATCCGTTCAGGGGGAATGTCCACGTGAATGACGAGGGTTTTCAAAAGACAGAATACGCGCTTTGGGCAGGTATGCTCGTCCTTACCGTGCTGGCTTGTCTGAAGGGCGTAATTGGCTTTCAGGTACATAGTGATTCGCTGCTCGCAGCGGCGGCTCAATCGGCAGCAGGGATATGTGTGCTGGCTGCTGCTATCATGAGTGTTAGAAAGACGAGAGTGCAGCTTGCAGCGACTTCTTTCCGAGGGTTGGATAAAAAAAGTTCAGTCGGTTCAATCCTACTCATTGTCCTCATCATGGTGATTGGCACTGAAATGGGAATTATTTCGATCAAATCATTGTTAAACCATGTAGAATATGAACCCAGTATGATTACTCTTGCCGTGCTAGTGATTTCGTTTCTTACAAAGGAAATCATGTTCCACTACTTGAGTAGGCTCGGCAAACAAGTTGGGACGAAGGAATTCATTGCCAATGCGCGAAGACATCGTTACGATATATACTCTTCTTTTGTAGTCGCGATCGGCATACTCTCGTCGATGCTAGCGCACGCAACGGGGTATCGCGCATTTTATTATGTAGACTCATTTGTTGGCCTGATCATTGCACTTTTAATATGTATGATGGGATTCACTCTGATTAGTAAAACGATAGCTACTTCAGCAGAAAAGGTTCTTCATCAGGAAGAAGCAGCTGATTTCGTCACAGCCGTTCAAAAGATTCACGGGGTTATAACAGTTGATGAGCTGAGTGCTAGAGAACATGGCCATTATGTTGTGATTGAAATGACCATCAGTGTGAATCCTAGGCTTTCTGTATGGGAGGGGCATGAGGTGTCGAAGAAAATAAAACAACAGTTGATGAAACAGTATCATCATGTGACCAACGTGTTCATCCATGTAAATCCCTACGATGCAGGGTATCCCTATAAACAACAGGCAGATGTGGAAGCTAGTGAACAGCCGTCTGTTTTGCATTAATTCATAGTTTTCGAAGTCTAAGCTATCATGAAATTTTCTTAGGAAAACGCCAAGGAGGACCCACCAAGTGCTAGCACCGAAGGCAAGATGGAACATTGGAAATGCGGATGAAGCACTTGTAGAAGAATTTGTACGTGAGCTGCAGCTGGATCCTTTGGTTGCCCGTATTCTAGTGCTTCGAGATATCCGTAGCGTGCCTGAGGCCAAACAATTTATGCAGGGTGGCATCGGCGATTATCATGATCCCTATTTGCTGGATGGGATGCTTCCAGCTGTGGAGCGAATTCGCAAAGCGCTGCGGAACAACGAGTTGATTCGTGTTTACGGCGATTATGATGCCGATGGTGTCAGCAGTACGTCCTTAATGGCGCATTTGTTAAAAGGATTAGGGGCTCATTTCGATACCTATATCCCTCATCGGGTTCGCGAAGGTTATGGTCTGAATCGCGCTGCCATTGCGTTAGCGAAGGAGCAAGGTGTTCAGCTCCTTATTACCGTTGATACGGGAATAAGCGCAGTTCAAGAAATTGCTTATGGCCAAGAAATAGGCTTAGATATCATCGTGACGGATCATCATGAGCCGCCAGAGGTGCTGCCAGATGCCTTAGCAGTGATTAACCCTAAGAAGCCTGGCTGTCCTTATCCTTACAAGTTATTAGCGGGTGTAGGCGTTGCATTCAAGCTTGCGCAAGCTCTGCTTGAGCGCTTTCCTGAAGAGCTTCTCGAATTCGCAGCGCTCGGAACGGTTGCCGACCTTATGCCGCTCACCGGTGAGAATCGGTTGCTTGTGAAGATGGGCTTAGCACGTATGCAGGATTCCAGTTACGTTGGATTTCGTTCGCTTATCGGTGTATCTGGCATTGAACGGAAAGAGATTACCGCAGGACATATCGGATTCTCGCTTGCGCCCAAAATTAATGCGAGCGGTCGATTAGAAGCAGCGGATATTGCCGTTAGACTGCTAACCACGACGGATGAAAAAGAAGCGGAGCAAATTGCCTTCGAATTGGATATGCTGAATAAGGAGCGTCAACAAATCGTCGAGGATATGGTCCAAGAAGCGTTTGCTATGGCTGAGGAGCAGCGAGCTATGGGCTTGGATAAAGTCATTGTCGTAGCCAAAGAGAACTGGAATGTTGGTGTCGTTGGGATAGTTGCGTCGAAGATCGTGGAGAAATTCTATCGCCCTGCGCTTGTGCTAAGCATTGATCCTCAGAAGGGCATGGCCAAAGGGTCTGCGCGTTCGATTGCGGGCTTTGATTTGCACAAGGCATTGACAGCTTGTAAGGATCTTCTTGACCATTATGGCGGGCACCAAGCTGCGGCTGGAATGAGCTTGGAAAGTGGTCGTCTGCAAGCTTTCGCAGTCCGCTTAAATGAACTTGCAGCGGCGACTTTAACGGAGCAAGATTTCGTGCCTGTGTTGCGGGTAGACAATCAGTGCAGCCTTGCGGATGTCCCAATTGCAAGCATTGAAGGCTTGGAGCTATTAGCTCCTTTCGGAATGGGGAATCCATCGCCTAAATTCATGTTTACAGATTTAGGTCTTGAAGATATTCGAACCATGGGCAAAGAAAAGCAGCATCTGAAGCTGGGACTCTCTCAAGCGAAGGATGAAGTCAGCTGTACGGTTGAAGCAGTAGGCTTCGGCAAAGGCAGCTTAGCAGCGCTAATTGCTCCCTCCGCCAAGGTTGATGTGCTCGGTGAGCTCTCAATTAATGAGTGGAACGGCGTCAGGAAGCCGCAAATCATCATGCAGGATCTGCGCATCCCGCATACACAGGTATTTGATTGGCGAGGCACGGGACAGTTGCATGTGAAGCTTACTGCGCTTGAGAGCAATCTCTCGGCGGGACCAGCGGTGCTGCTGCGATCACCTGGCATTGTGCTTTTTGATGAAGCAGATATAGCCTTGTTCCAGTCAACTGCTGCTCAGATCGGCCATCATGTGCCGTATTGGATTGTGCAGGAAACCGAGCATGTGAAGCCGGGCAATGAGGCTG
The DNA here is from genome assembly GCF_056402415.1 of Paenibacillus sp. P4_A9. Taxonomy (NCBI): domain Bacteria; kingdom Bacillati; phylum Bacillota; class Bacilli; order Caryophanales; family Paenibacillaceae; genus Paenibacillus; species Paenibacillus sp. P4_A9. The sequence continues at coordinate 7,850 of NZ_JBFUHL010000005.1, forward strand.
CAAGCGGGATGACGTTTGGCGAGCTGCAAGATGTCATTTTGTACACATTACCTCGTCGTATTGCCACGCTAGAACGGGTACTCCAGCAGGCAACAGGCATGATGCGGTGTTACCCTGTATTTGCAGAGTTAGGGCAGGACAGCGGAAATACATTGCCTTCCCGTGATATGTTCAAGATGCTCTACGGTACCTTGCAGAAAGAGAAGTCACTTCAATTGCAAGATACCCGAATGATGACGGCTTTTAGTAAGCGTTCAGGACTATCTCTTGGAATGATTCATTTTATTTTATCTGTCTTTGAGGAATTAGAATTTGTCGTGAAACATGATAATATAGTTACGTTGAGTTCGACGCCTGCCAAAAGAGATTTAACCACATCACGATTGTACCAGCATCGATTGCATCGTCAAGAAGTTGAAGCGATTGTTATGTATTCTTCAGCCAAAGAGCTGGAGCAATGGATCGCTGATCACACCAGGATAAACGAATCCGCCGTCCTCTGAGGACGAGTGCGTTTACCAAGGTAGATGCGAAGCAAAAGTATAAAGAATGAAATACTTTCTTTTCTACTAAAATAAACAGAGTTTACATTGGAGGAAATCATATGAATTTCAAAGATTACATTCGCGTTATCCCGGACTTTCCACAACCAGGCATTCGTTTTAAAGATATTACAACACTGCTTCAGAATGGTCCTGTGTACAAAGAAGCCATTGAGCAATTAAAACAACTCATCCAAGACAAGGAAATCGATGTGATTGCAGGTCCGGAAGCACGTGGATTTGTCATCGGAGCTCCTCTGGCTACTGCACTTGGCGTAGGCTTTATTCCAATTCGTAAAAGCGGCAAATTGCCTGGTGAAACGATCGAAGCTGATTATGCGCTTGAGTATGGCAAGGATAAGCTTGCTATGCACAAGGATGCGATTAAGCCTGGACAGAAAGTACTTATCGCTGACGACTTGCTTGCAACAGGCGGAACGATTCAAACATCCGTTGATTTGATCAAACAGCTTGGCGGAGAGATTGTCGGAGCTGCTTTCTTAATCGAGCTTACGTACTTAGATGGCCGCAGCAAATTTGATGGTATTGATGTTGTATCTCTTGTTCAATATTAAGATAGGTCTGGAGAATCGAATGCTCGTTATTCGATTCTCTTTTTCATAGCATTTTACGAAGTGAATGCGATGCTTTTGCGGCATCGATGATGCTTTTTGTCGAATGCGTGTAGGCGAATAGTTGACGAGGGGCCTGACTTGCAGGCATAATGGATAAAAATCGACTAAAGGGAATGGGTAGATGCATGGGTATAGAGCAGCTGCTGGAAAAGGCCGCCACCTATCTGAAAGAGAATGATTTGCAGAGGATTCGGGAGGCCTATGAATTCGCGGATGAAGCCCATCATGGCCAAGTGCGCAAATCAGGTGAGCCCTATATTCTGCATCCACTCGCTGTTGCAGATATATTGGTGAATATGCAGATGGATGTCACTTCGGTGATCGCTGCGCTTCTGCATGATGTTGTTGAGGATACAACAGTTTCACTTGAAACTGTTCTAGATAAATTCGGGAAAACGTGTGCGATGCTCGTTGATGGTTTGACGAAGCTAGAGCGCATTAAGTTCAAATCCAAAGAAGAGCAGCAAAACGAGAATTACCGCAAAATGTTCGTCGCGATGGCGCAGGATATTCGCGTTATTTTGATTAAGCTTGCGGATCGGCTGCATAATATGCGGACTTTGAAGTATCAATCGGAAGAAAGCCAACGCCGCATTGCGGAAGAAACGCTGGAGATTTTCTGTCCGATCGCACATCGACTTGGTATTTCCACGATCAAATGGGAGATGGAGGACATTGCCCTCCGTTATTTGAATCCGCAGCAATACTACCGGATCGTCAATCTCATGCAGAAGAAACGGACAGAGCGTGAGCAATACATTGAAGATGTCATTCTTAGCATCAAAGAGAAGCTGGATGAGATGGGGATTCAAGGGGATATCTCGGGAAGACCGAAGCATCTATACAGCATTTACAAGAAAATGAGCTCCCGCGGCAAGCAATTTAACGAAATTTACGACCTCATGGCCCTGCGTGTCATTGTTGACGGCATAAAGGACTGCTATGCCTCTTTGGGAATCATTCATACGTTATGGAAACCGATGCCTGGACGCTTCAAGGATTATATTGCGATGCCGAAGCCCAATATGTACCAATCCTTGCATACGACCGTTATTGGGCCGAAGGGTGAGCCGCTTGAAGTTCAGATTCGGACTTGGGAAATGCACCGTACGTCTGAGTTTGGGATCGCGGCGCATTGGGCGTACAAAGAAGGGGGTTCAGTGGTTCCATCAGGCACCTTCGAGGATAAAATGAGCTGGTTCCGCGAAATTCTGGAGCTTCAGCATGAAACAAACGATGCCTCAGAATTCATGGAATCCATGAAGATGGATTTCTTCTCTGATCTTGTTTTCGTCTTTACGCCAAAAGGGGAAGTCATTGAGCTTCCAGCAGGCGCGGTTCCATTGGATTTTGCTTATCGGATTCATACAGAAATCGGCAACCGTACGATTGGTGCCAAAGTCAACTCGCGGATCGTTCCGCTCGATCATAAGCTCAAAACTGGCGATATCATTGAAATTTTAACATCCAAGCATTCCTATGGTCCTAGTCAAGATTGGATCAAGATCGCACAGTCCTCCCATGCACGCAGCAAAATAAAGCAATGGTTTAAGAAAGAGAAGCGTGAGGAGAACGTTGAAAAAGGTAAGGATATGATCGAGCGTGAGCTTAAACGCTTAGCGATAGATCCGCCAACCTTAATGAGTGACGATAAAATGCTGGAAGCGGCGAGGAAGTTCAATTTTAGTGATATTGAAGACATGCTCTCGGCTGTTGGTTTTGGCGGCATTACGGCGGCTCAAATATGTACCAAGCTTACGGAGAAGCTTCGCAAGGAAGCGGAAGAAGCCCAGGTTATTAAGCTGAGCAACGAAGTAAAAGAGGTTAAAGCTCCTGCTGTTGCAGAACGCAAAGGCCGACCTACGAATGGTGTGCGTGTTAAAGGTGTAGATAACCTGCTTGTCCGTTTTGCTCGTTGCTGCAATCCAGTGCCTGGGGATCTCATTATTGGCTATATCACTCGCGGACGCGGGGTATCTGTCCATCGCGCGGATTGTACGAACATTCCAACGAGTATGGGTGAGGAAGAACGGGTTATCGAAGTGGATTGGGCAGAGGCTGTGGAATCCAATTTCAATGTGGAAATTGAGATTACAGGCCATGATCGCCGCGGCTTCTTAAACGAAGTGCTTCAAGCCGTATCAGAGAGCAAGACCATGATTTCAGCTGTTTCGGGGCGTTCCGATAAAAATAAAATGGCGACGATTCATATGACCATTTTAATTAAAAATATCGATCATCTACAGTCTGTTGTAGAAAAAATAAAACGTGTCAAAGACATATATTCCGTTCAACGAATTATGCAGAGCTAGCATGTAAGGAGATTTAGGGACGATGAAAGTAGTTGTTCAACGTTGTAAGCGCGCGGAAGTAACCGCCAACAATCAAACCATCGGTCGAATTGAGCAGGGGCTAATGCTGCTAGTTGGCATTACCCATGAAGACACGGAGCAGGATGCGAAGTACCTTGCAGATAAAGTGGCGGGGCTGCGTATTTTTGAKGATGAAACCGGTAAAATGAATCTTTCCGTCATGGAGACAGGTGGATCGATCTTATCTGTGTCACAATTTACGCTGTATGGGGATTGTCGCAAAGGTAAGCGGCCGAATTTCATGTCAGCGGCACGGCCCGAGCAAGCGGAGCCGTTGTATCATCAATTCAACAAGTTGCTTAGAGAACAAGGCTTACAGGTTGAAACCGGTGCATTCGGTGAAATGATGGACGTTTCCCTTACGAATTGGGGACCTGTTACCTTAGTAATCGACAGTAAATAAGAGGATGCGGGATAGGCAGCTCGGCCACTGGTTATACTAAAAGAGTATAAACTAGCGGTTAGGAGCCTACAGATGCGTCAATCGATCAAAGAAAAAATCATGACTGCTCCGGTACAGCAATTGTTCCATACCTCCATGGCTGAACGGATGAGTCAAGCTTCTGCATTTGCGGATGTTGAAATAAGTGCGGAATTCACTTCGGATCAAGAGAAAATGAAGAGTATTCCTAAAAAATCGTACCGGTAATTCATAAAACCACGTGTGTGCTGATCGTCAGCCCTGCGTGGTTTTATTTGTGAAACGGGCGTAATTTCTCTACCACTACAAATTGTGGTAAACTAGCCTATGGAATTATTGTAAGACATGCAGGAGATAAGGTGGGTGCTTACGTCGTAATGGCAAATTCAAATCGCAACAAATCCACATCCAAAGGATGGCTATGGTTGATGGGCTTATTGATTGTACTTACACTGCTGGCTGCAACGGCCGCCATGTACTATCAATATAATCATCATAACAGCTCTAAAGGACATAGTGGGCTGCAGCAAGCCCTTGATGAAGTGAAATCGGTGAAAAAGGCGAAAGATGCCTATGATGTAATTGTCGTTGGTACGGATCCAGAAGGCGTAGCAGCAGCGGTTTCGTCCGCTCGGAATGGATTAAGCACGTTGCTTGTTGATGGTCGGAATCGCGAGATTTTAGGCGGATTGATGACGCTTGGGTGGATCAATTCCCTTGATATGAATTATTCCACGAGTAAGAACTTGCTAGGCAAGGATGATGTGTGGAACAAAGGTTTTTTTTCTGAGTGGTATGCCAAAATTGAAGGAGACTCCTTTGATGTGAATACCGCAGCAAATGCGTTTTATGATGCGGTAAAAAATGAAAAAAATATTGATCTTCTGATGAAAACCAAAAACATTGATCCACTGCTCTCGTCCGATAAATCAGCTGTACAAGGCGCTACAATTACGTTTGAAAATGGCAGTACACAAGTTGTTAAAGCGGCATCGGTTATTGATGCGACCCAAGATGGTGATTTCGCAGCAGCGGCAGGTGTTCCGTTTACCATCGGGCATGAGGATATCGGAGATCCGAAATCCAAAATGGCAGTAACGCTAGCTTTTCGTCTGAAAAATTTTACGCCAGAGGTTTGGAATCTAATGGCTCAACGTCTGAATGGAGATAACAATCCAGACACTGGTGTAAATGAGGTAAGCGTATTCGGTTATGGGGAAATGAGTGCCTACCCGGCAATTAACAAAGAGAGAGCCAAGATGAGAGGCTTCAATATGGGCAGGCAAAATGACAATTCCGTACTTATTAATGCGTTGCAGATTTTTGGTGTAGATCGATTTGATCCAAAGTCTGTACAAGAAGCATTTGACATAGGGAATAAGGAATTACCAGCTATTGTCGCTTACATGAAGAAGACATTTCCGGAGTTTGCTACTGTTGAGTTAGAAGGATCCGCACCTGAGCTCTATGTGAGGGAAACACGTCATATGCAGGGCGAATACAGATTAAATATCGTAGATGTTTGTACAAATGTGGACCAATGGGATCGGATTGGATTTGGTTCCTATGCTGTCGACATCCAACGGATATCCCCAACAGATTCCGGTAATGTCGTGTGTAAGCCTAAGCAATATGCCATTCCTTTCCGAAGTATCGTTCCTCTGAAAGTTGATGGATTACTCGTTGTTGGTCGAGCAGCAAGCTATGACACACTTCCGCACGGAAGCGCACGTGTCATGCCAACGGGTATGGCAGAGGGCGAAGCAGCTGGAGCTGCAGCTAGCTTAGCGAAGTCTGAGAATAAGACCTTCCGTCAGATTTCGACGTCCAAAGAAAGTATCGCGAAGCTACAGGCTCAGCTGAATAAGCAAGGTATGGAAATTCAGCCAATAACGATTAAACCTCAACCATTTATGGAACATAAGGCATATGAGGGAGTAAAAACAGCTTTGATGTTAGGCCTTGCATCAGGAGCCTACGCGAATAATTTCCACCTCGATGACGCGGCCAATCCGAAGCGAATGGTGAATGTGGTTGGTGGGGCACGGAAGATGAAACCGGATGCGTTTACGGGGGATGTGAATCAAGCGATTGCCAAGCTGGATAATGCGGATAAAATACCGTTGACCCTTGAGCAAGCGAGCTATACCTTTACACAAGCCCTTGGCATGAAAGTTACAGCTGCTGAAGCGCAAGCGAAGCTTCTAGAGAGCAAACTGCTAACAGTAGAAACGGTTAAGGGGATTGCAGATCAGCAAAAATTAACAAATGGCGACACATATATGATGATTCGAGACGTTAAGCTAGGTTTGACAGGAAAGCCGTAACAACATAAAGAGCCTTATTGCCGCATTGGATGTGGCTGTAAGGCTCTTAGTTTGTGGTTGACAATGAGAGGGTTGATGGTTGCGGTTACATTTCTTAGTCTTCGTCCGCAGCTTCTTCTTCAGCCTCGGCCTCAGCTTCTTCAGCTTCTGCTTCCGCGTCATCCTCAGCTGCAGCAACTGGATCCTCGTCAGAAGATTCTTCGCTCTCAGCTTCCTCTGCTTCTTCAGCTTCAGCTTCTTCCTCTTCCTCAGCTTCTTCTTCCGCTTCTTCGTCTTCAGTATCCGACTCTTCAATGGCCTCTTCTTCGGCTGCTTCTTCAGCTACTTCTTCTACTTCGGCTTCGGTTTCGGATTCTTCAGAGAAAAGCACCACGAGATCCTGACGTTCCTCTTGAAACTCGTTTTGTAGTGTCATTGTTACAGCCTCCAGATGTTATATTCAAGGCCATCTGCCTTGTTGTACATGTATATGTGAAAACAGAATGAATATACGAGTGAAACGAAATGAAAATGATTGAAAATGTGCGATAATTCTGTGTAATGAAATTGTAATAAGAGCTTCATCTTCCTTTAATCTAAAGAGGATATACTGATTCTCGACCCCCTTTTAAATATAAACTTTGAAAGCCTGCAGCCATGTGCCGCAGGCTATTTTCTTGCATACAAACTAAAAACCGCCACAGCTGAGCTGGACGGTTTCGTATACAATTTCAACTTACATAAGTGCATCAATAGCGTAATCACCTGCTCCGATCAACGCCACCCCAAGTGCAACCACGATCAAAGCAGCGTTGTATTCAAATCCATTGGAAGTTACCCAGTAACCATTTTTAGCATGAACTTTAATAATTGCCATCAACATTGTGATAATAATTAGAGCAGCACCAACTTCTGTCCATAGACCAGCGGCGAAGAGTAAGCCGCCTGCTAATTCTGCTAAACCAGCTGCCACGGCCATTAAGATGCCTGGTTTAATGCCGATGGATTCGAAAAATCCGCCTGTACCTTTAGGTCCGTACCCGCCAAACCAACCAAACAATTTCTGTGTACCATGTGCCGCCATCGTTAATCCAATCACCAAACGAATAATAAGAAGTCCTAATGCCATACTAACATCTCCTCTGTAGATATATTTTGTTTAACAACTTACTTTATGTTAGTATATTATTACGAGTCACTTACTTTTGTCAAGCGACTATGATAAAATAGTTTTACGGACATGTATGAAGCAAGTGTTCATGCAAGAACTCGGAGGAGATGATTAAGATGGAAGGTTATCAACTATGTCCCAAATTCGAGAATGCATTTGAACTTCTAGGAAAGCGTTGGACAGGACTTATCATTAGTGTGCTGTTAACTGGGCCCAAGCGGTTTAAGGATATCTCAATACTCATCCCGTCCATGAGTGATCGCATGCTTTCTGAAAGATTCAAGGAACTTGAAGCTGCAGAGATTATTACTCGACATGTGTATCCAGAAACGCCGGTTCGAATTGAGTATGAATTAACGGCAAAAGGAAAAGCACTTAAGCCCGTTATGGAAGAAGTGCAAAAATGGGCGGACACATTATCCTAAATACATGATGGGGGCAAGTTATTAGGAACGACTATCTCTTGACTTTGCCCTTACCAATGTTTACAATAACCATAATGTAATTCCATAAGATTGTGATCCGTTGAAGGGACACAGTAATTCGCCCCCACATGTACAGAGAAGGAAGTCTAGGCTGCAAGCTTCCGATGATGAGCGAATGAAAAGACCTCCCCGAGGACCAACTGGGAACAGCGCATGAACGATGTGCTAAGTAGCAGTTGTGCGAATAGCGGGCGTTAACCGCAAAGAGCAGAATTGTTTTTGCTTGCGTAAGCGAGGAAGCAAGGTATGCTGAATGTGGGTGGTACCACGGGTGAATTGTTAATTCAAATCTCTCGTCCCTGACGTAAGTCGGGGGTGGGGGATTTTTTTGTTTTTTGTAAGAGCATGTAGTAGAGAAAAGGGAGGTTACTTAGATGAGTATTCAGAAGCCAAAAGGAACACAGGATCTTCTTCCAGGCGAGGTGGAGAAGTGGCAGTACCTCGAGACTAAGGCGAGAGATTTGTGTCAACGTTTTAACTACAAAGAAATTCGTTCGCCAATTTTCGAAAGTACGGAGCTATTCTCGCGCGGGGTTGGAGAAACGACGGATATCGTCGAAAAAGAAATGTACACATTTTTGGATAAAGGCGACCGCAGCATGACGCTGCGTCCTGAAGGAACGGCGGGTGTCGTTAGAGCCTATGTAGAAAATAAACTATATGGGATTCCAGATCTTACGAAGCTGTTTTATGTGGGACCTATGTTCCGTTATGAACAGCCGCAAGCAGGCAGATACCGCCAGTTTCACCAGTTCGGTATTGAAGCATTCGGCTCGGTGGATCCAAGTATTGACGCAGAAGTGATAGCGCTTGGCTACACTTTCTATAAAGAAATTGGGCTCAAAGAAGTAACCGTTGAAGTTAACTCGGTGGGTACACCAGCAGTTAGAACGGCTTACCGTGAGCAGCTGCAGGCATTCTTTGCTCCAGTGAAGGATCAGCTGTGTAAGGATTGTCAATCTCGTTATGACCGAAACCCAATGCGTATTCTCGATTGCAAAATCGATCAAAAGCATGGTGTAGGCGCTCCTGATATCCTAGAGTTCTTGGATGAGGAATGTCGTACACACTTTGCACAGGTACAAGAACACCTAACGGCGATGGAGATTCCATACCGTATCAATCCTCGCCTTGTGCGCGGACTTGATTACTACACGCACACCGCGTTTGAATATAAGGCAGCTGGGATTGGTGCCATCGACACGATCGGCGGAGGCGGACGTTACAATGGTCTTGTCGAGCAAATTGGCGGACATGGAACTGATCAACCAGGTGTAGGCTTAGGACTTGGACTTGAACGTATTCTGCTTGTACTCCAAGCACAAGGGGTTGAAATTCCGAAACCAGAACCGCTTGATGTGTACTTGATTGGTCTTGGTGAAGCAGCGGAGAAAGAAGTTACGAAGCTTCTACACCAGCTAAGAGTGCAAGGATTAAAGGCGGAGAAGGACTATCAGGGCCGCAAGATGAAGGCTCAAATGAAATCTGCAGATCGTTTCCAAGCAACCTATGTGGCGATTCTTGGTGACGATGAGTTAGCTCGCGGCGAAATTACATTGAAGAAGATGGACACAGGAAATCAAATCACGCTTAGTTTAGTGGATCTTGCCTCAAATGCAGCAAAGACACTATTCGAATAGATAAGTACACCAAAATAAACACTACAAGGAGGAACAACAATTATGATGCTCAAAACACATCATTGCGGGCAGCTAACAAAAGCCCATGTAGGCGAAACGGTAATACTTAACGGGTGGGTGCAAGTAAGACGTGACTTTGGCGGCCTTCTTTTCATCGACCTACGGGATCGCAGTGGCTTAATCCAAACGGTGTTTAACCCGGATTTCTCTGGCGACGCATTGGCGATTGCTGACCGTGCACGTAATGAGTACGTGCTTGCAATTAAAGGGAAAGTTGTTGAGCGTGATGCTGAAACAGTTAACAAAAACATTCCAACAGGTGAAATCGAAGTTCAAGTAACCGAAATCGAAATCATGAATGCAGCGAAAACACCTCCGTTCTTTATCGAAGATGGCATTGAAGTGGATGAAGCTGTTCGTTTGAAATATCGATACCTTGACCTGCGTCGTCCTGAAATGCAACGTACCTTGATGCTGCGCTCCAAAGCATCCAATGTATTCCGTAATTTCTTGGATTCACAAGGCTTTATTGATGTGGAAACACCGATCTTGACGAAAAGTACACCAGAAGGCGCACGTGATTACTTGGTACCAAGCCGCGTGCATCCAGGCGAGTTTTTCGCGCTTCCACAATCGCCGCAAATCTTTAAGCAATTGTTGATGGTTAGTGGTCTTGAGCGCTACTACCAAATCGCTCGCTGTTTCCGTGACGAAGATCTTCGTGCAGACCGTCAACCTGAGTTTACGCAAGTCGACATCGAGACTTCCTTCCTATCGCAAGATCAGCTTCTTGATATCCTAGAAGAGCTTGTAGTTAAATTGATGCAAGAAACGGCAAATGTGGAGATTCCACGTCCTTTCCAACGGATTACGCATGCAGATGCGATGGCGAAATACGGCTCTGATAAGCCAGATCTTCGTTTTGACCTTGAGTTGAAAGATGTATCCGATATCGTTTCAACTTCCGGCGTTCAAGTTTTTGCTAGCGTTGTAAACGGCGGTGGCCAAGTGAAAGCACTTAATGCTAAGGGGTGCGGTACTTGGAGTCGTAAGGAAATCGACGATCTATTACCATTCGCAGCACGTTACGGAGCGAAGGGTCTTGCTTGGATTCAAGTGAAAGACGGCGAGTTCAAAGGGCCAATCGTGAAGTTCTTCAACGAGGCTGAAATCGCAGCATTGACAGAGCGTTTGGGAGCAGAAGAGGGAGATCTTCTATTATTCTCTGCTGACAAGAAAAAGGTTGTTGCTGATGTTCTAGGTAACCTTCGTTTGAAAATTGGTCGTCAACTTGGCCTTATCGATGACTCCGTCTTCAAATATGCGTGGGTCGTAGACTTCCCACTACTTGGATATGACGAAGAAGCGAAACGCTATGTAGCAGAACATCATCCGTTCACACGTCCGAACGAAGATGACATCCATTTCTTCGATACAGATCCAGGTCAAATTCGTGCGCAAGCGTACGATCTTGTCTTGAACGGATATGAAGTAGGCGGCGGCTCTATGCGGATTTACCAACGTGATGTACAAGAGAAAATGTTCGCAGCACTTGGCTTCTCCAAAGAAGAATCAGTTGAGAAATTCGGCTTCTTGCTGGAAGCATTTGAATACGGCACGCCTCCACACGGTGGATTTGCATTTGGGTTTGACCGTTTGGTCATGTTAATTACAGGTCGTACGAACCTGAGAGAAACGATCGCATTCCCGAAAACAGCTAGTGCAACAGACTTGTTGACAGACGCTCCGGGAACTGTGGATGACAAACAACTAGAACAACTGTCGATTCGCTTAGCGCTTAAGCAGCCTGCTGCCAAAGCCTAAGAACCTTGAAGAGGAAGTGTTCCTATGCTTCACCAATTTTCGCGAACAGAATTAGCCATTGGCCCTGAGGGTCTTGAAATTATGAAAAATAGTACAGTTGTCGTACTCGGTATTGGCGGCGTTGGCTCCATTGCGGCGGAAGCTTTAGCGAGATCTGGTGTAGGACGTTTGATTCTGATCGATAAAGATGTCGTCGATATCACGAATATCAACCGCCAGATACATGCCCTTACGACTACGGTAGGTCAGCCCAAGGCTGATCTGATGCGGGATCGTATCCTTTTGATCAATCCTGAGTGTGATGTCATTTCCCTGAGGATGTTTTACACAGAGGAAACGTATGAGCAAGTATTCGCGTATCCGATCGATTATGTGTTGGATGCAAGTGATACGATTTCATACAAGATTCATCTGATTAAACAATGTCTCGAACGTAAAATCCCGATGATCTCCTGTATGGGTGCTGCGAACAAAATGGATCCTACCCAATTTAGAATTGCTGATATTTCTAAAACAAGTATGGATCCGATCGCACGCGTTATTCGCCAAAGATTACGTAAAGAGGGCATCAAGAAGGGTGTAAAGGTCGTATTCTCGATGGAAGAACCGATGAAGCCACGGGAAGACGTCACGGAACAAATCGTGCCTGCGGATGCACCAGAGAGACGTAAGGCGCAGCAGCCGCCTGCAAGCAACTCTTTTGTGCCTCCTGTAGCGGGTCTTATCATGGTGAGTGCAGCTGTGAAGGAATTGCTGGAGATTGGTTCGAAGAAGAAATCATTGTAAAGAGAAACGGATGTCCCGATGATGGGGTGTCCGTTTTTTTGCGATTAAAAAGAGGAGCGTAATGTCAATTTGATGGTGACACATGACATGCCCTCCGGGGCGGAGTATAATGAAAATTACTACTTTCAACACCAAGTAAAGGAAACTAACCATGGATTTGTTTACATATGCAGCATCACAAGATCCGGGGGGCAAGCTGCTTGCTGATCGGATGCGGCCAACGACACTAGACGAATATATTGGCCAAGAGCAAATCGTTGGCAAAGGCAAGCTCCTGCGTCGGGCGATTGAAGCCGATCAAGTCACATCGATTCTCCTTTACGGGCCGCCAGGAACAGGGAAGACAACGCTGGCGAACATTATCGCGAATCGCACACAGGGTGAGTTCATGAAGCTCAACGCCGTTGATGCTTCCGTGAAGGATGTCCGCGAGATTATTGAGCTGGCCAAAAGCACGAAAGCGATGTACGGTCGCAAAACGACCCTATTTCTAGACGAAGTCCATCGCTTCAATACCTCGCGGCAGGATGCGCTGCTTCCTGCTGTCGAGCAGGGCATCCTCATCTTCATCGGTGCGACCACCGAGAACCCCTTTCACCATGTGAACGGGGCCCTCTTGTCGCGCTCGACGTTGTTTCAGCTCGAGCCGCTCACGGCGGAGCATGCGCTCATCGCCATGCGAAGAGCCATTGCCGATCCCGTGAAGGGGCTCGGCTTCATGCGCCTCCACGTAGACGAGGAGGCGCTAGAGCACATCGGGCAGATGGCCAATGGCGACATCCGCCGATCCTTGAACGCGCTGGAGCTCGCAGCACTGACGACTTCACCTGAACCGGACGGCACGGTTCATATCACGCGCGAGGTGGCGGAAGAGTCGATCCGCCGCCCGATCGTGAAAGCGGACGAGTCGACGCAATATGACGTCTTGTCCGCCTTTCACAAGAGCGTGCGCGGCTCTAGCGATGCCGCGCTGTTCTGGTTCTTATATGCCGTTGAGAAGCTCGGCATGGATCCAATGACCTTCCTGCGGCGTCTCATCGTCGCTTGCAGCGAAGATATTGGACTCGCCAATCCGCAGGCAATGGTCCAGTCTGTCACGGCGATGGACGCCTACCATAAGATCGGCTGGCCAGAATCGAAGTACATCATTTCCCAGGCAATTTTATTCGCTGTGGAGAGTCCGAAGTCCAACTCTATTCCGCTCGCTATTATGCGTGCACAGGAGCTGATGGAGCGTGTAAAATCAGCGGAAGTTCCGCTGCATCTGCGCGATACACACTACAAAGGTGCGGAGAAGCTCGGACATAAAGGGTATATGTATCCGCATAACTACCCTGGGCATTTCGTTCGTCAGCAATACTTGCCGGATGACATCCAACATGAAGTTATTTTTGCGGCAACGAATCAAGGTACGGAAGAGAAGATGAAGCTTAATCAGCATAAAAGAAGAGGGACACCTACAGATTCATAGAATCCGTAGAGTCCCTCTATTTTCTTGTTCCATAAGGATGGTGAATAGCCTATCTGTAACGGGATCATAACGAATCGAGACGATGAGTGGAAACTCAGCACCATTCTTTTTGACCCAGAATCGGAACTGCTGCTGAGTAACACCTGGTGCCACGTTGGACTTTCCAATATATTTGTAATCCAACAAGGTATACACCTTACCTGCTTCGTGAAAAGCAAGACGGCTCCACTTCGCATAGGAGGGGTCATGTACGGGAGTCCTGCCCGCACGGTCGCTATTGTCTAATTGGATCGTTTCCGCAAGTACAGGCGATGAGACACCCAAGCTCAGCCCCAATATGAGTAAAAAAGCTATGATTTTGCTCAGTATCGCTCCCACCTTTCACTAGTAGCGTGTGCGACGGTGGGGGCGTACATGCGTAATTCGAGAGCGGTAAAAAACAGCAATAAGAGCATTAGTCCGAAAACAACGACTTATTTTTTCTATACTCCCAAGTTTTACTTGAATAGTCCGAATTAGCCAATCTAAATTGACCTAAACAACTTACAACTAAGAAATTTGGGGATTTAGTTCGATAGAAACTGACTATTTGTATTTTTGGAGAAGGAATTCTCTTATTAATTCGGATATATCGGATTAATTCAGAATCAGTTGAGAGCTTCAGGAGTACCGTAAACAGCCAAAAAAAGGAGCACCCCTGTGCTCCCCCTGTGCCTCTCCGGCACCCCGGTAGAGGAATCATGCAAAAGTGCAGGATTCTTCTCGTTTTTTCGGTGAATTAGCATTAAATGTTGCAAAAATACATCAAAATGTAGCTGTTTCAGCGATTTTTTAAGAATGATAGATAAATGATGCATTATCGCATCAATACACTGGAACTGTTATAACTTAAAAATCTTCCCCAAATACTTACCAGCAGCGTCACTAAATTGCTCCTGCAGCAGTGTACGTAAGTGAGCTTTAGCTTCAGGTGTTGGAAGTGTGTTCTTCGCAATCCCATGCAGCTCCATCCAATGTGAGGCCGTCATATAGCACGTACTGTTCCATCCGTTTTTTGTGCCATTAGCATTCAGTCGCTCACTGATTCCCGCGATCACGATGTCGGCTTTACTCTGCAAGTCGATCAGAGCACGGTCGAACTCGGCCTTCGATTCTTTTGATTTCAGATCAGTCGCTGCGCGTAAGGCTTTCACATCGATGCCCTCATTCCCAGCAATAGCGTGATACACATCTACGGCCGCTTTGGACAGCTCTCCATCGGAATACCGCTCGTCCACGGAGTAGGGATCTTCTAGCAAATTTTTAATCAGCGGAAAGAGTTCAGAAGCTATCAACAACGGCTTCTTGGCAAAAAACCGCCCATATGCAGCAAGCCCATCCCCAGGAAGGCGATCACGCCATAACCAAGGATCTGTCTCTAACCCCGTATGCCATTGCTCGTGCGTGGTCAAAGATTCAAGAGAATTATGCTCAGGGATGAACGAAGAGAGGGGGAGAATACCAATCTCCTTAACGAGCCTCTTCACATCTTCATACGTATCAGCTTTTATCGTTACCTCGCTCATAGCCATATACATTCTCCTTCGCTCTAATCTTCGAATTTATTTCTTGCCTTCGCACTTTTTATTAAGCACTTAACTCCACACGTACCCCTTACTTATGCACCTTATCAATCACACCGCCGCCTAAACATATCTCACCATCATAAAAGACAACGGATTGCCCAGGTGTTACCGCTTTCTGCGGCTTATCGAAGACAACTTCGCAGCTGCCATCTGGTTGTAACGTAATCACAACGCCTTGATCCGCTTGGCGATAACGGAATTTGGCTGTACATGTGTAAGCACCTTCTGGCTTTTTCGAAGAAATCCAGTTCACATCGGTTGCAGTCAGCCCCTTGGAGTAAAGCCCCGGATGCTGCTCACCTTGAACGACGAGCAATTCATTCGTCTCCAAGTTTTTATCAACGACGAACCACGGTTCACCTGAACCAGATCCACCAATGCCGAGGCCTTGTCTTTGGCCTAATGTATAATACATCAACCCGTCATGGCGCCCCTTGATCTCACCGTTACGGATATCAACCATGTTGCCTGGGCGTGCAGGGAGGTATTGGCTGAGGAATGTTTTGAAGTCGCGCTCACCAATGAAACAAATCCCAGTGCTGTCTTTCTTCTTCGCCGTTGCAAGGCCAGCTGCTTCAGCGATTTCACGTACTTTGGATTTCGGCAGATGACCGATCGGGAACATCGCTTTTGCAAGCTGCCCCTGGTTTAGGACGTTAAGGAAGTAAGTTTGATCCTTGTTTGAGTCATTTCCACGCATCAACACGAATTCACCGTCTTGTTCCTTCACTTGCGCATAATGTCCGGTAGCAATGTAGTCGCCGCCTAAATCGAGCACCTTCTGAAGCAATTCTCCAAATTTGATTTCACGATTGCACATGACATCGGGGTTCGGTGTCCGTCCCTTGGTGTACTCGTCCAAGAAGTAGGCAAAAACTTTGTCGTAATACTGCTTCTCGAAATTTACTGTATAGAAAGGAATGTCCAGCTGGTCACAGACCCGTCTGACATCCTCTGCGTCTTCTTCTGCGGTGCAATGACCGAATTCGTCGGTATCGTCCCAGTTTTTCATGAAAATGCCAATAACCTCATACCCTTGCTCCTTAAGCAACAGCGCGGCAACGGATGAATCGACACCTCCAGACATACCAAGGATGACACGTTTTTTTGTTTGCATAGCGTAAACCTCTTTCCATCTTGCAAGACTTTGGCGGAGCTGTATATTTTGAACACTACTATTATACATGCCAATTGCTCAAAATTAAAATATTTCATGAGAATGTCATTGTTTTTCCCCCACAATACAAGGGTTTTGTGATAACATAGATACGATATACGGATGTTTTGGAATGTTTTTGCGAAAAATGGAAACGCTGTTTACCTAGATAGGGACGACCCTGGTGTTAAAGCGTGGGTAGCAAGGTTGGTAAGCATCTCAAGTTTTAGCGATGAGAAAACCTATATCGAGGCAATTCAGGGATGAGCGACCGCGTTTAGATGTAGGTTTTATCGCCAAATAGAAAGATGTTTTCGGAATCCGAAAACTTATACTTTCTATTGTGGTAAATACAGAATCCTTGATGGCAGATCATGTTGAATGAGGTGTTAATTTTGAAAATTTCCACAAAAGGTCGTTATGGTTTAACGATCATGATGGAATTGGCCAACCGAGTGGGTGAAGGACCGACTTCACTGAAAAGTATTGCTGAAAAACATCAGCTTTCTGAACATTATCTTGAACAACTTGTAGCTCCATTGCGTAATGCGGGTTTAGTCAAAAGTATTCGTGGAGCCTACGGTGGCTATATTATTTCGAAATCTGCCGAGCAGGTTACTGCAGGTGAGGTTATTCGCGTACTTGAAGGACCGATCAGCCCCGTGGATTTTACGGAAGAGGATGACCCGGCCAAACGGGACTTGTGGATTCGAATTCGTGATAGCATAGCTGAAGTGCTTGACTCCACAACATTGGCGAACCTGATTTCTTTCGAGGATAAAGGCAAAAACGATAACTACATGTTTTACATTTAAGGTGACCCATGGACCCCATATATCTTGATCATGCTGCAACAACGCCCGTACATGCTGATGTATGGGAGGCTATGTTGCCTTTCTATACAGCAAATTATGGTAATCCTTCCAGTACGCATAGCTTTGGGCGTGCCGCAAGAACAGCGCTGAATCGCTTCCGCGATGGCATGGCGAAGTCCTTAGGCTGTTTGCCTGGTGAGCTTATTTTTACAAGCGGCGGAACGGAAAGCAATAACATGGCGATTTTTGGGATCATGCAGGGGGACCAAGCCGGCAAAAAGCACATCCTGACGACAGCGATTGAGCACCATGCCGTACTGCATCCCTGTGAACGATTGGAAAGCCTTGGATTTGAAGTCACCTACCTCCCAGTAGGTCCAGATGGACGTATTCAAATAGAAGATGTGGAAGCGGCTATTCGTCCCGATACAGCTCTAATCTCTATGATGTACGTGAATAATGAAGTGGGCACCATTCAGCCGATTGAGCAAGTAGGCCAGCTCGCTAGGCAGCATGGCATTCCCTTTCATGTCGATGCGGTGCAAGCTTTAGGGAAGTTACCTTTGAACCTTGCTGACTTACCGGTCGATCTCATGAGTCTGTCCGCTCACAAAATGTATGGACCCAAAGGTGTAGGCGCCCTCTATGTATCGAAGCATACGAAATTGCTTCCTCACGTATACGGTGGCTCACAAGAACGCAAGCGCCGTGCAGGTACTGAAAATGTACCCGCCATCGCAGGCTTTGCTAAAGCAGTTGAAATCATTCTTCCGCTCCAAGAACGCAACTACACACAGGCCAGTGAGCTTCGCGAACACATGATTTCTATCTTAGAGCAGCAATTGGGCTGTGATCGTTTTATCATAAACGGGCATAAAATTTGGAATGTTCCCCACATTTTGAACATCTCCTTTCCTGGTATCTCAACAGAAACGCTGTTAATGAACCTTGATTTAGATCAGGTTGCTGCTGCTAGCGGCTCCGCATGCACGTCTGGCTCGCTCGAAGTATCTCATGTCTTACAGGCCATGAAACTTCCAGAAAATGTGACACACTCCGCGGTGCGATTTAGCTTTGGAATGGGGAATTCTAAAGAACAAATCGAAACGGCTGCCCATAAAGTTGCAACTATTATCCATCGGTTGCGTAATAAGTAGTACTGGGTGGTTCTAGGAGGCGTTACGTTTGCGCAGAGCGCAGGAATTAATAGGACTTCCCGTGTTAACCGTTGAGTCGGGTAAGCAAGTTGGTGAAGTAAAGGATTTATTGATTGACCCAACGTGGAACATAAGCGGCATCGTGCTCGAAGCGAAGACTTGGTTCTCGTCCTTACGATACATATCATGGGAGGGAATTGTCGCAGCCGGAGAGGATGCTATAACCATACCGAACGACAGTGTCATTTGCGAATTTGGGCAGAAGAATGAGTGCCATGCTTTTCTTGAGGGAAGCGACAAGATAAAGGGACTCCCGGTGATTACAGTGGGAGGGCACGAATTAGGCGTGGTAGAAGATGTTTATTTAAACCAGAATTGGGGAAAACAAATAGTAGGTTATGAATTGTCCGAAGGGTTTATTTCTGATTTAAAAGAAGGGCGAAAGTGGCTTCCCATGCCAGATAAGGCAACCATAGGGGAAGATGCGATCATCGTGCCTGGACATTGCGCTCAGGAAATAGAAGAACTCTTCGTATCCAAAGAAGAATAGGGTGAGCATGATGCGTTGTCCAAACTGTAATTCCAAAGATATTGGAAAGATCGGTTCCCATCAATTTTACTGCTGGGGTTGTTTTATCGAACTCAGCGTAAACGGAGATAAAATGTCCGTTTATCAAGTAGAGGAAGATGGTACGTTAAGTTCTCTGGATGATTTGTTTTTTGAGGAAGAAGTTTCTCATATCCACGAGCACGTGAACTAAAGTTAACTTTATGAAACGTTATTTTTCGAGCGATGATTCGCTTGGAGAATAGCGTTTTTTTGTCTTTCGGTGGCAATTAAGGGTTAATTTGGGCAGGTTGTACACATACTGTATGAGCGGCAAGGTTGAATTCAAATGACAGAGGTGGAGGCAGCATGGAAATCTTTTCGAGTAATAAATGGTTTAAAGGACTGATTTATGCCTTATTAATTTTACTCGGTTTATATTTGCTTTTGCTCATAAAACCTATCTTATTTCACCTTTTCACATTCATAAAAGCAATAATCATGCCGTTTTTCATAGCGGTGATCATATCGTATATTTTAAATCCAGTTGTCACCATACTGAATAAACGGAAAGTGCCGAGAACCATTGCCGTGTTGTTGATTTATAGTGTGTTTATCACATCGGTGACGGTCATTATCATGAATATGACCCCGATGTTTATTGAGCAAGCGGCTGAATTAAATGAGCATATGCCACAAATGGCGATGCGCGCACAATCTCTAGTCGACGGCTTTAATCAAAATCAACTATTGCCTGACAGTGTTCGAAATGGCTTTAATCATTCCATCGGTAAGCTGGAGACGAAAATTTCCATGGCGGTTGCCAATTATATGAATCAAATCGGAACGACGATCAATATGTTGTTTATTGCCTTCATCGTGCCATTTCTAGCCTTCTACATCTTAAAGGATTTCCAGATTATTGAGAAAACGGTGTTAGCCATTGTACCCATGAAGCATCGCAAAAAAACCGTTTCCCTGCTTATGGACATTGATACGGCGCTTGGTAACTATATTCGAGGACAACTCCTCGTGTGCTTCATTATTGGGGTGCTTGCTTATTTAGGCTACTGGTTGATCGGAATGCCGTACCCTTTGCTGCTTGCCAGCGTCGTCGCGATCTTCAATATCATCCCGTATATGGGTCCTTTTTTTGGAGCGGCGCCCGCCATTATAATGGCTTCAACCGTTTCTTTGAAAATGGTATTGTTCGTCGCACTTGTCAATTTGACCGTGCAGATTCTGGAGGGGAATGTGATTTCACCCCAAGTGGTTGGTAAAACCCTGCACATGCATCCGTTGTTTATCATCTTTGCTTTACTCGTGGGTGGAGAAGTAGCGGGGGTAGTCGGATTAATCTTGGCTGTTCCTTTCTTTGCCGTGATGAAAGTCATCGTTCAGCATGTGTTCATCCATTTTGTTCATAAGCCAACAACCTAGGCAGACATCGATGTAAACGTGCAGAAGACGCACAAAACCCCTTGAGCCATGACTTGCGGGATCATGGGCAAGGGGTTTTGCACGAGGGTTGAGGAGGTTGAAAGGTTGTGGCCCATACGTAAACCATGAAATGGACTACGGAATTAGTGAGTAATAATCAAGCTGTAAGTTGTAAATTTCTCATTTGGTAATGAAAATCATTATCAATAAACCTAGTATACTTCTATTGAGAATCATTGTCAACTGTGATTTTGAAATGAGTTAAAACCGATGTAGACGCGTTTATTTTAGGTGTTTGTCCTTATCGTCGCCTTGACTGTCATCCTCTTCTTTTTGTTCTTTTTGCTCTTGAAATTCCACATGGGTTTGGCCGGTTATGTAGTCGAAGGGATTGTAACGGCTATCAGGTATTTCCTTTTTGATGAGTGTTTTCGCCATAATGTAAATGATTAAAACGAAGATGGGGAAGATGAGGCCAAGCAAGGTAAGTGTTGATATGTCCATGTGAAGCACCTCCATAGTCTCTATATTCTACTGTATAATGCCCTCATATTGACAGCCAACCCCCATAAAGTTATAATTTGCCTTATCTATATTTGAATTAAAGCGTTGATGAAACCTAGTAAGCCATAGCCCATCGTCAGAGAGAAGGTTCCGCTTGGCAGTGAAAGCTGCGAAGATCGGCTGGAAGAACCTTTCGGTGCTAGGATGGCCCAAAGCTCGTTTCGGAGCGTGGATGAACTCCACCGGTTGGACCCGTTACAAATCCGCACAAGGAGATTGGATTCGCTCTTTGCCATTGGCAAAGGGAACACGAATGCAATAACCAGGGTGGTACCGCGATGATTCGTCCCTGTTAGCTGCAGGGGCGTTTTTTGTTTGTTTGTAAACTTATCCTAAATATGGAGGCTCACAGAGATGAAAGCAAGTGAAATTCGTTCGAAATGGTTGCAATTTTTCGCAAGTAAAGGGCATAAGGTTGAGCCGAGCTCTTCATTAGTCCCACACAACGATCCATCCTTATTGTGGATTAATGCAGGGATTGCACCGTTGAAGCCTTATCTAGATGGACGTGAAATTCCTGAGAATCCACGAATTACGAATGCTCAGAAATGTATCCGTACCAATGATATTGAAAACGTAGGTAAAACGCGTCGTCACCATACATTTTTTGAAATGCTGGGGAACTTCTCTATTGGCGATTATTTCAAGAAAGAAGTTATACCTTGGGCATGGGAGTTTTTGACAGATCCACAGTGGATCGGGTTTGATCCGAATCGTATTTCGGTTACCGTTCACGAGGATGACGAGGAAGCTTTCGACATGTGGAACAAGCAAATCGGGATTCCCGAAGAGCGTATCTATAAGCTCAAAGAAGATAACTTCTGGGATATTGGTGAGGGCCCATGCGGACCTTGTACAGAAATTTTCTACGATCGCGGCGATAAATACGGTGACTTGTCGGATCCAGAGTGCTGGCCAGGCGGCGAAAATGAGCGCTTTCTTGAAGTGTGGAACTTGGTATTCACACAGTTCAATCACAATTCCGATGGCAGCTACACACCGCTTCCGAACAAGAACATTGATACAGGCGCAGGATTGGAGCGCTTTGCTTCCATTCTTCAAGATGTTGATTCTAACTTCGATACAGATCTATTCCTACCGATTATTGATAAAACGTGTGAGTTAACAGGCGTTTCTTATCATACGAACGATGAGCATGACGTCGCGCTTAAAGTTATCGCAGATCATATCCGTACAGTTGCTTTCTCTGTTGGTGATGGCGTACTTCCTTCCAATGAAGGTCGCGGCTATGTCATCCGTCGCTTGCTTCGTCGTGCTGTACGTTACGGGAAAGTGCTCGGATTGGATAAGCCGTTCCTGTTCAAGCTAGTGCCTACGGTTGGCGACATCATGGGCGTATATTATCCAGAGGTTGTCGATAAACGTGAGTTCATTGAGAAAGTAATCCGCACAGAAGAAGAGCGTTTCCATGAGACGTTGAGCGATGGCTTGGTTATTTTGGGGGAAATGGTTCAGAAAACGCAGCAAGCAGGTACGAATCAGATCAGCGGACCGGACGCATTTAAGCTGTATGATACGTATGGCTTCCCATTCGATTTGACGGAGGATTTTGCGTCGGAGAAGGGGCTCACGGTTGATCGTGCTGGCTTTGATGCCTCGATGCAAGAGCAACGTGATCGCGCTCGTGCGGCTAGTCACAAAGAAGGCGGCATGAAGGTTCAAGGCGGGCCGCTCTCCGAATTAACGATTAAAAGCGAATTTGTTGGATATAATGAATTGGTAGTTACTGCTAATATCGAAGCGATTGTTCATGAGAATGAGCTCGTGGAGCTTGTTGGTGTTGGTGAGACCTGCCAGGTTGTCCTAGATCGTACGCCTTTCTATGCAGAAAGCGGTGGTCAAGTTAGCGATCACGGTACGATTCGCAACGCTCAAGTAACCCTGCAGGTTGTTGACGTCATGAAAGCGCCGCATGGACAACATATCCACAAGGTTATTGTTGAGTCTGGCGTACTTCGCAAAGGCGAGTCTGTAGAGGCCATTGTAGCGTCCGCGCCACGTACCGATATCATTAAGAACCATACAGCAACTCACTTGCTGCATAAGGCGCTTAAAGAAGTGCTAGGTACGCATGTTAATCAAGCGGGATCCCTCGTTGAACCCGATCGACTGCGGTTCGACTTCTCCCATTTCGGCAGTATTACAGCAGAAGAATTACAGGACGTTGAGCAACGCGTGAACCAACAAATTTGGAATAGCACGAATGTTGATATTTCCCTCAAAGCGATCGCAGATGCGAAAGCAATGGGCGCTATGGCGTTGTTCGGCGAGAAGTACGGCGATATCGTACGTGTTGTACAAGTTGGCGACTATTCCTTAGAGCTATGCGGTGGCTGTCATGTTCAAAATACAGGCCAAATCGGTTTGTTCAAAATCGTGAGCGAATCAGGTATCGGCTCTGGTGTGCGCCGGATTGAAGCCGTTTCAGGGCGCAGCGCTTACGAATATTTAGATGGACAATTACAATTGTTGAAAGAAGCGGCTGGCTTGCTTAAATCGAACATCCAGGATGTTCCGAAGCGTGTAGATGCTACCTTGCTGCAATTGAAAGAATTAGCACGCGAGAATGAGTCACTGCGAGGTAAGCTCGGTCGTATTGAAGCAGGTTCTCTTACAGATCAAGTGAAGCAAGCTGCGGGTGTTTCCGTTCTAGCTGCGCAGGTCAATGCTGCTGATATGGATTCTCTTCGTAACATTGTTGATGAGATGAAAGGGAAGTTGGGCTCGGCTGTTATCGTTCTTGGCGCTGCCACAGAAGATAAAGTTAATCTTGTTGCGGCTGTAACGCCTGATCTTGTTGCTAAAGGCTTCCATGCGGGTAAAATCATTAAAGAAGTCGCTCAGGCCGTTGGCGGAAGCGGTGGCGGTCGTCCAGATATGGCGCAGGCTGGCGGTAAGGATGCATCCAAACTGCAAGCTGCTTTAGCAAGTGTCGAGGGGCTCCTTTCCCAATTCGTATAATTATTTTTCTACTGGACAGGAATTTTTAAAACCATAGAGAATATATCACATGTATAACGCAAGTTATTTTCATTTATTTAACAAAKGTCACAAGGAAATGGGGTGCTCCTGATGAGTTCCATGGACAAAACAATGAAGTTCAATGTGAAGGCGGAAGAGATCGAAACTTCGCCGAAGGATGTGTTGCTGGCGGTGTATGATGCTCTTCAGGAAAAAGGGTATAATCCGATTAACCAAATTGTTGGTTACTTACTTTCGGGGGATCCTGCCTACATTCCGCGACACAATAATGCGAGAAGCCTCATTCGTAAACGGGAACGGGATGAACTGATTGAAGAATTAGTTCGTGCTTATCTGGGTCAACACAAATAGTAGAAAAGAGAACCAGCATGAGATGGATGGGCTTGGATTATGGGGATAAAACTATTGGTGTCGCATTAAGCGATGAGCTTGGATGGACGGCTCAAGGGCTTGAAGTGATTCGCCGTAATAAGCCGGGAGAAGACATTGAACGGCTTATACAGATTGTTAATGAATATGGCGTATCGCAGGTTGTTGTCGGGCTGCCCAAGAATATGAACAATACGATTGGTCCCCGCGGCGAGATTGCGATCGCTTTTTCAGAAGAATTAAAACAAAAGATCAGTGTACCAGTAAACCTATGGGATGAGCGATTAACAACCGTAGCCGCAACACGGACGCTTCTTGAAGCGGACGTAAGCCGGAAGAAACGGAAGCTAGTCATTGATAAGATGGCAGCACAACTCATTCTGCAAGGTTACATGGATGCCAATATGAAGAGGTGAATGAACATGTCCAAAGAAGAATTGCGTGAAGAAGAACCAGAAATCATTTACATCCCGGACGATGAAGGCAACGAAGAAGAGTTCGAGGTTATCATGAAATTCGAAGTGGACGGTTCAGATAAGAAATATATGATGGTTGTGCCTACGGATGGCTCAGACGAAGAATCCGATGAAGTCTATGCCTTCCGTTATGAAGAAGACGACGATGGCGAAGACTTGAAGCTCTTCACCATTGACGACGAAGAAGAGTGGAACATTGTTGAGGAAACATTCAACACCTTAATGGCGGAGTTCGATGAGGAAGAAGAAGCATGAGTTTGACAACACCTTCTGATGTATTGCGCAATACTTACGGGGATGATATCCTGTTGTCTGACGACCAAAGTGAGTCGACGGTATATCATCTTCTGAAAGAATTCGTCTATKAGAACCAAACGTACGCTGTTATGCAATCCGATGCCCTGAAGAAGGAAGAAGAAGTTGCCCTTTTTCGTGTTATCTCGAATGATGACGGTGAATACGAACTAGTTACCATTGACGATGACGATGAGTGGGAAACGGTTTCGGAGCTATACGACGAGATGGTTTTTCCGGAGCAGGACGACTTGTGAGAAGAAGATAACCGAGCGGAGTACATCCGCTCGGTTTTGTTGTGCATATGGTTAATGATACTAAGGTAACCTACAGCCAAAGGCTTAACGATTGACATTCTTAGGGGGAATAGAAGCGTTGTGAATATGGATAATGAACACGAAGAATCACAGAAGCCTAAGCGAAGTGTGCTGAAATGGGTATTGCTTATTATAAGTATCGTTGTGCTGCTTGTTCTAGGTACGGCATGTGGTATAGGTTTGTTTATCGCTAATGCGCTTCTGCCGGTTGAGGTTTCAGATCAGGAGGTCCGCGTATCCATTCCGCAAGGATCCAGCTCGATACAGATTGCAGATGAATTGAAAGAAAAGGGACTCATTAAGAATTCTTCCATTTTCACTTATTATTTAAAATACAAAAAGCAAGGCTCCAAATTTCAAGCCGGCGAGTATGCGATGAAGCCGGGCATGACGTTTGTAGAACTGATTGATAAGCTCAACAAGGGAGATGTTGTGAAGGAAGAAATGATTCGTATCACGATTCCTGAAGGTTACACCATCGACCAAATCGCTGCCAAAATGAGTGAACAGAGCACTTGGAAGAAAGAGACGTTTCTGGGGCTGGTTGATGACCCTGCGGGCTTTAAAAATGAGACAACCGCTTCGATTCCAGACAGTAAAAATGTAAGGCATCGACTAGAGGGGTATATATTCCCTGAAACGTATGAATTTAAGAAAGGTTCTACGGAGAAGGATTTTGTTGAGCGTTCGTTAGTTCAACTAGACAAAAAACTCACGACACTTCCGACGGATTGGAAGGACAAGTTGAAAGCACGTAATCTCAGCATTCACGAAATGCTGACCATTGCTTCGTTGATCGAACGAGAGGTTGTTATCGATAGTGAACGTGCACTCGTTTCAGGTGTCATTGTGAACCGTTTGAAAATGAACATGCCTCTTCAGATCGATGCGACGGTACAGTATTTATTTGATAAGTCGAAGGATCGTTTATTGGAAAAGGATCTTCAGATCCAAAGTCCGTATAATACGTATTTGAATACAGGATTGCCACCTGGTCCGATTGCAAGCCCAAGTCTAGCCTCGATTAAGGCGGCGATCTATCCGGAAGAAACAAAATATGTGTTCTATGTCACCAAAAAGGATGGAACCATGGGTCATTTGTTTGCAGAAACATTTGAAGAGCACAAGAAGAATATTGCAAATAGTAAAAAGGCCACGAATTAAGCTGACAGAAGGTAGGTAAGCATGACGTGAATAAACCAGAATTAGTCATCAGCTGCGGTTCGATTGCTGAGTTGAAACAAATGATTCTTGCGGGTGCGGATGCAGTTATTATAGGGGAAGATCGCTACGGGCTTCGATTGCCTGGCGAAGTGAAGCTGAACGAGATCGGAGAAGCAGTCGCTTGGGCCCATGGACGTAATGCGAAAGTATACGTAGCGGTCAACAATATTTTGGATAATCAAACACTTGAAGGTTTGAAGGAGTACTTAGCTGCCTTAAAGTCTTATGGCGTAGACGCTATCATTTTTGGAGATCCAGCTGTCGTCATGACAGTTCGTCAGTTACCCGAGTCGTTGCCGCTGCACTGGAATGCTGAAATGACCTCGACGAATTATGCAACAGCGAATTATTGGGGGAAGCAAGGCGCAGTCCGTGTTGTACTAGCGAGAGAGCTGAACATGGAGCAAGTGATTGATTTTAAAGCGAATTCAGAGATTGCTGTAGAAGTACAAGTGCATGGGATTACGAATATTTATCATTCCAAGCGCGAGCTAGTCAAAAACTACATGGCACATCAGGGGAATAAGGTGGAAGAGGACCGGTCGAAAGAACGGGGACTATTCCTTATCGAACACGAGCGCCGCGATCAACGCTATCCCGTCTACGAGGATCGCAATGGTACACACATTATGAGCTCCGAAGACTTCTGTATGCTGGAAAATTTACCAGAGTTGATCGATGGGCATATCGACAGCTTGAAAATTGAAGGGTTGCTCAAATCCCCTGAATATAACGAAACAGTTGTTAAAAGCTATCGCGCGGCGATTGACGCTTATATTGCTAATCCTGAGGGCTACGAGTTCCAGCAGGAATGGTTAGATGCGATTGTGGCGCTGCAGGATCCTGAGCGTGAGCTGAGTTTCGGATTTTTCTATAAAGAACAGGTATATTGATTCAAGAAAGAAGGTGCTCTCCCAGATGACTACAGCCGTAGAAGCACGAGCCAGGGGTAAGCGAGTAAGACTTGATAAGCCAGAGCTGTTAGCTCCAGCAGGAAATTTAGAGAAGCTGAAATTTGCGATCCATTATGGCGCAGATGCTGTATATATCGGTGGTCAGAAATATGGATTGCGTTCCAACGCTGACAATTTCTCCAAAGAAGAAATGCGTGAAGGGGTCGAATTTGCGAAGCAATATGGCGCCAAAGTATTTGTGGCAACGAATATCTACGCTCATAATGAGGATATCGAAGGCTTGGATGAGTACTTGCGAGGGCTGCAGGAGGTGGGTATATCGGCTATCATTGCTGCTGATCCCATTATTATGGAGACTTGCAGACGTGTTGCCCCTGAGCTTGAAGTTCACGTAAGTACGCAGCAATCGGTGATGAATTGGCAAACCGTTCAGTTCTGGAAAGATCAAGGAATTGAGCGTGTCGTATTGGCACGCGAGGTTAGCATGCAGGAAATCGATGAAATCAAGGCGCATGTGGATGTCGAAATTGAAGCTTTTATTCATGGCGCTATGTGCAGCTCGTATTCGGGTCGATGTGTCTTATCCAATCACTTTACGGATCGCGATTCGAACCGCGGCGGCTGCTCACAATCGTGTCGATGGAAATATGATCTATTCACAAAGGATCAGCCGCTTGATGCTCCTTTGGCGACGGATTTCCCTATGTTTGCAGAGGATGACGATGCTTTTACCATGGGGTCGAAGGATTTAAGTATGATTGATCACATTGCGGATATGATTGAATCGGGTGTAGATAGCTTCAAGATCGAAGGAAGAATGAAGAGTATTCATTATGTGGCAACGGTCGTGAATGCCTATCGTCAAGCGATTGACGCTTATTTCGAGGACCCAGCGCATTTCGTACTCAATCCTGTGTGGCAGGATGAAATTCATAAAGCAGCGAATCGACCCTTGAATGATGGATTCTTTTATGAGGCACCTGGCCATGAGGATCATATTTTCGAACCAGAGGATAAGGTCATTGGTTTCGATTTTGTAGGCTTGGTCATGGGGTATAACGCAGAAACAGGTGTTGCCCTTATTCAGCAAAGAAATCATTTCAAGCCAGGCCAAGAGATTGAATTTTTTGGCCCAGAGGGTACGCATTTTAAGCAAACAGTTGACGTAATTCAAGATGAAGCAGGTCAAGAATTGACCGCAGCAAGACATCCGTTACAACTGGTTCAGCTAAAAACAGAGCATCCTGTAAAAAAGTGGGATATGATGCGAAAAAAAACAGGCAAATAGTACCATGGAAGCTTTCTCCAGTGTAGGTTATATTGGAGAAAGCTTCATTTTTTTTATTCTTTTAGATCGTATTATAGAGGATATTGGAAATGAATGTCGAAATTCATCTTTAACAAAGAATGTAAACCTTTTCATTAAATCCGTAGGTAAGAAAAGGTTAATTAGAAACTAATGGTGGTGAACGAAATGACAAAAAAACTTCAAGGTATCCGCTCCACTTTAAACAAAGTAGTTCAAGCAACTGGTCAAGTCCGAAGGGATCGAAATGTTGACACAGCAGGTGGGTCAGCTTCACCAAATGGTACATATGCATTCAAAGGTCCGAACAACATGAAGCTCGGAAGTCCAGTGAAATCAGTTGGTATGAAGTTATTTCTGATGTTTTTTATTAGTATTTTGTTTTTCGTTCTTACGGTAGGTATGATCTCGTATTCAGTCTCCAAAAGTGTTATTAAAAACAAGGTATCCGAATCCAGTTTACAAACAGTTACACAAGCAGGTCAGAAATTAGATTTCCTTTATCAAACCTTTGATGATGTATCCCTGCAAATTATGCTTAATAAAGAGCTGCAAGAGCTGCTGGATAAGGTTCCTAAATTAGAGCCATCTTCCTATGAAGCACTTGATAATACACGTCAATTAACTGAGAAATTAAACGTAGTAACCTTCTCGAACAAGTCGATTAAAACGCTTCATCTGTATCGTCCGGATGGTAAACTTATTGTTATTACAGGTTCTGGTGGTAGTTCATTATCTGAAAAAACGAATGAAACAGAGTGGTTTAAACGTACCGTTGAAAACGGTGGCAAGGTGACATGGCTGGATAGTCAAGCCAAAGGTTACTCTAGCAGCTCCGCGAATACGTTTGCGATCAGCCGTCTGATGCGTAATACGTTGACGAACTCATCAACAGCCGTTCTAGTTCTAGAGCTTAGTACAGACATTTTGACCAAAGAATTAAGCGGAATGTCACTAGGGGATGACAGTAATGTCATTATTACAACTGCGGGGAATAAGAATATTGCGCTAAAAGATATGAATTTGATTGGGAAGGATGCATCCGTCCAACTCACGAAGGAACAACTTGAAGAAGAACATGGTTCATTTATCACCAAAGATGATCACTTGGTTGCTTTCTATAAG
Source organism: Paenibacillus sp. P4_A9 (assembly GCF_056402415.1). Taxonomy (NCBI): domain Bacteria; kingdom Bacillati; phylum Bacillota; class Bacilli; order Caryophanales; family Paenibacillaceae; genus Paenibacillus; species Paenibacillus sp. P4_A9. Next base: position 37,835 of record NZ_JBFUHL010000005.1, read on the forward strand.
TCAGCCGTATCAGGTTGGAACTTGGTTGGTGATATTCCAGTAAGTTCACTTGTTAAAGACGCGAAGAAGATTTTTAATTACACGCTCCTTATCGCATTGTTTGCGGCGATCGCAGCGGTCATCATCGGTATTATCGTAGCTAGAATGATTGGAAGTCCGCTCATTAATCTACGCAACCTAATGCAGCAAGGCGCCAAAGGTAAGCTAACCGTTCGTGCCAATTATAAGTCTCAGGATGAAATTGGGCAGCTGGGAGCAAGCTTCGACGTGATGATGCAGCAGATTACGACACTTGTACAGCAAACGAGTACATCTGCTCAGGCGGTTTTTGAAACTGCGCAAGAATTGACCAATTCCTCCAAAGTGACAGCTACAGCGGCAAGAGAAATTGCCGTTGCGACTGACGAGATTTCCAATGGAGCAGGCGGTTTGGCGACAGAGTCTGAGAAGGGCAACGAGCTAACGCACCATATCGGCCTTCAAATGAAGCAAGTAATTGTAGCCAATCTTGAGATGGGAACTGCGGCAGCCGATGTACAAACCTCAAGTGAACTTGGAACGAAATATATGTCAGAGCTCATTTCCAAAACGAACCTGACGGAAGAAATGATTCGTTCTATGGTTGATAAAGTAGATCGTTTGAAAGAAAGTACACGTTCCATTCGTAAAATTCTAGATGTATTGAATAACATGACGAAGCAAACGAACATCCTCTCCTTGAATGCGACGATTGAAGCAGCACGTGCAGGTGCAGCCGGCAAAGGCTTCATGGTCGTAGCGGATGAGATTCGTAAGCTAGCTGATCAATCGAAACAATCCATTGACGTGGTAGGTCAAATTACAGAAACGATTCAACGAGAAATCGATGAAACGGTTAAGGTGCTTTCGACCGCAACCCCAATTTTCCAAGAGCAAATTATGGCTGTAAAAGAGGCCGATACGATTTTCAAACAAGTAACGAATCATATGGGTGGCTTTATTGTTCAGTTGAGCACCGTTAGCGATTCCATTTCTACGCTAGAACAATCACAAGTGGTTCTGTCTGATGCAATGACGAATGTAAGTGCAGTTGCTGAGGAATCACTGGCTACTTCCGAGGAAGTTGCTTCCCTTAGCTCCGAACAGCTGAGCATTAGTGATGGTTTGGTGAAATTGTCGGACAAGCTGGATTTACTGTCCAAATCACTTACGGATACATTATCCAAATTCGAAGTATAATGCCAAAGACCCACATCCACTCTCCATTTGGAGGGTGGATTTTTTCTCACCACATTAGAAAGTATGAGTTTTCGGTTTCCGATAACGTCTTTCTATTTGGCGATAAAACTTACATCTAAACGCGGTCGCTCATCGTTGAATGGCCTCGATAGAAGTTTTCTCATTTTGCCTAGCTGAATCAGTTTGACGTGATGCCTGAATGCCGATACTGGAAACAGATACGGTCATGCTGGATGTCAAAGGGGTTCGTACAATGAGAAATAATCAATTATCAGCGAATGAAAAAAGACGTATGTTTCTGATGCTCTTTCTGATTCTGCTATTATTTGTAAGTATTTTAGGCAAGTTATTCTGGATTCAAATCGCTGCCGCGGAAAGTTATTCATCTCGAGGGATTAATCTGGTGAAAAATTCCGTGATACAACGACAACGCGCGCTTGTATTAGAAAGCGGGAGAGGCGAGATTGTAGATCGGAATCTCCAGCCATTGACKGGTAAAATCGTGAAAGCGTTAGTTGCCTTCCCGATCAACAATGAATTCGCGATGAATCAGCAGGAAGTGAATCAACTAGCACGTATTTTGCAGACGAATAAAGAAAGCTGGGTTTCATTTACTCGTAATTTAAAAGAACCTCAAGTATGGGGGACGCAAAATGGTGGGAAGGCACTTTTTCTAAGTGATGCACAAGTGAAAGGGATTGATGGACTAAACTTACCGAATGTAAAGGTTGTAGAAATGGAGGACCGCTATCCAACAGGTATGACGGCACGGCAGTTGGTTGGCTTTATTGGGCAAAATCCAGATCGTGTGATGCAAATATACAGCTCGGATTTGGAAAAAGGAAGAGTTGCGCTTACGTCCAAAATTGGAGGAGCTGGATTGGAGAAGTCGTTCGACACTTGGCTTCGGGGTGTAGGTGAAACCTCGATTTCATACTTTACAGATGCAGGGAAAAGACCCCTAGCTGGTTTGGATGCTCGGATGATTGCTCCGGATAACTCTTTCTACCCTGTAAAGTTAATCACGACCTTGGATGGCCGCGTACAACAGCAAATAGAAGCCTTAATGGATAAGCTAGGTATTCGCGAAGGAGCGGCAGTTGTGCAAGAAGCCGCACATGGGGATGTGATTGCCATGGCAAGTCGGCCGAATTATGATCCCTTACAAGTGGATCTGGCCAGTAATAATTGGAGTAATTATGCACTTAAAGCGACAGCACCTGGCTCGATTTTCAAAACCATTGTAGCGGCTGCTGCATTGGATGAAAAGGTCGTTACTCCTACGGAAACCTTTAATTGTGAAGGCGCGCTTGGCAAGTATGGCTTTACTTGCTGGAGGAAAGACGGGCACGGACCCTTAACCTTAGAGGAGGGTTATGCGCAATCGTGTAATATTGTATTTGCGAACGTCATGCAGCGTCTGACAGCGGCTCAATTAGAAAAATATGCGAATAAACTAGGTGTCTTGAATGAAGTTGGTTGGACAGGGAAAACCGACATGAGGGATGTTTTTGAACAATTTGATTCCGAGGAGACAGGGCAATTATTTGCTGCGCATACGCCTGAGAATGATGAGGGTGTTCTGATGCAAACGGCAATTGGACAAAGGGATGTCAGGATGACCCCATTACAGGCGTCCAATATGGTCGTGACTTTGTTAAATGGAGGTAAGGGCTTCACACCTCGAGTTGTGCAAGAGATACGCTATCAAACGGGACGAGAGATGGAGTCATTTCCTGTTAAAGCTTTAGCTTCAGATGATGGCAAAATATCGGCTGCAACGAGTCGGACACTCCTTAGTTGGATGAGGGAGGTAGTCACAGAAGGTACAGGTCAAAGTCTGCAAAGTGCCAGGTGGAAGCTAGCAGGTAAGTCGGGAACAGCACAAATTCAAAATGGGAACCAAGAGAAAGTGAATCAATGGTTCATTGGCTATGGCCCTGTGGATGCTCCTCAGTATGCGGTATCTGTTGTCATCAAAAATACGGATCCAGCTGAAAGTAATAAAGCTATTCCTTTATTTAAAGGGATCATGGACATTTTGGCGAGCCAAGGGTTGTCAAACAGTAAATAAAAGGTATGATGGAAGTTAAGCCTATTTGGCTGCCCATGCTGCCCACACATACTAAACTCAGGAGACCTAACATTATGGCGACCCAACTGCCTTCATCTCTACGAATTCTAGATCGTTCAAATGACACAGAACCTAAACCGATTTTATATGCATTTGCCTTAGAGGAACTATTATGCCGTGCTATTGGGCATGGAACTCCGCCCATTCTACATATTTGGCGGCACCCGCGTGCGTTCGTCATGGGGCTAAGAGATAGCAGGCTCCCAAGCGCAGCGCAAGCAGATGAATGGCTGCGAAGTCAAGGTTACGATACTGCTGTACGTAACTCTGGCGGCGCGGCTGTACCTTTAGACGTAGGAGTCGTTAATATTTCCTTGCTCCTCCCGAAAGAAGCCGGAGATATGGAGCATCGTAAAGATTTCGAACTTATGGTGGACTTGATTAGACATGGAATGGCTTCTTTAACGGATCGCATCGATCAAGGGGAAATCATGGGCTCATTTTGCCCAGGAGAATTTGATCTGAGCATTGGTGGACGTAAATTTTGCGGGATTGCACAGCGCAGACAGCAACTTGCTATTTCAGTACAAGCTTTCCTAATCGTAGAAGGCCGCGGCGAGGAGAAAGCTGCATTAGCTCATAGTTTTTACGAGAGGGCAGCAGTTTCAGCAACCAAGCAGGATTATCCCATTGTCGTGCAGGAGAGTATGTCGAGCTTAGCGGAGTGCTTACACCTGCCGATATCAGCGGAACAGTTTGTGGAACAGTTGCGACAGGTGATGGGCAGCTCAGGGATTCAGTTTAGCCAGGCTGAAGAAATCGCCGGATATCCCACTGAATCCCAGGTACATGACATGATCGCTTTGATGAAGGAACGCTATGCGATCTCACCCTAAAAAATAATGAAGCGCGGCTGGCAGTTCAACTTGCCAGAAGCCCCATATATGCTTGCCAGGTTTCTCTATATAGTGAAGCGTGGCATTTTTGTCTTGTAAAAAAGTGTGTGTCAGTCTGTTCTCACGGACGAAATCGAAGGTACCGCGTTCGGTTGTAACATCTGTTTCATCTGTTCCTATCAACATGTAAATCTCTAGCCAAGATAAGTCGTCCTCTTGCTTGATTCTTTCGCGAGTAATGTCGAAAAATGCGCCTGACAAGGATATAACTCGGCAAAAAAGGCTAGGATAATCTAAGGCGAGATGCAAGGAAACTGTGCCACCAAGCGAATCGCCTGCAAGGATGCGTTCTGTTCGCTCCGTGCGGACTGGATAACGACTTTCTACATAAGGGAGAAGCTCATCTGCGAAGAATTGACAGTAGGCATCATGACGCTCCCCTTCAGGCGCGTATTCAGACGTCCGATTGGCAGTATTCACGTCGACACCTACAACAATGGCAGGTTCCAGATCCTCATCTAGGATTAACCGTGTAAGGGTTGTAGCAATTCGGCCGAAATTAAAGAACTGTTCACCATCCTGACAGTAAATAACCGGATAGGAGAGCAACTCGTTATAGCCAGGGGGGAGATAGATCCGCAGGGGACGATTTTCTCCTAGCAGGCTCGAGGTTATTTCATCTTTCACAATAGTACGCTTGTACAAACGGGAGTCATCTGACATCGTGGATCTCCTTCATCGTAGGGATAGGTGTATTATAGCAGTTATTGTTTCCTTCTAAACTGTATTATATAATTTGTTAAACTGTACTATTCACTGACAGTAAAAAAGGTGAGATACCCCGTGGTTGCTGGTGTACAATTCACCAAAACAGGATTATAATAATACTATAACAGAAGTCCAGATAGTAGGCACCAAAATCATATAAGAGGTGAAATGGTATGAGTAAGCCACTTGTCAGCCAAGCAAATTATGAAGTGACCACAGAAAAGGTTGAGCCATTGCAGGTTCTTGCTCCAGACGGCACTGTCGTTAATCCCGATAAAATGCCTAAGCTTAGCGATGAACAATTAAAAGAATTAATGAGAAGAATGGTATTTACACGCGTATGGGATGAAAGAGCAGTTAATTTAGGTCGTCAAGGTCGTCTTGGTTTCTACGCACCAGTTTCTGGTCAAGAAGCATCCATGATTGGCAGCGAATTTGCCCTAAATAAAGATGATTTCATCTGCCCAGGTTACCGCGATATGCCGCAATTGGTATGGCACGGTCTTCCGCTATATCAAGCATTCTTGTATTCCCGCGGTCATCAACATGGCGGACAAATTCCGCAAGATGTGCATGTACTTATGCCGCAAATTATTATCGGCGCACAAATTCTTCACGCAACAGGCGTGGCGATGGCTTTCAAAAAACGTAACCAACCGCGTGTAGCGATTACGTACACTGGTGATGGTGGAAGCTCTGAAGGCGATTTCTATGAAGGTATGAACTTTGCAGGGGCATTTAAGCTGCCTGTCATTTACTTTGTACAAAACAATGGTTACGCGATTACTACACCTTATTCGAAACAAACAGCAGCACTTTCTGTTGCACATAAATCCGTTGCTGCAGGTATCAAAGGCGTGCAAGTAGACGGCATGGACGTACTTGCTGTTGTTCAAGCAGTTACGGAAGCTGCTGAAAGAGGACGCAGAGGCGAAGGCGCTACGTTGATCGAGGCTTTGACATACCGTTTCCGTCCGCATTCCTTGGCGGATGATACAACGAAATACCGTACGAAAGATGAAGAGTCCAATTGGGAACCAAGAGATCCGCTTACACGTATGCGTTTGTTCTTGACGAAAAAAGGTCTTTGGAGCGAAGAAGAAGAAGCTGCAGTGAAGGAAGAAGCGAAAGCTACTGTTGCTGAGCACATCAAAAAAGCGGAAGAAACAGAGAAAATGACAGTCGCTGGTTTGATCGACTCCATGTTCGAAGTGACACCTTCCCATTTGGAAGAACAAAAAGAATTGTTTAAATAGGAGTAAGCGTTCGAAACAAGTTTTAACTAAGATTATGCTTACGGAGCGAGTTTTCTTACGAAAACATTTAGGAGGCACAGAGTAGTCATGGCACAAATGACAATGATTCAAGCGATAAAAGACGCGATGCGCGTAGAATTAGAAAGAGATCCTAATGTTATTTTGTTCGGTGAAGACGTTGGTAATGTTGGTGGCGTGTTCCGTGCGACAGAAGGTTTGCAAAAAGAATTCGGCGAAGAGCGCGTATTCGATACGCCTCTTGCTGAGTCCGCAATCGGCGGACTTGCGGTTGGTTTAGGCGTACAAGGCTTCCGCCCAATCGCTGAGATCCAATTCGTAGGTTTCATTTACGAAGCACTTGACCAAATTTGCGTGCAAGCGGCTCGTATGCGTTACCGTTCTGGCGGTCGTTACAACTCTCCAATCGTATTCCGTACACCATTCGGTGGTGGTGTTAAAGCGGCTGAGCTTCATACCGATGCACTAGAAGGTCTACTTGTTCAAACACCAGGTATTAAAGTCGTTGTTCCTTCCAACCCTTACGATGCAAAAGGGCTTCTAATTGCAGCTATTCGCGATAATGACCCTGTTTTCTTCATGGAGCATTTGAACTTATACCGTGCATTCCGCGGCGAAGTACCAGAAGGTGAATACACCGTTGAACTGGGTAAAGCGAATGTGGTTAAAGAAGGTTCAGACGTTACGATCATTACTTACGGCGCCATGGTTCACACATCCATGAAGGCTGCTGAAGAAATTGAAAAAACAGAAGGCGTGAAAGTCGAAGTTATCGACCTTCGTACACTTCTTCCTTTGGATATCGATACAATTGTAACTTCCATTAAAAAAACAAATCGCGCGATTATCGTTCAAGAAGCGCAAAAAACATCTGGTGTAGCTGCAGAGGTTATTGCTCAAATTAACGAAAAAGCGATTCTTCACTTGGAAGCGCCGGTTCTGCGTATTGCTCCGCCAGATACCGTTTATCCGTTCGCACAAATCGAAGACGCTTGGTTACCAAGTCCAGCTAGTGTTATTGCTGGTATTAAGAAAGTTCTTGAATTTTAATTCACCCAGTCGAAGGTAACAGGAGGTCGTACACGTGGCATTGTTTGAATACAAGTTCCCAGAGCTTGGTGAAGGCATACATGAAGGCGAGATCGTGAAAATGTTAGTTAAAGCGGGGGACACCGTTACTGACGAAACGATTCTTATGGAAGTACAGAACGATAAAGCAGTCGTTGAAGTTCCTTGTCCTGTAGAAGGCAAGATCGTCAGCGTTGCTGTCAAAGACGGACAAGTGTGCACGATCGGTGAGCTCGTGATGACGATTGAAGTCACAGGCGAGATGCCTGCTGCTTCCATGCATCACGGATCCAGCCACGCTGCACCAGCCGTGGCTGTAGCAACACCACCTGCTGCAGCGCCAGCAGCAGTAGCGGTAGCTGCGCCTGTGGCCGCAGCTCCAGCAGTGTCCGCGCCAACGGGTGGCGCAGGCCGCGAAGTGCTTGCGACGCCTAGCGTACGCAAGCTGGCAAGAGAGAAAGGCATCACACTCGCAGAGGTGACGCCTACAGGGAAGCACGGCCGCGTAACACGCGAGGACGTGCTAGGCTTTACAGGAGCTAGCGCAGCTGCTCCAGCAGCAGTAGAGGCAGCTGCTCCAGCAGCAGCTGGCACTGATGACGCACCTGCAGCCGCAGCACAGCAGGTTGTCGTTGGCGATCGCGTCGAAGAACGGATTCCGTTCAAAGGCATCCGTAAAATCATCGCGAACGCGATGGTTAAATCCGTGTACACGGCTCCGCACGTGACATTGATGGATGAGATCGACGTGTCGGCACTTGTCGCTCTTCGCGAGCGTACGAAGCCGCTCGCAGAGAAAAAAGGCGTGAAATTGACGTACCTTCCTTTCATCGTGAAAGCATTGGTAGCAGCTTGCCGTCAATTCCCGGTCATGAACGCCATGATCGACGAAGAGAAGCAAGAAATCGTCTACAAAAAGTACTACAACATCGGGATCGCAACAGATACAGAGAACGGCTTGCTCGTTCCAGTTATCCATGACGCTGACCGTAAAAACGTATGGTCGATCGCTTCTTCGATCAAAGATTTGGCGCTTCGCGGACGCGATGGCAAATTGGCGGCGAATGAGTTGAAAGGCAGCACGATCTCCATCACAAACATCGGTTCCGTTGGCGGTATGTTCTTCACACCGGTAATCAACTTCCCAGAAGTTGCGATCCTAGGTGCAGGCCGTATCACGGAGAAGCCTGTTGTGAAAAACGGACAAATCGTTGCCGCACACGTAATGGCGCTTTCCTTGAGCTTCGATCACCGTATCGTCGATGGAGCGACAGCACAAAGCTTCTTGAACTACATCAAACAGCTTCTGGCTGATCCAGAGCTTCTCGTCTTGGAGGTGTAACAACATGGTTGTAGGAGATGCTTCTTTAGATATAGATTTGTTGGTCATCGGTGCAGGCCCTGGCGGTTACGTTGCCGCCATTCGGGCTGCTCAACTAGGCCAAAGCGTTCTTATTGTCGATAAAGAAGCTTGGGGCGGCGTGTGTTTGAACCGCGGCTGTATCCCATCCAAAGCTTTGATTTCCGCAGCACACACATATGAACATGCTCAGCATGCGGATAGCATAGGTATTTCCGTTGAGAACGTGAAAGTGGACTTTGCAAAAGTACAAGCTTGGAAAAACAGCATTGTTGCCAAACAAACAGGCGGCGTAAGCGGCTTGCTCAAAGGCAACAAGATCCAAACCTTCCAAGGTGAAGCGATGTTCATCAACGAGCACGAAGCACGTGTGTTCAATGATGCAGAAGCACCGCGTTACCGCTTCAAAAACTGTATTATCGCAACGGGTTCCCGTCCGATCGAGTTGAAAGCTTTCCCTTACGGCGGAAGAATCATTTCTTCGACAGAAGCGTTGAACTTGCCTGAAATTCCGAAAAGCATGATCGTCATCGGCGGCGGCTATATCGGTATCGAGCTTGGTCAAACATACGCAAAATTCGGTACGAAAGTAACTGTGTTGGAAGGCTCTGATCACGTGCTTCCAGGCTTCGAGAAAGAATTGACGAAGCTGGTTGCTAAGAACTTAGAGAAAGTTGGCGTTGAGGTTCATACCGAAGCGTTAGCGCAATCCTGCACAAAAACAGACAACGATGTAACTGTTACGTTCACAGTGAAAGGCGAAGAAAAACAAGTTACTGCAGATTACGTTCTTGTAACTGTAGGTCGTCGTCCGAATACAGATGGCGAGCTTGGTCTAGACCTGATTAACTTGAAAATGACAGATCGCGGCCTAATCGAAGTCGATAACCAAGGTAGAACAAGCATTCCTCACATTTTCGCAATTGGTGATGTTGTTCCTGGTCTTTCCTTGGCGCACAAAGCTTCTTACGAAGCGAAAGTGGCGGCTGAAGCGATTGCTGGTCACGCAAGCATCGTAGATTACAAAGCAATGCCTGCCGTTGTTTTCTCCGATCCGGAGATTGCAGGTGTAGGTCTAAGCGAAACGGAAGCAAAAGCGCAAGGAATCAATGTTACCATTGGTAAATTCCCTTACGCGGCTAACGGACGTGCTAACTCTTTGAATGCGGCTCAAGGCTTCGTGAAGCTTGTTGGCGACAAAGAAACAGGCCAGTTGCTTGGTGGTCAAATCGTAGGTCCAGAAGCTTCTAACTTGATCGGTGAGCTTGCTCTAGCGGTTGAGATGGGCGCTAATCTGGAAGATATCGCACTCACAATTCACGCACATCCAACATTGACAGAAATGATCATGGATGCCGCTGAAGGTGCGCTTGGACACCCGATTCATCAGCTTGGTAAATAGTTTGTTGAATTAATTCCGGTTTCTATTACCTTTAGATAAAAGTCCCGAGAGCTGGCTGTAAAGCCGCTCTACGGGACTCTTTTAATTTCATGGGCGGAGACATCGGTGAAGCTAATTGACGCCAAGAATCGGCTGCGTATATAATTTGGAGAGCAAGTCATGCACGCTAAAACGTTGGGAGCGTTGAACATGAATACACCGAAACCGATCATTATCGGCCACCGCGGCGCGGCAGGGGAAGCGCCAGAGAATACACTGGCCTCCTTTGCATTGGCCTTAGAACAAGGAGCACAGGCCATTGAACTGGATGTACATATCACGAAGGATGGCGAAATCGTCGTATGCCATGACGGAACGTTAGATCGAACGACGAATGGTTCAGGACTCATTTGTGATCATAATTGGAAAGACATTCAGAAACTAGATGCGGGATCTTGGTTTTCGCAGAAATTCAAAGGGGAACGTATATCGCTTCTTAGCGAAGTATTCGATTTAGTGCCGCGTGGCACGCTCATCAATGTGGAAGTGAAGCATGCCTATGAGGGACGAATGGAGAAGGAGCTGCTGGCGTTTTTGCGTGAGGCCAAGCGGTATGAGGACGTCGTTGTTTCATCTTTTGACCATAAATTTATTCAGCGGTTAAAAAGAGCAGAACCTGAATTGAAGGTGGGTTTGCTGTATTCGGCAAATTTTATTGACCATACAGCATATGCGAAGTTGCTAGAGGTTGAAGTCTTCTCTCTACATCCACATAATCAATTTATTGGCTTAGACGACATAGTTTTGGCAACGGCAGCGGGGATAGCTGTTTACCCTTTCACGGTTAATGAGGTTTCCGATTACAAAAGGATGATTGAAGCAGGTGTCACGGGTATTATAACGGATTACCCGGGCAGGCTGAGGGCGTATTTGGAAACATAGGTAAGAATAAATGGACCGAAGCATACACATGCCGAGGTCTTATTTCTTTTTCGTGCATACAATGAACTATTGACAGACTCGATAGAGATACCAATAGGGGGAATTCCCATGTTCAAATGGATGTTCGTTACGCTAGTAAGGCCTCTGCTTTCGTGCTTGCGTTTGTTAGTGCGGGTCGCCTTCAAGGTGAAAGTGACGGGCATGGAGAATCTCGTTCTAACGGGTAAAACAGTGATCATCCCGAATCACGTATCGTTGTTGGATGCGGTGCTGCTCGCCTTGATTTTGCCTAAGGACGCGGCATTTGTTGTGAATACGAACATTGCGAAGCGTTTTGCGTGGGCACTCCTTTTCAGAGCTCATATCGCGGTAGATCCGACAAATCCTTATGCTGTTCGCACAATGTTGAAAACGATACATGCAGGGATACCTCTCGTTATTTTCCCAGAAGGACGTATCACAACGACAGGTGGCATGATGAAAATATACGGCGGCATCGGGTACATTGCACTCCGGGCTCAGGCTCGAATTGTGCCGATCGCCATCCAAGGTTTGGAGCATTCGAAGCTGTCGTATCTACGTGGAAAAATAAAACAACGATGGTTCCCGAAGGTAGAGATCGCTTTTGGCGATGCGTTTCAAGTCCCGGCAGGGGATAAGCGGTTCACGAAGAAAGTTCAAAAGGAGCAGGCGACGGAGTTTATCCGCAATAAGCTCCTGCGACATCTATTGGACAGCCGACTCGAGCCTGAGCATAATTTATTCAATGAGCTGCTGATGGCGGCTCAAAGGCACGGTCCATCCACGGTCATTTGTGAAGATGTCCTGAGTAATTCTGCTTTGACGTATCGGAAGCTGCTATTAACTAGCTATACACTGGCGATTCGGTTGCGGAAGCTTCTAGTAGAGCAGAAGCGGGTAGCCGTACTGCTACCCAATGCCGCGGGGCATGTGGTGACGTTATTTTCGCTATACCGATTAGGGATTACGCCAGCGATCTTGAATTACTCAGCCGGCAGGCAGGCTATGCTAGAGGCGTGTGAAACAGCCGAAGTGAAGAGTGTGTTGACGTCCAAGGCATTTATCGAGAAGGCGGGTCTTTCGGATTTTATCCAAGGTGCAAGCGGTTCCTTCAACATTATTTATCTCGAAGACGTTAAGGAAGCGCTGAGCTTACAAGAGAAGCTTGCTGGCTTGTTTCACTTTTTACTGCAGAAGAAAGGGCCCGTGGGTCCTGGTCAGAATGAAGTTGTTCTATTCACATCAGGCAGTGAGAGTAAACCGAAGGGTGTCGTTCTGACACATCGTAATATATGTGCGAATATACAGCAGGCGAGGCTTGTTATTGCTTTTAATAGTTCAGATAGCGTGCTTGGCAGTATGCCCATGTTTCACTCATTCGGTTTGACAGCGGGTACGATGCTCCCGATACTTGCGGGGGTTAAGTTGGTTTTATATCCCAATCCCTTGCATTATAAAGTCATTCCAGAGCTTGTGTATGATCGGAATATTACTATTCTGTTCGGTACGTCAACCTTTCTAGGAGCGTATGCCAGAACAGCACATCCCTATGATTTTGCCCATTCGTTGCGGTATGTTGTAGCGGGTGCTGAAAAGCTGAAAGATGAGGTTCGACAGGTTTGGCAGGATAAATTCGGTCTTCGAATTTTGGAGGGCTATGGTACGACGGAGACGACGCCTGTTATTTCTCTGAACACACCGATGAATGCGAAAAAAGGCTCAGTTGGCAAGCTGCTGCCAGGGATAGATGCCGTTGTTGAAGAAGTAGAAGGGATTGCGACAGGTGGTCATTTGCTTGTCAGGGGTCCGAATGTTATGAAAGGGTACTTAATTCATAGCAAGGGCTTCGTACCTGTTCCAGAGTGGTATAGCACCGGGGACATTGTTACCTTGGACGATCAAGGATACCTGTTCATTCAAGCACGTTTGCAGTCTTTTGCTAAAATCGGCGGGGAAAAAATATCCCTTCTCATGGTGGAGGAGCTCGTATCACGGAGCTTGGTGGCACCTGCGGTCTGCGCTGCGGTACATGTGCCTGATCGACGAAAGGGAGAGCGGATCATTGTGTTTCATACGAGTAAGATGAATCCGCTTGAAACGCTTCGCGAGTCGATGCGACTTGGGGGGCAGCCAGCGATTTATATGCCTTCTGAGCTTCGGTATATCGAGAAGCTGCCGCTGCTCGGTAGTGGAAAGATTGACTACGTGACGCTGAAGCAATGGGCATTGAAAAACAATGATGGGCATCCAGATGGTGGAACACCCACAGCTTAAGCTGTGGGTGTTGGTCTGATTACGGAAATGACGGCAGGAATGAGTTCGATTTGCAAAGGGGTGGAGCCTGCGAATTCCCCGTCTGCTTGGACAAGCAAGGGCTTTTCTGTCCGAATGGAAATGTATTTTCCTTTATAGAAAGATACAGCAGGATGCTGAGTGTGCTTACCTTGGTATACAGTGAAAAGAACAGGCAGAAGACGGAAGCGGCTTTTACTTTTAATAACAACAACATCTGCGATACCGTCGGTTGGGCTTGCTGTCGGGCAAATTTGAATCGAACCTCCGTAAAAAGGGATATTCGCAACGGCTGCTAGCCACATGTTAGGCAGTTCATGTACGCTGCCGTCTACTTCTAACCATGCTGTGGAAGGTTGATAGGTTGCGAATACGCGAAGTATAGATATGAAATAGGATAGTTTACCTAGTCCTAGACGGTTTAGGAGCTTTTTGTAGCTGGCTTCGTTTGTCAGTTTGGCAACCATCCCATCAAAGCCTGCGCCTATGCTATTCACAGCCACTTGATTGTGTATGGCATGTAAGAGATCAATTTGCACCGTACTGGGGGCATTTAAGGCGATTTGTAGAGCTTCAAGCGGATGATTAGGGATGCCATAGGCTTTGGCAAAATCATTGCCTGTTCCTGCTGGGATAACCGCGATGGGGCAGGAGGTTTCCTTGTTTTGAAACTGCCAAATCCCACCTGCTGCCTCATGAATGGTACCGTCTCGGCCAATAACGATAATCTTATGGACATGATGCTCTTGAATCAGCGTCAAGGCATGTTGCGTCGCTTCGCCAGCTTTTGTAGTCAATTTTGCTAGATAAGAGATGTGATTTGCTTGGAGGTAGGATTGGATTTGGGTCCATATGTTAGCTCCTCTGCCATTACCTGAAAGCGGGTTCACGATGATTCCGATGGATTTCATGGATATTTACCCCTTATCTTTTCTGTGAAGTGGAAGTATTTTGAAAGTGGATTGATTGTTGTATAAGGTTTATTATGATGAATTTTCTTTACATAAGGGGCACTGTTTTGTAAAATAAACCATAGGTAAAATAATTTTTCCTGGTGTTAGGTTTTATGTCATTTAAAAGACTACTTTGTGATTTACACTCGGGGGGAGAATGGTTAACTTTGAAATACAATTCGAAATTGAGCAGCATGAATAGTACGGGAAAGCTGAACGGCAACCTGTCCATCCTTCGTAATCTTAAACTTCGATTTAAGCTGATGTTAATGAATGCAATAGCCATCTTATTCCTTTTAATTGTAGGTATTACCGGTTATTATTTTATGGACAAGATGTCTAGTAATTCTACTAGAATGTACGAGGAAAGTCTGCTATCTGTCAAATGGATTAATCAAATAAAAACAAATTTCAATGAAACTGAATCTAATTTGCTTGAAATGATGCTTTCCACGGATGTGAAATATAAGGCCAAGCTCAAAGCGAAGTTGGATGAGAACTCAGCTACCAATAAAGAATTAGTTACGAGAATAGCAGGAATTCCCCTTAATGAGGAAGAGAAGGGAGCTTTCAAAAGTTTCGAGGAGCTGAATTTGAAGTATCGTGAAGTCGTTACAAAAACGATCGATCAAGCGACGCAAAATAATCAAGTTGCTTATCAAATCTATAACAATGAAGTATCCCCACATGGTGATAAAACGGTAGAAGCGTTGGATAAGCTCGTTGGACTCAAAGAATCCGCTGCCGAACAATTCCAGAAATCGAGTAGTTCCGATTCAGCTACTTCTCATTTGGTCATTATTCTAACAATTATCATCGCGATTGTGGTGATGACTATGGGCGCTTTGGCCCTGAACATGATTATTTCTACGCCAATTCGCAGACTTCAAGAAAACATGGAAAAAGCAGCCGACGGTGATCTATCTGTTAAAGGGGACTACCCTTATGAGGATGAGGTTGGAAAGTTAACCCATTCCTTTAATGTGATGACGGAGAGCTTACGCAGTTTGGTTATGCAGATTGCTGATAATGCAGTGACGTTATCTGCAAGTTCGGAAGAGCTGCTAGCGAGCTCGGAGCAAAGCTCTTTGGCAGCGAAGCAGGTGGCTATTTCAAGTCAGCAGCTGTCGGAGGATTTCGATAAGCAATTTGCCGGTGTGACACAAGCGAATGAGGCTGTTGGTCTTATGCTGACGAGTACGAAGCAAATTGATGAGTCTGCGCAAGTGGTTGCCACTCTCGTGAATCAAGCGACGCGAGCAGCTCAGAACGGTAAGCAATCCGTGGTATCTATTGCAGGTCAAATGTCTGAGATATCTGAAGCGGTTCGTGACGTTAACGTGGTTATTGAAGCTTTGGGGCAAAATGCACACAAAATCGGTGAAATCGTCAATGTCATTAATGAGATTTCGACACAAACGAATCTGCTATCTTTGAACGCAGCGATTGAAGCGGCACGGGCTGGGGAATCCGGACGTGGCTTCGCGGTTGTAGCTGGGGAAGTGCGTAAACTGGCGGAGCAGTCGTCCACATCTGCGCGTAACATTACGGATCTGGTGTTGATGATTCAAAGTCAGATCAATCAAGCAGTAAGCTCCATGCATACGGGAGCAGGGAAAGTGCAAGAGGGATTGACGATTTCGGAGGAAGCGCAAGAATCGTTCGTACATATCGAGACTTCTGTCGAGAAAGTAAATGCGAAAGTAGAAGATGTGAATCGGAACATTCACCAACTCGTGGATGCGAACTTACGAATCGAGCAGGTGATGCGCATTGTGAGCTCCGTTTCGGAGACAGGGATTTCCGTCAGCCAAGAGACATCCGCTGCGAGTCAGCAGCAACTGTCGACTACGGAGGAAATTGAGAATTCCGCGAAGTCCTTAGCTGGACTCGCGGAGGAATTGCAAATTTCGTTGCAGAAATTTAAGGTGTAGAGTGGACCCGCGGGCATTGTGCCTGCGGGTTTTTGGTTTGATGCTGTAGCGTTGAAAAACACGCTTACAGCAGGAGAGCGGCGGGAAACCCGCCGGTTAGCGAGCTGTAGCGTTGAAAAATACGCTTACAGCGGTAGAACGGCGAGAAACCCGCCGGTTAGCGAGCTGTAGCGTTGAAAAACACGCTTACAGCAGGAGAACGGCGAGAAACCCGCCGGTTAGCGAGCTGTGGCGTTGAAAGACACGCTTACAGTGGTAGAACGGCGAGAAACCCGCCGGTTAGCGAGCTGTAGCGTTGAAAAACACGCTTACAGCAGGAGAACGGCGAGAAACCCGCCGGTTAGCGAGCTGTGGCGTTGAAAAACACGCTTACAGTGGTAGAACGGCGAGAAACCCGCCGGTTAGCGAGCTATAGCGTTGAAAAACACGCTTACAGCGGGAGAGTGGCTGCAACTCCGTCTAGCTTTCGAAATCTAGCTTCCGCAAGTTAGCCCATCAACTGTTGCAGCGCTTCAGCGGTAGGACGGTAGTATTTGATCCGCTGAGTTCCTTTCCCAACGCTTTCAAGGATCTTTTTTTCAAGCATGATCTTGAGCAGTTGTCGTGCTTTCTGATCTTTAACGGACAATACCTGGCACACATCTTGAATTGTAAGAAATGTCTCTAAGTTGAGCGCATACCGCAGGATTTCTTTTTCCATGTAGTTCATTGGAATGTTTAAGCTGCTTGTCATGCCAAAATACCGGCCCATGAATTGTTGTAAGACTTGTTGGCACATGCGCGGGCGATCTTTGATATCGTCGTAGGAGAAACGCAGTATTCTCCATCCATCGATGATGAGATGGTTCTGCCGAAGCAGCTGATCGGAGAATTGGGTGCGGCTAATTTGCGAAGCGTGGGTGGAGAATCCATCAATTTCGATGGCAAGTTTGAGCGTATGTTTGATAAAAGCAAAGTCAATGAATCGCGTGCCATCCCGAAAGTCTTTCACTTCATACTCGGGATGAAGATCATTGAAGTGTTTAAAGGCAGGCCACCAAACCTGCAAAAGAAATAATTTCTCAGCATGACTGTGGCCCTCCAGCAGCCTGCGAAGAGAGTCACCTTTTCGAGTAGATGCGTGGTAAGCAATAAATCCATCATGTGCAAGCTCAAATTCTATTTTCATTGGGATACCTCCTTGAAATAAATAAAGCCGCTTCTCTAAATCAGCCTAGGCTGAAATTAGAAAAGCGGCGTATTCTTTACGACCAACTATTTCTATATAATAGCACACACACGCCGTATATCACCAAAGTATTGACACGCATATACAATTGTTATATAATATTAAAGTTGATTGAAATGAAACCATATAAACACTTCATATTTAGCCTCATTTACCCCACACGAACGATTAGCGAGAAGAAAGTAACCCCCTCTCCTTGTTTGTTTTTCTCCCAATGCGCAGTCCATCAGCTCATTTATGGTAAACCCGAGGCAACGTAAGTGTTTCGGCAGTAAGTGTTTGTAACGCAATTCGCACTGGCGCGGTCATTGGAGCCGCAAGGATGAAAGAGAGGTAGGGCTTTCATTGTTTTGATTCCAACACATGAATTACGCAATTTCATAGATATCAATTGTAGTTAGATAGATCGTTTTCGTGCTGATTAGGTGCGGGAACGATTTTTTATGTTGTGCTAATGGCTGGTGAATCCTGCCTACTTCCTTTACAATAAAATCAAATCAACCGATGGTTTGTTAATAATGTTTGTGAAAAGAGGCGTAGAATCGATGACCGAACATCGCTTTGAACTCAAGGCAACTTGGACAGGCGGGCTAGACGGAACTGGCCACATTCAGGCGGGATGCCTCACAACGCCAATTTCCGTTCCAAGTGAATTTGATGGTCCAGGAATGGGAACAAATCCGGAAGAAATGCTGCTCGGTGCCGCGGCAACTTGTTACATCATCACTTTAGGTGCGCTGCTACAGCGGACAGAAATCCTATCTCTTGAGCTCCAATCCCACATCTTAGTTCAGAACCAACCTACGATGAAAGTGAATGCGATCATTCACCGTCCCCTCATCTCTGTGCCACCTCAAACGACCGAAGCGCAATTGGATAAAATAAATAAAGCGGCCATTCGTGCTGAACAGACCTGTATGATTAGCAAGGCTTTGCGAGGCAATGTACATATAAGCGTTGAGCCAAATATTCGAATCTTGGAAGCATAAACGAATCTTCGTTGCTGAGATGTTGTCTTGTTGTCTTGTTGTCTTGTCGTCTTGTTGTCTTGTCGTCTTGTCGTCTTGTCGTCTAAATGTCCGAGTCTATCTAGAAGGAGAGCAGCGCAGCGATGAATCTGAACAAAAAAGTATTTATCGGTTTTTTACTTTTCATTATCATCCCTTTATTCGTCCTCGGGTCAGCGGTTTACACGGTCTCCCAGCAGCTTATTGAGAAGAAATATGGAGATTTAACAGAAGTAACGCTGCAAGCGATCTCCCGCAATATTTATTACATGTTCAAGGAAGCGAACTATTTCTCGGATTTCTGGATGGTGAAAGATAGCATTCAAGGCATCTATCGTACGATAGATGCCGTTAAGCCGAACGCCGACTCGCTGTCCTCGTATGATTTGAATACGTTCGATACACTGCTTCGCGGCTCAATCCTCACATATTCACCTGTACAGTCTGTCGTCATTTACAACAATGCCGGCAAATCCTTCAGCGCAGGCCGCACGAGCGGAAGCGTGATTCCATGGACAACGATACAGCAAAGTATGGCCTTCCAGCATATTCAGGAGCTAAACGGCAGTCCCCTGTGGATTGGCCCCTCCGAGTTCAAGGAGTTCGGTTCAGGCCGCGGGGAATTCTATCAAGCGCGAATGGTCAAGGATTTTTGGACGATGGATAACCTAGGGTATATGCTATTGAAATTTAAATTCAATGAGTTGGATCAGATATTCAAATCCTTCAATACGAATGAGCAAAGCTCCAAGCGGTATCTGCTGATCAACAAGAATGGCCTTATTTTTTACGATAATAAGATGAGCTTAGATGGAGCCAATATCCTGCAATTAACGCAAGGGAAATTGGATCTTGGGCTTAAAAATTACAGCTTCCAGGCCAATTTTCAAAATGAAAAAAGCCTCATCTCCTTGTACCATTTGAATATTAATTCGATGGGTGTTCAGGACTGGAGTGTCGTGTCCATTACCTCATGGAAATATGTCGCTGGGGAAATTGAGACGATTATGAAGCTCGTAGCGGGAATAACATTTATTTGTTTATTCTTTGCGCTGGTGTATAACCTCGTCTTCGTCAGACGTATTATTCAATTGATCTTACGTATGCTGTCCTCGATGAAAAAAGTGGAACGGGGCGATCTTACTACGCGCATGGAAGTAAGCGGGAAGGACGAAACGACAGCGTTGGCGAGAGGCTTTAACAGCTTGGTCGTAAGGGTCGAGGATCTTCTCGAAGAGGTGAAGCGTCAGCAAGACCGCAAAAACAAGGCGGAGCTTATGCTGCTGCAAGCGCAGATTAAGCCTCATTTTCTTTTTAATACACTCGAATCGATCAATGTGCTAGCCATCCAAAACCAAGGGAAGAAAGTCAGCCAAATGGTTGTTCGACTTGGGAATTTGCTGCGGATCGGGATGGAAAATCGGGAAGAAATTACACTGAAGCAAGAGCTTGAGCATTTGCGCAGCTACTTGGAAATCCAGGAGTTCCGCTTTGAGGATCAGTTTCATTATACGATCGAGGTGCCGGAGGAGCTGCTCTATGAGAATATTTTGAAACTGACGCTTCAGCCTTTGGTCGAGAACAGCTTGCAGCATGGCTTTGAACCGATTGATTATATGGGACTCATCACGGTGAAGGTTGTCGATGAAGGCGAGCGGATTGGCCTGTACGTCACAGATAATGGTGTCGGGATCAGTAATGAAAAGCTAGCGAAATTCCATTATAAAACAGAGCTGGAGACGCCTTTTCATGAGATTCTGGAATCGAATGAAGAGCGGAGAGGACTTGGCGTAAGTAATGTTGCGGATCGGGTCCGCATTCAATATGGCGAGCACTATGGGATGTTTATTTGTTCGCAAGAAGGTCAAGGCACGACGATGAAGGTTGTAATTCCGAAAAGGAAGAGGGATATCCAATGAGGTTGAAGGCCATTTTGGCGGATGATGAGCCTAACATTTTACGGAATTTGCAGGCGGTCATTCCATGGGAAGAACTCGAAATAGATATTGTAGGCACAGCCAAAAACGGGCTTGAAGCCTTGGAACTTTGTGTTCTGCATATTCCTGACATCGTGATGAGTGATATACGGATG
The DNA here is from genome assembly GCF_056402415.1 of Paenibacillus sp. P4_A9. Taxonomy (NCBI): domain Bacteria; kingdom Bacillati; phylum Bacillota; class Bacilli; order Caryophanales; family Paenibacillaceae; genus Paenibacillus; species Paenibacillus sp. P4_A9. The sequence continues at coordinate 58,343 of NZ_JBFUHL010000005.1, forward strand.
CCGCAAATGGACGGAATTACGTTTATCCATAAGCTTCGGGAAATCAATGAGGACTGCACGGTGCTGATGGTGACGGGGTATCAGGATTTCGAATATGTGCGTTCGCTTCTGAGAGCGGGCGTGAGTGATTATATCCTAAAGCCGATCAATTATGAAGAGCTAGAGAACTCGATCCGTAAGCTGGCCATCGAAATCCGAGCCAAAAAACAGAATCACCAGGAAGAGCTCCTTAAATGGGGGAAAATCAGAAGCTTGGCCTACGAGAAGATTTTGCAGGATATTATCTTGGACTATACCGATATCACTGCGAATACGCAGCTTCCTATTGATCATGGGGATTTGGAGACACTGAGATATGTATGTGTGATTATTGACGTGGATAATTACTCCCAGAAATCGTTGCTTTGGACAGAGCAAGAACGTAAGCTATGGAACTTCGCTGTGCGGAATGTCTTGCAAGATTCTTTGGCAGACGAGAAATCACAGTTCACCGTTCTGCAGATGCGCGAAGGGGAATGGTCTCTGCTGATGGAATGGGAGGAGGCAGATCCTTACACTGTCGAATCGAAGTTGAGTGATTTAGCAGCTAAGCTTCAGCAAAATGTGCTTCAATCTGTGAAGCTGGGCATCAGCGTGGGCTACTTTCCTGGGCCGGTCGGATTGCAACAGCTTGCGGATACGTATAGAAAACTGCAACGATTCATGCAGCTGAATCTAGATAAGCATCAATCCGTGCTGCCGTACAGAGAGACCAAAGAAACTGCGGATGCGAATAGCTCGCTTTGGTTTTTGGTGGAGGAAATTGTAACGGGACTGAAGCAACTGAACCGTCTCAAAACCGAAGATGCGCTTGATCGTCTAAAGTTACTGCTCGAAGGGCTATCGGAGAACTCCTTTGCTAGAGCTTACCAGATGCTGCACTATTTAATCCTGCATGTGCTTCGTGAGCTGCGCGAGATGAATGCGCTCGATAGTCAAGAGGAAGAACAGATTTGGCGTGAGCTGGATAAAAGCGAAAGTATCCAGCATTTGCTGCAGGTTATGGTACAGCTTGTATCGATCGGGCTGGAGGGTACGAACAAGAAGAAGAATAGTGAGCTACTGATGGCTGCAGCCAAGGAGTATATTCGAACGAATTATTCGACTGATTTTGGCATCGAGGATATTGCAAGCAGCCTAGGGATTAGCTCGAGTTATTTCAGTTTGTTATTTAAACAGCATTTTGGGGAAACCTTTGTGGAGCATGTAACGAAGCATCGGATGGAGCAGGCGAAATCCCTATTACTTCATAGTGACAAAAGCATTACCGATATTGGGAAAAGCGTTGGTTACATCGAACGGCGTTATTTTACCAAAGTATTTCAGAAGTTTACCGGCGAAATTCCTTCCGAGTATCGTGATAAGCGAAAGGAAGGGAACTAGAGGAATTTGCCCCTAGATTAGGAATTTATCTGTCTTTAGTCCGTGCAAGGGTTCAATTATACTTAAATGGTAAGCTTAAAGGAGAACCATGTGGATGAGAAAACGAACGTTTATTTGGCGCACAAGTGCCGTGGCTCTCACTTTCATACTGTCGGCATGCAGTATTCTGCCCAACAACTCGGATCCGCAAAGTGATGCGGCGGGCGGAAAAGGGTCCCAGAATGGTCCCATTCTCCTGACAATTCGGCATACACAGGTGAAGGATACACAGAAGAAACGACTAGCTATGCTGCACGAGGTTGTGAAAGCGACCGAAGCGAAGGTACCTGGCTTGACGATTACGCTGGATGGTGTTGAGGATAAGGTCAATCGCTTCGAGAAGCTGCGAGCGGAGATGGCTGCGGGCAACCCGCCAGAAATATTTGATCTGTTCGGAGGCACGGACACGAAGGATTATGTGAAGGCGAATCGACTGCTCGATCTCACGCCCATTCTGCAGGAGCTTGGATTAACGGATAAGTTTTATAGCTTTGAAGAGTTCAGTGTAAATGGCAAAATTTACGGGATTCCTATGGCGGGCTATGTGGAAGGCCTGTATTATAACAAAAAGATTTTGGCCGATCACGGGATCAAGCTGCCCCAAACCTGGGACGAGCTTGTCGCCGCATCGGAGAAGTTGAAAGCTGCCCACATTACCCCTTTTGCCATGGCAGCGAAGGATTCGTGGGTGATTAATATGATGATAAATACGATGTGGGTACGTACAGCAGGTGAGGATTCGATCGAGGGCTTTCTGAATGGAAGCAAGCGTTGGACAGATCCAGAGGTATTGCAAGCTTTTGAAGACTATCAATCGCTCATTCAGAAGGACTATTTTCAAGATGGCAGTCTAGCGCTTGCTTATGCGGAACAACAAAATACATTCAGCAGTGGGGCCGCAGCCTTCATGTTTGATGGTAGCTGGGCGAATACGCCGCTCCTTGATCCGGAGAAATCAGCGATTGCCCAGGATGTTGGTTTCATGAACTTCCCATCCATGGGCGGACCTGGTGATGGGTATATCAATGGCGGCTGGTCGAATGCCTATGGCTTCTCTCAAAAAGTCACGCCAGAGCAATTGATTGCGATCAAAGAATTTATTAAGCAAATGTACAATGAATCCATGCAAAAAAGGCAGCTCGTTGAAGAAGGTATGCCTCCTGCAATGATGCTGCATGATACGAGTGAAGTGAATCCATTGATTACGGAAATTTTGAATGTGTTTGCGAATAGCAAGGGAACTTTTCCTGCTTTCGATTCCCGCATTCAAACGAAGGTCAGAGAGAAACTTGAACGCGGGATGCAGGAGTTACTTGGCGGAAGAACTAATCCGACCTCACTTATGGCGGATTTGCAGAAGCAGCAGGAGGCTTCGAATAGAGAAGAAACCCATACCAAATAGTAGTAGGATGACATATGAACAAAATGGGAAGAAATGCATGGGCGTATACGCTTTTTACCTTACCGACGCTGCTCGTATTCGCGATTTTTTTCATCTTTCCGATGTTGATGTCGCTGCGCTACGGCTTTACGGAGTGGAATGGCATATCCTCGGCAAGGTTTAATGGGCTGGATAATTTCATAACAGCTTTTCAAGATCCTTATTTTTGGATTGCTGTGCGTAATAATATGTATTTCATTCTCTTCTCCATCGGGATTCAGATTCCCATTATTCTAGCCATTGCGCTGCTGGTGAGTAAAATAAAGCGCTGGATCGGGTTTTATAAAACCCTGATTTTCCTTCCAACGATTCTGTCGACTGCGGTCGTAGGTGTGCTCTGGGAATTTATTTATCACCCACAGGCGGGGCTCCTTAACCAAGCCTTAGAAGCTGTCGGTTTAGCCAAATGGCAGCATGCTTGGCTGGCAGATGGGGCGACGGCGATGCTCGCCATTTTGATCACAAATGCTTGGCAATGGATGGGGTTCTACGTGGTACTCGTGGTTTCCGCGATCTATGCCATTCCCAAACATCTCGTGGAAGCTGCTCAAATCGACGGTGCAGGCAGCATTAGACAAGCATGGTCCATTATTCTGCCGCTGTTGAGACCTGTTATTTTCGTCATGATGCTTTTATCCATAACGGGCGGCATGAAAGCGATGGACATTGTTGTTGTCATGACCGGTGGAAATCCTTATGGAATTACAGAAGTTATGGCATCCTATATGATAAAAAAAGCTTATCGTATCGGTGAATATGGTTACGCAAACGGCATTTCCGTGCTGATCCTCCTCTTTACAGCAATATTAACGTCGATATTCGGCTGGTTCACAAGAAAACCGGAGGAGGTGCGATTTTGAGAGGAAGCCTCCTGCGTCGCCTTTGCCCACATGCGGTATTACTGATCTACATTGGATTGATTTTATTCCCGTTAGGCTGGACGTTGAATTCGTCCTTCAAATCAAATAAAGAGATCATTACGGCGCCATGGTCCTTGCCTACGGAGCTCTCGTTTTCGAATTACTGGAATGCGTGGACTGGCGCGCATGTGGGTCAATATTTTATGAATAGTGTCATCAATTCGACGGTATCAGCAATTGTCTCTCTAGCTTTAGGAACAGCGACCGCTTATGCGCTAACTCGGATGTCTTTCCCAAGGCTTAGTCTGGTTCTGAAAAGAATACTGATCCTTGCCCTGCTTGTACCTGCAGCGTCCTTGCTAGTTCCCCTGTATATGCTCCTTAGGAGCCTGCATCTGTATAACACATCATTAGCTTTGATTCTTCCATATGTGACATTAGGGCTGCCTTGGACTATATTCATGGTGAGCAGCTTTCTCTCGTCCATTCCCAATGAGCTGGAAGAGGCGGGCATTATGGATGGGCTCTCCATTTATGGCTTGCTGTGGCGTGTGATTGTCCCCATATCCCTTCCGTCACTGTTTACCGTATTTATGCTGAACTTTCTGACAAGCTGGAATGAATTTATTATGGCAAATTTATATTTGTCCAAAGAGAAGCTTCGGACGCTCCCAGTGAGCATGGTGGCCTTCTATGACCAATTGAATATGAACTATGGTTCCCTATGCGCTGCGATCATGATCAGTATGATTCCTGTCGTTGTGATGTATTTTATCCTGCAAAAAGGCATCATGGAAAATATAAAAGCATAATCAATCATGCAAGGAGCGTGTACATATGTCATCAGTAGAAATTACGAACAATAAGCCCCTTACGCTGCGTCAAAAGGTAGGTCAACTATTTGCTTGTGGTTTTGACGCGATGGAGCCTAATCCGCATATTACGCAATTAATCGAAAAATATGGCATTGGCGGCGTCATCTATTTCCGTCGTAATGTGAAGGACGCCCATCAACTGGCTCAGTTGTCCGCTGACTTGCAAGCGATAAGCTTGAAGAGCGGCGGTCAGCCGTTATTTATCACGGTCGATCAGGAAGGCGGCATGGTGTCTCGGGTCGAAAAAGGAGCAACCTTGCTGCCAGGGAACATGGCTATGGGAGCTGCATTTGCACCATCAGGCGTCTATGCCAGCGCGAAAGTGATGGGGAAAGAGCTTCGCCAAATGGGCGTGAACATGAATCTGGCACCTTGCTTAGATATTAATAATAATCCGTTAAACCCGGTTATTGGAGTTCGTTCTTATGGTGAGACGGCAGCAATTGTGAGTGATTTGGGCACGCACGCTGTGAAGGGTATGCAGGATATGGGCGTTATCGCAACAGTGAAGCATTTCCCTGGACATGGCGATACAACTGCGGATTCGCATCATGATTTGCCAATTGTTCCACACAGCATGGAGCGATTGATGGAGCTAGAGCTTGCGCCATTCATCAAGGCGATTGAGGGTGGCGTAGATGCCATCATGTCCGCACATGTAGTCTTCGAGGCTTTGGAAGACAGCAGTGTACCTTCGACATTGTCGTATCGGATACTGACAGAACTACTGCGCGGCCGGCTTGGCTTCAAAGGGCTTATCGTGACGGATTGCTTAGAGATGAAGGCAATCTCAGAAGGAGTTGGCGTAGCGGAAGGTGCTGTTCGCGCATTAGAAGCGGGAGCGGATATTCTGTTGGTTAGTCATGCATTAGAAAGGCAGATTGCGGCTATTGAAGCCGTCGTAGCTGCGGTGGAAAGCGGTCGAATCCCAGAATCGCGTATTGATGAGTCCGTTCTGCGAGTTATGACGTACAAATTTAAGCGTGACATTCGCTTTGATACATTAATCCCGATTCCCGAGGGGCCAATCTCGACGCCTGAGCATCAGCTGCTGGCCAAGGAACTGAGTCGTAAAAGCATCACCAAGGTCAAAGACGAGGTCGGCAAGGTGCTTCAACTCAACGATAAAACAGGCGTGATTTGGACAGAAGTCCAATCGGGTACTGAAATTGATGAAGTTGTTGATCGTGAGGGAACTCTCGGCGGTACGTTGTCAGAATTGACAGGCGAGCACGTTCAGGAGATGTACTTAGGGTTATATCCATCTGATGAAGAAATTGAGGAAACATTGAAGCGCTGTGAAGCATTTGAGCAAGTTGTGATTGTTACCTACAACGCGACCTTCTCACAAGGGCAAACGAAGCTGGTTAAAGCATTGGCTCAGAAGGATGAATTGCACCTTATCGTAGCTGCAGGACGGAATCCCTATGATTTGCTTGAATTCCCAGAAGTGAAGACGTACTATGCCTGCTATGAGAATCGGCCGCTAGCCATGGTTTCTCTGGCTAATGTGTTACTGGGGCGTGAAGCAGCTGTTGGACGGTTACCTGTTACATTATCGGAGAAATATCCGATTGGTTGGAGACAGGATTAGGCGAAAATAGGTATACAGAAATTGTATCTAGTATTTTGCAGCATCTCTTTGTAAAATCAGATAGGCTTGTGAAACTTTTTGTTTCCTGCTACGTAGGAACATATGCACGCATTTCATGCATTTAAAAGCAGTTCACGTAATTCACAAGAGATCTAATTTCAAAGGGGTGTTTTCTTTTCTTATGAGTCAATCCAATGCTCAAGCTGAGCCAACGATGAAATCATTTTTTGCCAGTCGATTTGTGCAAACGATCATGCTTTCTGGCCTTTTGCTCCAAGTCGGGATATGGATTCGTAACTTTGCGATCCTTCTGTATGTGACGGATATGACGAATAACGATCCCTACTCGGTATCTTTAATTTCCGTTGCAGAGTTTGCACCGATTTTCCTTTTCTCCTTCATCGGCGGAGCCTTTGCAGATCGTTGGAGGCCAAAGTTGACGATGGTATGGTGTGATATTTTGAGCGCAGCTTCCGTGTTCGTCATTTTGATAACGTTGTATATGGGATCTTGGAAAGCGATTTTCTTTGCCACCTTGGTGTCATCCATCCTATCTCAATTCTCACAACCATCCGGGATGAAGCTGTTCAAAGTGCACGTTCATGAATCCCAAATGCAAATGGGCATGTCGATGTTTCAGTCCATGATGGCGATTTTTATGATCTTGGGACCGATTCTCGGAACCTTCGTTTACTACCATTTTGGAATTGAGACTGCCGTTGGGATTATGGGGGGATGCTTCTTATTATCAGCTTTGGTCCTTACATTCCTGCCTGCAGATCGCAAAGAAGAGAAGTCTTCAGAGCCGCGGACAACACATATATTTGCTGAAATGGGTCAAGGCTTTCGTTATGTGTTAAGAAACAAAATGCTAGTGATCCTTGGCGGATGCTTCGCTGTTGCGGGGCTGGCAATCGGTTTAATTAGCCCGCTTGGTATTTTTCTTGTTACGGAGCATCTGGGCTTGGCAAAAGAAAATCTGCAGTGGTTTATGGTGGCCAATGGGCTCGCGATGATTGTAGGCGGGGGCGTAACGATGGCGTTCTCCAAAAAAATATCTCCGCAGGCGATGCTTACTATTGGTATGGCTGTTAGTGCCGTTACCTTTGCCATGCTGGGGATGACGCACTGGTTCTGGCTAGCGCTTGCCATGCAGTTCATTTCAGGACTTGTCATGCCGGCTATCCAAATTGGGATCAGTACGTTAATTCTAGGGAATACCGAAGAAGCATTCGTCGGTCGTGTCAATGGTATTTTAACTCCGCTCTTTATGGGGGCGATGGTGATCATGATGAGTTTGGCGGGGACGATCAAGGCGTCTTTCTCACTTGAATCGATCTACCTAACGTCGGCGTTATTGTTTGTGATCGGTGTAGGTATTATGGTGCCGTCTTTGAAAATGAAGTCAGGGCAAATTCCACTGCCGAGCAGTGAAATGAAATAGAAGAAACGCAAAACGCGATATCATTAGGCCTTGATGGCTAGTGATATCGCGTTTTTGTTACCTATTTTGCAACCTATGCATCCCCTGAATTTCACTAACTTCTACATGAGATACGGAACGAGAGGACGTTATTTGTGGGGAGATCGGTATCTTGGATTAGTTGCGGAACGTGGTTCCTCTATTTGAATGAAAAACATGCAAATTGCTTAGGAATGGGCAAAATAGCGCCCTGACGTTCCGTAACTTTTGAGAAAAGGCAGTTTTCGTGTAAATTAGGGAACCACGTTCCGTAACTCAAGGGTCCTATTCCAAAGGGACTTATAAAAATGGTGCTCCGGATTCCTTAAAGGCCACCTTCATTTCTGGTGTGATGCTGGAATCGCTAATGATGCCGACGGTTTCCTGCACCTCGCCAATAACAAACAAGGAGCTTCGGCTAAATTTGGAATGATCCGCCACGAGATACGTTTCCATGGATTGCTTCATCATGCGGCGATTCGTCTCGGCTTCAAGCTCATTGTAGATCATCATGCCGCGCGAAAGGGAAATGCCGTCGCAGCCCATGAATGTTTTGCGGATACTGAGATTCTCGAGTGTGGCATTCGCGAGCGGACCTGATAGCTCAAAGGTTTGTGTGCGAATCACACCACCGGTCAAAATCAGCTGCAGCCCAGGCGTGCCGATGAGCTCGTAAGCAATGTTCACGGCATTCGTAATGACGGTCAAGTTTTTGAATTGGTTCAGCTTTTTGGCGATAAAGGTCGTTGTCGTTCCGCCCGTTAGTCCAATAATATCACCATCTTCGATGAAACGAAGTGCTTTATCAGCGATTTCTTTCTTTTCATCGGTGTAGAGGTCCATTTTATTAAAGAAGGGGACTTCGACTTTCAAGCTCTCAAGTACAGCCCCGCCAAAGGTGCGGATGCAGCGTTTCTCTTGCTCGAGAATTTCTAGATCCCGTCGTGCTGTTGCTTCGGAGACATTGAATTGCTTCACAATATCCGTCAAGGCAATGGAGCCTTTATCTTTGATCGCATGCATGATGGCATCTCGGCGAACATCGGTTTTTCCCATGGTACCTCCTAACAGCTTCCTGTCTGGAAAGCTAAGTAACGATTGTATATGAACATACTTATTTTTACAAAAATAACGCTTCTATATATCTTATCACGGTAAAGGAGGGTAGTCCATTAGATCCTGCGTGTATCAGCCGTTTAGGTACTCGTTTTTTGCTTGAAGTGTGCATTTATTGGAGTTTTAGGGGAACATGCGAAAAAAAACAGGAAGAAAAAAAAGTAAGAAAAAAACAGACATCCTTCGTAGAGAAGGTATGCCTGTTTTTTCTTACGATACTTATTTTTTAGCTGCGAGCCAATTGGCTAATGCTTCGATTTCCTCTGGTTTCAGCGTGTCTTTAAAAGGTGGCATTTCGACTTTTCCGTTCATGATTTGCGCGGCGATTTGATCTTGCGTTCTACGCGAACCTACTTTGGTCAGGTTCGGACCGTAATCACCCGCTAGGCCTACGCCATGGCAGACGAGGCAGTTGTCCTTGTACAGCAGCTCCGCTTTTGCGCTGGTGCTAGGGGTGGTGCTTGCCGTCGCCACTGGCTTGACGGTTGGCGATGGGGAAGGCGATGGCGTCGCGCTAGCAGGCGCTGGCGTTGGTGTTGGCTTCGCCGTCGCGGGCGAAGCCGAGGGTGGTGCTGGCGTAGGCGCAGGTGTAGCCGAAGCTTGTGGCTGCGGCGATGCGCTGGCTGCAGCGTCAGGGGTTGCCGTCGCCGATACCTGTGGAGTCGGCGTAGCTATAGTTGCCGTCGCTGCTGGTGACGGCGTGGTAGTGATAGCGGCTGGCGAGCTAGCCGCCGGCCCTGCTTCTTTCCCGCTGCAACCCGTGGCAGCGAGCAGGATCATTCCACAAATGCTTGCATACATCCATTTGTTCAAAGCTTTCCAACTCCTTCATGTTTATTCTACATTAGGTAACGGCGAATAAACGATTTAGGTTTTCTTGCTGATGAATGGATCTCGAAAGGGGACGAGGGTACGCTAGTTTGCGGAAAAAAAGCCCTGTAACACCCTCGTTTCAGAGGATGTTATCAGGGCGATGTCACCGAGAGCTACACCGTAGCTCCGGTCAAATCAAGCCAGGCCAGCTCCTGCGCCGACAGCACAAGCTCTGCGCCATCGCGGCAGGAGACCATCTCGGCCTCGGTGCGCGGGCCGATCAGCGCGCATGCCGGGAACGGCTGGCTAAGCACGTAAGCGAGCGCAATCTGGATCGCGCTGACGCCTTTCTCCTGCGCGAGCTGCTGCGCCCGCTGGAGCCGCGTCCAGTTCTCATCGTTGTAGAACACGCGAACGAGGTCGGCGTTGTCGCGGATCTCCGGCGAGAAGCGACCGGTGAAGAAACCGCGCGCCTGCGAAGACCACGACAGCAGTGGAAACTGCTGTTCTTCGTACCAGCGCAAGGCTTCTGCATCTGCGGATACGCAGCCAGGCCAGAAAGGCTCATTAGGCTTAGCGAGACTGAGGTTTGGCGAGCTGAAGCTAAAGCCAACTAAGCCATGCTTAGCGGCGTAATCATTCGCTTCTTGAATGCGCTGATGAGTCCAGTTGGACCCGCCAATAGCACGGATACGCCCAGCTTCTAGATGTTCATTCAATGCCTCGACAATGACACCTACAGGTATTGCTGGGTCGTCACGATGTAGACCGTACAAATCAATGTAGTCTGTACGCATCCGCTCTAGACTTGTCATTAAGTCATGGCGAATGGCTTCTGCATTCACGCGTGGTCCATTCTGATCATGATGAGCACCTTTGGTGAACAGCACCATTTCTTCTCGTTTCCCCGTTTCCTCCAGCCAAATGCCTAAGGCTTGTTCGCTTTGCCCCCCACAATAAATGTGAGCAGAATCAATCGCATTTCCGCCAATAGCCAGATAATGATGAAGGATTTCACTTACCTCGTGAGCGTTGTCTAGTCTGAAAAAATCAGATCCCATAACCAATTTGGATACAGGCTTATCTAAGCCTTTAATTTGAATATGTTTCATATAGGTTCCCCAGCCTCTCGATTGGAATGATTAAAGCTGAACGCGGGAGCGTTCTGTTGCCGATTGCAAGCAAGCATCGATGACTTTCATATTTGAAATGGCATCTTGCGCAGGGAAGCGTTGCGCTTTCGTTCCCCATGCTGCATACGCCAAATCGTCGACTTGCAGGGAGTATTGGTTAAGGAAAGGAACTTTTTCTTCGCGCTGCTCGTTACCGACAAATACCTGGAAATGACCAGATTCTTCGGTTGGTGTTACAAAAGCCGAAGGAATCACTATACGTCCCTTGGAGCCAAGAATCTCAAGTGTGTTTCGGAACGAAGCCCACATCCCGCAATCGAACGTAAGGGCTACATTGCCGCTGAATTCAACGAGTCCGGACATCATCATATCGACATTATCGTGTTCAGGGGAGAAGAAAGCATGGGTGGTGACAGCCTCAGGCTCACGTTCTAATAAAAATCTAGCTGCACTCAGCGGATAACAGCCAACGTCATAGACAGAGCCGCCGCCCCACTCTCGGACGTAACGAACATTTTTGCTATCATCCGGGTTGCTGAACGTAAATGTGCCGTGAATACCGCGAATATCTCCGATTTCGCCGGATTGCATGATCGCTTTTACACGCTCGTAACGAGGGTGATGACGGTACATGAAAGCCTCCGCAAAAAGCACGCCTGCTTCTTCGCTGGCTGTCACCATCTCTTGAATTTCAGCAGCTGTCAGTGCAGCAGGCTTTTCACATAGCACATGTTTACCAGCCTGAGCTGCGCGGATCGTCCACTCTTTGTGCAGATGGTTCGGAAGTGGAATGTAGATCGCATCAATATCGGGATCGGCAATTAATCCTTCATAGCTTCCATAAGCTTTCGGGATATCAAGACGAGCGGCAACCTCTTGTGACTTTTCCAAGTTACGGCTTGCGATTGCGCTTACAATACCTGTTTGTGATTGCTGAATTCCTGGGATACAGGCTCTGATAGCAATATTTGCGCAGCCTAGAATTCCCCAACGAAGTTTAGTCATAACCGTATTTCTCCTTTTTAGAGCGGAATGTGTAACGTGATATTGCTATTATAAAATGAGTTATTTAAAATGGATATAACAATATATTGAATTAAACTATCGTAATATTGTCATTAGAGATGAGGTCTGATTGTATGATCCGGCATGTCATGTTACCTACCTTACAGCAATCCCCTTTTTTCATTTTCCCTGAATCAGTAGGCTGGTATCGTGAGGAGTCTGCTCATGCAGTAGAGCGACCAGAAGGCTCATGGTCAACGTATAGCTTGCATTTTGTTATCTCAGGAAAGGGTTATGTGGAGATCGAAGGGCAGCTGTACACGTTGCAAAAGGGAGATGCTTTCTTATTTCCGCCGTACCAGGAGCAGCGCTATTATAGTTCCAAAGATGATGCATGGGATATCCGTTGGGTCCATTTTTATGGGGATCAAATCAAGGAGTTTCTATTGGAGAAAGGATTCCTACGCAATCTGTGGACGTTAAAAAGAAGTGCAGAGCTTGAGAAAGCATTCAATGAATTGCTGTTAGAAGCGGAAGCCTTTCAAATTCTTCGACCTACGCAGTTGAGTACGTTGATTTATATGATTTTGTGCGAATTCATGAGCTATGCGACGCCTTTAACGGTCAATCGAGGGACGGAATCGGTGGATCGGATTCTAGCCTTGCTGCCAGAGATGCAGAGAAGAGCATGCGAGCCCTTCAATCTCGAGGATTGGGCGGAGCTCACAGGCGTGAGTACGTATTATTTTTGCAAATTATTCCGAAAAGCTACATCAATGACGCCGCTGTCCTTCATTACACTTTGCCGTATTCAATTCGCTAAGCAGCGCTTAATTGAGAAAGAAAATTGGCCGATCAAGGACATCGCGTCTGAAGCGGGTTATACCTCTGCTAGCTATTTCAATCAGCGATTTCATGAGCATGAAGGCATGACACCGAGTGAGTTCCGGAGCTTGTATATGAAAGGTTTATTTAGCTAGAATGAGCGAGCTTAAGGCTTGGTACTAGAAAAAGTTAGTACTTTTGGAAGTCATGTTAGCACGGTACTCTTAGTCTGTAGAGACGATAAGGGGGCTGCGCACATGCCAATAAAAGCGATTAAGAAACCTTTTAAAACGAATTGGATTTTGCAAATAATCATGTTGGTTTGGCTTGGGGTGTGGGGATGGTTAGCGATTGCGCCTTATAGCCGAGGGGATTGGGTTCTAGAAAATCTATTGATTTGGGCAGCGCTGATTGGGTTGATTGCTACGTATCGTGTCTTTCCTTTTTCAAATTTATCCTACGGGTTACTGGCAAGTTTTCTGCTGTTGCATTGCGTGGGCGCACACTTTTCGTATAATGGGACGTGGTTCGATCCCTGGTTACGCAGTTTATTGGGGTCTGAACGCGATCATTTCGATCGGCTTGTTCATTTGAGCTTTGGGTTGCTGTGCGGCTATCCCATTTGTGAAGGAATGCGCGCTTGGACAACGCTTGGGAGAAGATGGATTTATGTGATGACGTGTGTTATCGTTTTGGCTATGGGTGCTTTCTATGAGTTGATTGAGATGTGGGTAGCTATGATCGTAGCCCCAGAGCTCGGTACGTTATTTGTCGGTTCACAGGGGGATCCTTGGGATGCCCATCATGATATGGAGCTTGCGCTATATGGGGCGATTATCGCGATGTGTGTGACGGCAATTGGAAAGCGATGGAAAGTAGAAAATAAATCATAAGGACGATTGGGAGGCAGCGTTGCAAATGGGGAGTTTCGTTTATATTGGTTCTTACACAGATGAACAGCATCCGGTGGGCATTTCTTTATATACCTTCAATGGGCAAAATGGTGAAATGACGCTGGTTGAAACGTACAGCGATTTACCGAATGCTTCCTTTCTAGAGGTGAACACGAATCGGAATGTTTTATATGCCGTGAGTGAAACCCAAACGTACGAGGGACGTTTCGGGGGTTCGGCTGCCGCCTATGCGATTGAAGCGGGCACAGGCAGATTGAGCAAAATCAACCAACAGCCAACAGATGGCTCGTTACCTTGCTATATTAGCTTGGATGCCACGAATCGCAGGGTGTATGTGGCTAATTATTTAAGCGGCGATGTGACTGTGTATCCCGTAGAAACGGGAGGCGCTTTGGGGGAACATACGCAGCTAATCAAGCATGAAGGCCAGCTTGGACCGCAAGCGGATCGCCAAGAAGCGCCGCACGCGCACTCGATTGTTCCGTCTCCGGACAATCGATTCGCGGTTGCAGCCGATCTAGGTATTGATCGGCTGGTCATTAGCCGCATTGACGCGGACAGCGGCGACTTGCTGCCGCATGGCGGGGCGGGGTTAAAGCCGGGCGCGGGCCCGCGGCATTTGGTATTTAACGCGGACAGTACGTACGTGTACGCGATCAATGAGCTGGACAGCACAGTGACTGTGCTGTCTTATGAGGCGGCCGCGGGCCGCATGGCCGCGGTTCAGAGCTTATCGACGCTGCCGGAGGACTTCAGCGGCGTCAGCTTCTGCGCGGACATCCACCTCTCCGAGGATGGCCGCTTCTTGTACGCATCCAACCGCGGACACGATAGTATCGCGGTTTATGGGGTTGACCGAGACAGCGGCACGCTGTCGGTCGTGGGTTGGCAGTCGACGCGGGGGCGGACGCCGCGGAACTTCGCGCTTTCGCCGCAGGGGGAGTACCTGCTCGCGGCGAATCAGGATTCGAACAGCGTCGTTGTCTTCCGCAGAGATGCGGAAACAGGGATGCTGCAAGAAACGGAGCAAACGGTGGCGGTATCGCGGCCGGTTTGCGTGAAGTTTCTTTAAAAATGAAGGGGCGAGCGGACACTTGCCCCTTCATTTTTTTTTTGGCTATAACCGTGTAATGTTGCTGTAACGGTGAAAAACACGCTTACAGCTGCTCAATCACCTTTTAGACAAGCTAGAAAAATCCGCTTTCTTCCAAATCAATCTCCGCCAAAAATTAGTTGCACATGCAACGTATTCGGCGTAAACTAAATTAGTGGGAAGTGCAACGATTCGGAATTGGTTTTAACACAGGAGGGGTTACGATGATTGAAACGCGAAATTCGATTCCAAGGTGGGTCTCGCTGATTTACAGGTATGGACAGATGTACATCGGTGACCACTTGAAACAATATGATATTGGCAAAGGTCAGCATATTTTTCTCAATGCGCTGTATAAGGAGGATGGTTTGACGCAAGAAGAGCTTTCCGATTATTTGAAAATTGATAAAGGAACGACGGCGAAAGCACTTAAAAAGCTAGAAGAGCAAGGCTACATAACGCGCACCGTTAGTGAAAAGGATAAGAGATGCAACGAGGTTATTTTGACGGACAAAGCACTTGGGATTAAAGAAGATGTGCGCAAAGTACTCACCGATTGGCGTGAACGATTGACGTTCGGCTTATCGGATGAGGAGAAGCAGATGGCTCTTATTATTTTAGAAAAAATGGGTCACAATGCGGCTCACTTTGCAGAGGAAGAGGTAGACCTATGAATATGAGGGCTGCGGGGTCTATGTTTATTGATCGTCATTTCCATGCGCTGACCCACAAGAATTATCGCTATATGTGGTTTGGGCAATGTGTATCGCTTATCGGTACTTGGATGCAAAATATCGGTCAATCCTGGCTCGTTCTGACACTTACGGGATCGTCTCTTAAACTGGGGATCGTGGCGGCGTGTCAATTCCTTCCTATTCTATTGTTTTCGTTGTTTGCCGGCATTATCGTGGATAAATTTCCAAAGAAGAAAATTCTTATTTTGACACAAACCGTTTCGATGATTCTCGCCTTTGCTTTGGCTGCATTGGTATTAACAGATACGGTTAGATACGAATATATCCTTGTACTTGCACTGCTTTTAGGATTAAATAACACATTGGATATGCCGACTAGACAGTCCTTTAATGTGGAAATTGTGGGCAAAGAAGATCTAATGAATGCGATCGCGCTGAACTCGACGACGTTTAATATGGCAAGAATCGTTGGCCCTTCGATTGGCGCTGTGATGATGGCCTGGTTAGGGGCTGGCTGGTGCTTTTTGCTAAATGGCGTCAGCTTTCTCGCTGTACTTTATGGGTTGTTTCATATTGAGGCAGCACCGTATGTGCGGAAGATAAGATCGAAGGAAGGCATTTTCAAAGAAATTAAGGATGGTATCGTCTACATTGCCAAAGATCCAATCCTATCACCGACCGTGCTGCTTGTAACCGTAATTGGAACGCTTGCATTTAACTTTAATATTCTGATTCCGGTGTTCACCAAAAATGTGCTGCATATGGGTGAGACGACCTATGGGACGTTGATGTCTTGTTTGGGAGTCGGTTCGCTAGCGGGCGCACTGACCATGTCATTTCGCAGTAAGAAGGGGCCGAAGCTTAAGGTAAGCATGATTGCGAGCTGTATGGTCGCTATTTGCTTGATTATGAACGGGCTGAGTGGTTCCGTTTGGGTCTGTGGCACACTGCTTGCGTGTACGGGTTTCTTCAACATTATGTTCGCGACAAATAGTAATTCCGCCCTCCAAATGTTTGCCAAGGATGAGTATCGAGCACGTGTAATGAGTGTGTATGCCCTTGTGTTTGCTGGTTCTACACCGATTGGAAGCTTGTTCTCGGGGTTCATTGCGGATCGTTTTGGAGCGGGTGGCGCGTTTATTACCTGTGGGGTCCTAACGGGGCTTCTCTGTTTGTTCATTACGTGGAAATATAAGTCCTCGCTCACACTGAAAGCTAGTAACGAACAGGGTGTTGCTTAAAACGATAGAAAAGTCGTCTTAACATTATAAAGATTCCATCATTTGGGTTGTCAATTTAGACAGTATTCGCTACAATATGAGGATAAGTTCAAGTGTGAGGAGGGATCTTGTGCTGGGGATATTGAAGAAATGGATGCAGAAACCAATGCAGAAACCAATGCAGGAACCGAAGCACACTGTGGATTATAAAACGATGGAAATCGACGTTGTCATTAAATGTTTTGTTTCGGATAAGGAGAAGCCGTTTCGCGTCATTTTTAAAGTGGAGAAACAAGGCTCATTCTTTTCGAAAGATATTTTTGTGAAAAATGTGGATTCAAAAACATCCTATGAGCTCATACATAACTTTTCCACACTTGGCATGAACAATGAAGAGTTGAACAAGTATGAAAGCACAGATTATGCTGAATACAGCTTCGCTACGTTGGAAGAAGCCAAAAAGGTTAAAGATACAACCGTCGATTACATACGCTTTCTGATCCGCGAGCATCAACAAGAGTCACTCGCCAAAATTTCATAATGGTTTAAGCAAGGAAAAGGAGCTGGCGATTGATTCGCTGGCTCCTTTTTCGTACTCTCAATTTCGACTGTGACTATGCTTCAGCCTTCAGTTGTTGTACAAGTTCTTTCAAACGATGTTGGCGAAGCTTCGTGATTGACGTGAATTTGGATTCGGAGCCTCTGACTTCGAAAAATACTTTGCCATCTTGAATATGTTGGATTTTACGTGTATTCACATAGCAATCTGTGTTTACTTTGAAAAAGCTGTTGTCTGAGGTCATATCCTGGATTTGTTCTGTATTCATGCGTTTCTTGATATGGTAGTTCTTCCCATGGAAGGAGACCAGGCCATGTTCACCAACGCGGAAATACATGATATCCTTTTCTAAAATAAAATCCTCATACGTGTTCTTTACTTCGAGCGCTACACTCATTTTATTTGCCCCCTTTTAAAATGATAACGCTTACATCGTTTTAGACGGTTTTATTTTACCATAATCTATGAGGAATGAAAAGAGTTAAAATAGTTAAAAAAACCAACATATTTCTTCCTAGAAGGAAGAGCATGTTGGTTTTCTTCTGTTTTTGACGAACGAGCACTTATTTCCTCGGAAATAATTTATAGCGGGATGTTACGTGCAACCCAAACGCCAGCAGCACCTGCTTGAGCTAGGCCGCGAGTAATACCGGCCCCATCACCGCCACAAAATAGACCTTTAATTTCCGTTTCAAAGCTCTCGCTGAGCTTAGGACGAGCGGAATAAAATTTCGCTTCAACGCCATAGAAAAGGGTATGCTCGGATGCAATACCAGGTGTTACTTTCTCAAGTGCATGGATCATTTCGATTAAGCTTTTCATCGTATTGTATGGAAGAACAAGCCCTAGATCGCCCGGAACGGCTTCAGATAAAGTTGGTTCCAAGAAGCCTTCGCGTATCCGTTCGGCAGTGGATCTACGGCCTCGCATAATATCCCCGAACTTCTGAACGATGACACCGCCGCTCGATAAGTCATTCGCATGCTTACAAATTTCTCTTGCATATTCATTTGGTTTATCGAACGGTTCCGTAAATTTATGGGATACAAGTAAGGCAAAATTCGTGTTGTTAGATCCAAGCGCAGGATCCTTGTAGGAATGTCCATTGGCTGCCATGATGCCGCTGTGATTCTCAACCACAACATGCCCAGAAGGATTGCTGCAAAAGGTTCTAACTCGAGTACCGACCGATGTGTTGTACACAAATTTACCTTCATATAAATGTTCGTTGATTTCGCGCATGACGACATCAGAGGTTTCAACTCGAACGCCGACATCGACTTGATTGTTGGACATTTTGAGACGGCGTTTCTTGAGGACCTGTGTTAACCAGGCCGATCCGTCTCTACCTGGAGCCAGCATAACATAGTTGCTTAGGAGATCCGTACCATCCTTCAAACGAATCCCTTGAATGACGTTTTTGTCTTCTTTTTTGGTCGTGATAATATCATCGACTTCGGTTTTGAACTGCATATCGATGCGTAATTTCAAATATTCATAGATGGATTTGAGGATCATTAGATTTTGCTCCGTGCCCAAATGACGAACCTGAGCGCGCAGCAACTTTAAGCCCGCTGCATAGGAGCGTTGCTCAATATTTTTAACCGCCTCGGTTGTAGGATCCGTTATGTTTTCTGTTGCCCCGTGCTGGAGATTAATGCTGTCCACATAACGAATGAGCTCTATGACTTTACTAGGTGCTAAATAATCTGTCATCCACCCGCCGAATTCGGTCGTGATGTTGAATTTACCATCGCTATAGGCACCTGCTCCGCCGAAGCCAGAGGTGATCGAACACGCAGGAAGGCAACCAGAGAAGTCCTTCTTGCCAGCGGGTGGTGGGCAAAGCTTGATTTTAATTTCAAGAATCGGACAACTGCGCTTGTAAATATCGTGGCCTTTGTCAACGAGTAAAATGTTTGCGTTAGGGTGAAGCAATGTCATCTCATAACAAGCAAAAATACCGGCAGGTCCTGCACCAACAACGATAAAATCATAAGCTTTCATAGCAGTAGTCTCCTCTGGAACAGTCATTTTTGGACGCAAAAAAACCTAGACACACGGGTATGCGAAAAAGAGCACCCGTCGTAGCTAGGAAGTTATGGCTTCCTCTAGAGACCCTTAAGCCAATTCTCAAGGATATACGAACGATTCATTGTTTTGTGACTGATTTTTATTGCCTTGATTATCTTAATACGAACATTATTTAATGTCAATGGGATAACCGTTCGTGAAAAATGGGTTTGAGGTGGAAGGTATCTTGTTTCGTACGAAGATGTATTTTAATTGATAGTTTTTTTCGAAAAAAGTAATTACCATTGGCACGACATATTCAGGTAAGTATTTACGTACATGCACTTCTAGGCTCACACCCACATACACTAATACTAATCACTAAGCGGAGGCTTCCAAAACAGCTAAGATCCGCTAACACTGAAGGGGGTAGCTGGAATGCCTGGATTCTTTAGCGCAATAGCCGTATTAATAAAGCAGCTAACTTTGCTTGTATCCTACGTAAAGAACAATGCGTTTCCACAGCCACTAACAGAGGAAGAAGAAGAACGTCACTTGCGGCAAATGGCTGAGGGGAATGAGCATTCCAGAAACAAGCTGATTGAACATAATCTAAGACTTGTTGCGCATATCGTGAAAAAATTCGACAATACAGGAGAAGATTTGGAAGATTTGATCTCTATTGGGACTATTGGACTGATCAAAGCTATCGAATCATTCTCCCCAAACAAAGGGACGAAGCTGGCGACTTTTGCAGCACGATGTATCGAGAATGAGATCCTGATGCATCTTCGCTCGCTGAAGAAAACACGTAAAGATGTGTCCTTGCATGATCCAATCGGAACGGACAAAGAGGGGAACGAAATAACTTTGATTGACATCCTCGGCAGCGAGGCGGACGATGTGGTGGATGCGGTGCAGCTGAAGATTGAGAAGTCGAAAATTTACAGAAATCTGGAAATACTGGACGACCGCGAGAAGGAAGTTGTGGTTGGTCGGTTTGGATTGGAGCTTGGCGGCGAAGAGCGAACGCAGCGAGAGATCGCGAAGGAGCTAGGGATTTCGCGTTCGTATGTGTCACGGATAGAGAAAAGGGCGCTGATGAAGCTGTATCATGAGTTTTATAAGGCGAAGCGGTAAGGTCGACGAGTTGGTGAATCGCAGACTTCATTCATTTGGCATCAAATAATGGGGGCGAAGACTATGGCAGCCTTAATCCAGATTGAGCATGTCAGCAAGTTCTATTATATGGGCGGAGAGACAATAAGGGCTTTGGATGATGTTTCGCTGGATATCACGCAGGGTGAGTTTGTCGCTATTATGGGGCCGTCGGGGTCTGGCAAGTCCACGCTGATGAACATAATAGGTTGTCTGGACGTTTCGGACGAAGGGGTCTACACCCTAGATGGGAAGCAGATTCACGCTCTGAAGGATTCACAATTGGCAGAGATTCGGAATCGGAAGGTCGGGTTTGTTTTCCAGAGCTTCAACTTGCTGCCGAGATTAAGTGCTTATGAGAATGTGGAATTGCCATTGATTTATCGCGGATTGTCGAGAAAGCAGCGGGAGCCGCTCGTGATGAATGCGCTGGAAGAAGTGGATCTGTTGGATCGTCGGAAGCACTTTCCTTCGGAACTGTCTGGCGGACAGCAGCAGCGTGTTGCGATTGCTCGAACATTGGCGGGAGATCCACCGATCATCTTGGCGGATGAGCCAACAGGGGCTTTGGATTCCAAGACTGGCGTGGAGATTATGGATATTTTCCGGCGGTTGAATGAGCAGGGGCGGACGATTATTGTGATTACGCATGATCGGCAGGTTGCGGAGCAGGCGAAGCGGGTTGTTAGGTTTCGGGATGGGCGGTTAGTTCATTAGATTAGGATTGAAAATACAACTAAGAGTGGCCTTGCGAGAAATCGTAGGGCTATTTGATTTATCAAGGTAAATGAAAACGGCTAGGTCTGACTTCGTCTCACGGTCTTTAACGCTTGTTGCTGTATCTATCTGTCGACCGTCGACACTGCCATTCCTCGAATCATCGACCACCTTGTCTTTCCCTCCGCATCATATGTTATACTTGGAGCACACTCTAACTTCTAATAGGAGGTTCGATATGACCCGATTCAGCAATTACGCTTACCTAGAAAGCCCTGATTTTCCGTTCCATTCAGGATTATATCGGCTCGAATCCGGCAAGAACATTGAGACGCATTGTCATGAATTCATCGAGTTGGTATTTATTACAGAGGGTTCGGGGATCCACATCTACAAAGGGGAACAATATAACATCTGTGAGGGCGACGTATTTATTATCGAGCCCGAGGTCGAGCATAGTTACCTGGTTGACAACGGTCTCAGTATGACTCTCTACAACATTTTGTTTCACAAGTCATTTTTGTCTCACGAATTGGAATCGCTTTCAAGAGTGGCGCCATTTGTCAACTTTTTTTATGTGGAGCCATTCTTAAGGTCGACACTGCAGTTCAATTCCCATTTGACCTTAGAGCCCCAGCAACGTATTGAAATCATGCATAAGATCAACCACATCATGAAGGAGTACAGCGAAAAGCAGATTGGCTACCGTATTTTGGTGAAAACAGGACTGATTGAGCTGCTTATCAATTTTAGCCGATACTATGAGTTACAGCTGCATCGTCCCATGACATCTTTAGGCTCCGAAAGCCAGATAATCGAGCGAGTTTGCGATTATATTGAGCGTCATTACGCCCTACCGTTATCCTTGCTCCAGCTTAGCCAAATGTGCGGGATGAGTATGTCATCTTTTACCGCCAAGTTTAAATTATATACGGGTAAAACATTTATCGAATTTCGCAACGAGTCCCGTATTCGAATAGCAAGAATGCTGCTTGCGGATACGGATGAAAAAATAGTCGAGATTGCACAACAAGTCGGATTTGACGATCTCAGTTCGTTTAACAAACTGTTTAAGAAAGTGATCGGTGCTTCGCCAGGTACGTACCGACGTCAACACCGATCTATACTGCATCATTCTATTACTTAATTCATTCTGCTTTTTATGACTGACGAATCAGCTTTGTCACTCGACCATCGGAGATCCATTCTGCCAAGTAGACGTTCCCTTTGGAGTCGACGCATACCCCGTGAGGGGAGCTGAACTTATCCGGACGATAGTACGATTTAGGTAAGTTCGGCCATCCCACCTGCTTGTAAGCCTGCTGATCCTCGCCGAGATGCGTGATCAATCGATCCTCGGCATCAAGTACTGTGATCCGGCTATTCAGGTCCGGCAAATACACTTCGTCCTGCCAGAAATAAAAGCTACAAGGGAGGTCCAGATTATGCTCAACATAACGCTTATGACGGCCATCCAGCGTAAAGACTTGAATACGGTGGTTGCGTCGGTCCGCCACATAAAGCTCAGGCTCACCTTTGCGCAAATTGATCGAGATCCCGTGTGGCTCAATAAGCTGTCCCTGCTCTGAACCGCGTCCGCCCCAGCTGCGAATATAGGCGCCTTGTGCATCATACTGGTGAATGTAGTACTGTCCGTACCCGTCTGCTACATATATGTCGCCATTCGGCGCGGCACAGACATCGGTAGGGACATAGCGGCGTTGTAAGTCATATAGGTCTGGACGGTTTGGAGGCTCGATACGAAGCAGTACTTCACCCTCGAGAGTCGTTTTTACAATGAGGGAACGTTTCGTGTCGGCGAAGTAAAGGAACTCTTTACCTTCGGCGTCGCGGTGTAAATAAAAGCCGTGAGCACCGCCTTCAAACTCTTCGCCCCAGGATGTCAAGAAATGGCCGTCCTTGTCAAACACGATAACGGACTGCTTGCCGGTATGGTGGACATAGACCCGATCTTCGGCATCAACACAAATGCCGTGGGTGTACCCGTAAACAATATTTTCCGGCAGCTTGCCCCAATCTGGACTCACTTTATATGAGTGAGTGGCATTACCGATAGTAAGACTCTCTGGCATGGGTTCAATTCCTCCTGAATGAATATGATAGTTTTTTTAAAAAATACTGTGGTCGTTAGCTATAGTGGATTCACTCGTGCAAGAAGAGGGAAGAGACTTCCTCTAATCGGCTTGCCGATCTCAAGCTCTTGTCC
Organism: Paenibacillus sp. P4_A9; assembly: GCF_056402415.1. Classification (NCBI taxonomy): domain Bacteria; kingdom Bacillati; phylum Bacillota; class Bacilli; order Caryophanales; family Paenibacillaceae; genus Paenibacillus; species Paenibacillus sp. P4_A9. The sequence continues at coordinate 81,524 of NZ_JBFUHL010000005.1, forward strand.
GTTCGTAACTGGATGCGATTTGCCGTTATAGGTCGTTCCATCCGGTACGTATATGATCGCCAGCGCCCGACGAGGCTTGTTGGTTACATTTGCATGCGCATAGTGAAAGGTTAAGCCATCATGGAACGTACAGCTGCCAGCCTTCATCGGGCAGATGATCGACTTCGTATGCTCGTGCTCCGTGCCCTTCGTATATTCGAAAATGTCTTGGGGATTGGCCAAATCAATCGGATTCAGTTTGCCGATTCTCTTAGATTCCGGGACGAACATCATGCATCCGTTCCGCTCATCGACGTCGTCAAGTGCGATCCAGATTGACATAGCCCCATCCTCGTTCATAGGCCAATACGTGGAATCTTGGTGCCAAGGCGTCGGCTTGGAGTCTCCCGGCATTTTGAGCAGAGCATGATCATGAAACAACCGGATACCGGAAGCACCGGTAAGCAAACGTGCCATCTCGGCAAAACGCCCATGTGTGACGTAGCGAGCCATTCCGGCGTGATCGCGCCATGTGTTTACTCGCTGATTCAGCACTCTGTAATAGGCTCCGCCTTGTTTGTCGGTTTGAAACGACATCCCCTGGTCCGCACCCATCGCTTCGTCCAAATATTCCCTCAGTTCATTCAATTCGTCAGGGGTTAAAACGTTATCCACCTGAACGAAACCGTTCTTGCGATAAAAATCGATCTTTTCCTTCTGCAGTAGGTTTTGTGCCAACACGTTATTCATTTGAGTCCTCCCTTTGTGATTAGGTTGTCTAACAACTTTCAATAGGATTTTACGCTATAAATGTATCGCAGGACGGACGTACTTTCTTGGAAAATATGCCGAAAATGTAGGGCAATCTGCCAACGCATATCAAGACAATCACCATGGCAGCAGCTGACGGCAATTAGATTAATTTTCAATGGTGCGATTAATAACATCAATTGAACGAGTTAAAATGCAACATGTAAAAATAACTAATAAAAAGTAAAGGTCTTCCTATGTGAACCGCCTTACGTTTTCTCTAGAATGAAGGATAACCAAAAGAAATGCATACCGAAGGGAGTTGCCCGATGGAGAGCTTTAAAGCCCTTAAGAATTATTACCGTGATGAACGAAAAATCATCGCCTTGGCAGTCCTGTGTTTAACCCTCAATACGGCATTGGGCCTTGTATACCCACAATTGCTCCGTTATCTTATCGACGTCGTCATCGGTCAAAAGCGATTTGAGCTTGTACCTCATTTGGCTGTTTTTGTGATCATTCTTGTGAGTGTGAAAGCGTTATTCGGCTTTTTGTACGGACACCTAGGAGGACGTGCAAGTAACCGTGTTGCGTTACGTTTGCGAAACGCTCTCTACAATAAGCTGCAGAAACTTTCGTTTACGTTCTATGACAAGTCCAAAACGGGTGACTTAATGTCCAAACTTACAGCTGATCTGGACCAATTTCGGCATTTTGTCGCATGGGAGTTTGGGCATTTCATAAACTTCTGCAGCTGCATCATTCTCGGCACTATATTTATGACCACCATCAATTGGAAGTTAACGTTGATTGCAATGGTGACGATGCCGGCTATCGGATTTTTAGCAGTTCGGTTCCATGAAAAGATCCATCCAGCATTTCGTTCGATTCGAGAAGCTCTCAGCAGGATGACTTCAGGAGCTCAGGAAAATATATCGGGCGTTCGGACGGTCAAGTCGTTTGCTCGCGAATCTCATGAAGTGAAGAAGTTTTCAGAGAGAAACCGGGTTTACCAGGATAAAAACATCGAAACCGCGAATATTATGTCCAAATATTTTCCTGCCATGGAAATTACCGCAAATATGAGTGTTGTTATTCTGATGGGAGCTGGCGGTTATTTGACGCTGCACGGGCAGCTTTCTGTCGGTGAATTGGTGGCGTTCTTCGGAATGATCGGATTCATTATCGGTCCTCTTTGGTCGCTAGGCTACCATATTAATATTTACACGCAAACAAAGGCTGCGACTGAACGTCTGGTAGACCTCTTACATCAGTATGAGCATATAAAAAACAAGCAGGATGCACGGCCGATAACTGATGAACAGTTCAGAGGTAATATTCGTTTTGAAAACGTTTCCTTTTCTTACGACGGTCAGCAAACCGTATTAAAAGATATGTCGTTTGATGCTCCTCCGGGACATATCATTGGCTTACTTGGAGGAACGGGCTCGGGTAAAACGACTACCGCACTGCTTATGTTAGGCGCTTATTCGGTCAAGGAGGGGAGAATCACAATCGATGGGGTTAATATCGAGGAATACCGACTTGAGCAGTTTCGCGAACGAATGGCTGTCGTGTTTCAAGAAACGTTCCTCTTCTCATCGACGATTCGTGACAATATTGCATATGGGCTAAACGACGCGACGACGGATCAAATCGTCGCCGCCGCTAAACTGGCGCTAGCCCATGAATTCATTATGGAGCTTCCATTAGGCTATGATACGGTCGTAGGGGAACGCGGACTCGGACTATCGGGCGGTCAGAAGCAGCGAATTGCGATCGCAAGGGCTCTGATCCGAAAGCCTCGTATCCTTATTCTCGACGATGCCACCAGTGCGGTCGATATGGAAACGGAGTATGAAATCCAAAGGAGCCTTCGTTCTCTCCAGGGCACGACCATCTTTATTATCGCCAATAGGATCTCGTCGCTGCAGCATGCGAATGAAATCATTGTGCTTGAAGAAGGCATGACGGTCGAACGGGGCACTCACACCGATCTTCTGAGCAAACAAGGGCATTATCTTCGGACCTATCGCATCCAATATTCGGACTATTTGGAAAATCAGCTGACAGAATTGGTGGAGGGGGAGAACATTGAGCCAGACGAAATTCAGAGAGACCACGCAAAGCAAGCATGAAATTCGGCATCAGGGACGCCCAAGATTCGTTTACCAGGAAGACGAAGAGATGGAAAAAGCATTTAGCTGGAAACAAATGCGAAGGCTTCTTCATTACTTGCTCCCATACAGGCGGCAAGTTATCCCAATGAGTTTGCTTTTTATGCTTGTTGGGACGGTTACGAAGCTAGGCATACCGCTGCTCATGAGCTGGTGTATCGACAAGGTACTGATGAAGGGCAACGGCAGTATGCTTCCGTTATATGTGGGGAGTATGCTCCTTTTATACGTACTTCAATGGGGTGCGAATGTCGGCCGGATTCGCTTGACGAGTGTTATGGGACAGAAAGCTATTTTTGATTTGAGGGCGGATTTATTTCAACATATTCAGAAATTGTCCTTCCGTTTTTTTGATAAGCGTCCCTCGGGCTCCGTGCTTGTACGGATCACCAATGACGTCAATTCCCTGCAGGATCTTCTCGCGAACGGGGCCGTCAATACACTGATCGATTGTATTCAGTTGATCAGCGTCATGGTTATTTTACTTTTCTTGAATGTAAAGCTCGCACTTGCCATTATGCTGATCGTTCCGCTCATGTTCGTCGTGTCACAGACGGTCCGCCTTGGAATTCGTCATGCATGGCAGCAGGTGCGGACACAGCAATCGCAGATTAATGCTCACCTTAACGAATCTATTCAGGGAATCCGCGTCACACAGGCTTATACACAAGAGCAGGCGAATATACGATATTTCTCAGAAATGAATGAACAGAACCGGTTAAAATGGAACCGAGCCATGACAATAAATAATACTTTTGGCCCCCTGATTGAGATCACGATGGCAGTCGGTACGTTCATCCTGTTCTGGTACGGATCCTATCAAGTTCAGTCAGGTGCGATCACGGTCGGGATGTTGGTGGCGTTTGCCAATTATATCGGAAGCTTTTGGGAGCCGATTAATCGCCTTGGGGGGATGTACTCCCAGCTTCTGGTAGCCATGGCCTCGTCAGAACGTATTTTTGAATTTTTAGATGAAAAGCCGATTATCGATGACAAGCCAGATGCTGTAGAGTTACCTCCTATTCAGGGGCGGATCCGAATGAATCAGGTCGGATTTGAATACGAGGAGGGGAGGCCTGCATTGAGAGGGATTACATTGGAGGCCGAGCCCGGTCAATCGGTAGCGCTTGTAGGCCATACAGGATCGGGGAAAAGCACAGTCATTAACTTGCTTTGCCGCTTTTATGACCCGTCGGCAGGGAACATCGAAATTGACGGATTTAATTTGCGGGACGTCACTTTACAAAGTCTTCGAACGCAAATCGGGATTGTTCTGCAGGATACGTTCATATTTTCAGGCTCGATTCGAGACAACATTCGCTTTGGCAAGCTCGATGCCTCGAATGAAGAAATTGAATGGGCCGCAAAGGCAGTCCATGCCCACGATTTTATCTGTAAGCTCCCGAATGGCTACGATACAGAGGTGGAGGAACGAGGAAATATTCTGTCAATGGGTCAAAGACAACTGATATCGTTTGCCCGTGCGCTGTTAAGCGACCCGCGCATTCTCATACTGGATGAGGCGACCGCCAGCATTGATACCGAGACGGAACTGAAAATACAAGAAGCGTTGAAGGTATTGCTTGCCGGAAGAACCTCCTTAATAGTCGCGCATCGATTGTCCACGATTCGAAACGCCGATAAAATAATTGTCTTGGATCACGGAATAATCAAAGAAGAAGGCAAGCATTCGGAGTTAATGGAGCGTCGCCGTGATTACTACGGATTAATCAAATCGCAATATAAATTAATTGAAGAGGGGCTACAGCGTGAACGAGCATAAAAGTTCTGAGTCTTGGAGCAAGGAAGACATTTGCGCTCATCTAGGGGATGACTATGATCGGTTTCATGGGGCAATCATTCCGCCGATCTTTCAGAATTCGCTGTTTACGCGGAAAACGATCAATCATGGATACACGTATACGCGAGTAACAAACCCTACGACTGAGGTTCCGGAGAAGAAAATTGCCGCTTTAGAGGAGGGGGAAGAAGCAAAATGCTTCTCCTCCGGTATGGCCGCCATCACCTCATCTCTTTTGAGTGTGCTCGAGCAGGGGAGCCACGTCATATGTCCGAAAAGTGTCTATACGCCGACAAGGGCATTTTTGGAATCGTATATGAACCGATTCGGTGTGGAAGTGTCATTCGTTGACTCGGAGTCTGTGGAAGCGTTTGAACAGGCGATTCGTTCGAATACGAAAGCGATCTTTTTGGAAAGTCCGGTTTCCAACTTATTTACAATGCAGGATTTGGCGGAGCTGTCTCGGCTCGCGCGCACCTACAATATTAAAACAATTATCGACAATACATGGGCGACCCCCATGTATCAGAATCCGATCCGGTACGGGATTGATCTGGTCGTTCATTCCGCCTCTAAGTATTTGGGGGGGCATAGCGACATCATCGGCGGTGTAGTCATCGGTAAAAAGGATACGATGACAGAAATCATGCACCGCGAGAGAGGTATGCTCGGCGCTATCATGGATCCTCATCAGTCCTGGCTGCTGCTTCGAGGGCTTCGGACACTTCCGATCAGGATGCGACAGCATCAGGAAAGCGCCATGAAGGTGGCGAAGTTTTTGGAAGATCACCCGGCTGTTTCAAGCGTTTACTATCCGGGTCTAGCAAGCCATCCTCAGTATGAGCTCGGACGTAAGCAAATGTCTGGCTACTCCGGTTTGCTAAGCTTTATTCCGAAAGGCAGCAATGAACAAATTCGAGGTTTTATGAAGGGCTTGCAATATTTTGAGGAGGGGCCGAGCTGGGGAGGATTTGAAAGTCTAATCAATGGACCGGGACTTGGAATTTCAGAAGAAGCTTCCCGCATTACTGGCATTCCTTCGGGTTTACTTCGAATCTCAGTCGGTCTGGAGCAAGCGGAAACCCTTATCGAAGATTTGGATCGAGGCCTGCGCTCCATGAAAGCTTGAACGCACATTTGATCTGACGTTTCCTGATTACAGGAGGAAATTAAGATGGAGAATCAACAAATGATGATTATTGGTGACAGTATGTCCCGTTATCGGGAAGAGATCGTTCGTCATATTGCTGAATTGGTTAAAATCCGGAGCGTCCAAGAGGAGGGAGAGCCGGGAAAACCATTTGGTAGAGGAGTCAACCGAGCTCTGGAGTATATACTTACTTTAGCAGACTCCCTAGGTTTCCGGACTGCAAATATAGACGGATACGCTGGCCATGCCGAATATGGGAGCGGTGAACGTTTGACGGCAATTTTAGTTCATTTGGATACAGTTCACGAAGGTACTGGGTGGAGTTATCCACCTTTCGGAGGCCTTATTGAAGAAGGGAAAATCATTGGAAGAGGGGCTTCCGACAACAAAGGGCCGGCCGTTGTCGCCTTATTCTGTATGAAGGCCATTCGCGACCTTGGCCTCCCGATCTGCAGCCGGATTAGGATTATTTTCGGAACGAACGAGGAAAGCGGAATGCAAGATATGGATTATTATTTTTCCAAAGAACCGCAGCCGGATTTTGCGTTTGTTCCGGATGCTGGTTATCCGATTTTTAATGTGGAGATGGGTAACGTGAATGTTGCGATATCTCAAACCACTAATCGGCAGTTTGACCAAGAGCGGATCCCAATTGTTAGTCTGGCAGGTGGAGTGCCGATGGTACTTGTGCCAGAGATGTGCAAGGTCCGAATCAAATCTGATTTGCTAACGGAAGCCGACAGGAATGAGCTGCTGAAAAGTCAAACGAATCTGATAGTGGAAACGAAGGAGGAAGGAGATATTGAAGTCACGGCAGACAGTGTAGCCGCAGTTCGGTCCAGTAATGCGGTAGCCGATATCATGGAATGGCTTGACGGTCTCCGGTACAAAACCGATGCCGACCCGATGGTAGTTTTTCTAAACGATAAGCTTGGACATGAGACTTCCGGAGAATCGCTCGGCATACACTGCAGCGATGAGGCTTCAGGATCTACCGTTGTGTTTCTCAAGCAAATTGTCAAAGAAAATGGTATCRTAACCGCTGTTTTAAATATTCGCTACCCGGTTACTGCGGACGGCGACCGTTTGCTGGGGATCGTTGAGGAACAAGCTCGATCATACGGGCTGAAAATGAATATAATCCGTCATCTTCGTCCTGTGTATGTCCCTCCCCAGGCTCCGATCATCCGTCTGTTAAGCCAGGCATTTGAACGTTCCACAGGAGAAAAAGCGGAGCTGCTAAAAATGGGAGCGGGTACTTATGCTCGTAAACTGAAAAATAAGGGTGTTGCCTTTGGTGCTGGGCTGCCCGGAGGCATCAATACGAACGTACATCGACCTGACGAGTTTGTCCGCATTGAAGATATGATGAAACACGCGGAAATTTGTCTACAGGCACTATATGAGCTAGCGACAGCAGATACGGAGCTTTCTTAAAAAAGGATGGCAGTGAATAGTCTAGACTTCTTCACTGCCATCCCTTTATATTCGTAAGGATCGGAAGGAACTGCCCCGTTAATTAATACAAATTTAAAGGAGACTGACCTAAAATGAACGCTCAACCGACTAAGGCAAAGCAACATTACGATCAGTTCGGATACACGGTGTATACAGATGTTTTGGATATGGAATTGATCCGAGAAGCACAGGAGCATATAGCCTGGTTGATGAAGAAGCATCCGGACAAGCGTCCCGAACTGCTGACCCATAATTTGGTTGCCAACGATCCGTTCTGGATTCGTCTGATCAGCGACCCGCGTCTTCTGGATATTGCCGAGCAATTCATTGGCCCGAACATCGCATTGTTCGCTTCCCACTACATTTGCAAACCCCCGTACGATGGGCAACCTGTTCTTTGGCATCAGGATGGCAGCTACTGGCCGCTTGAGCCTATGGAGGTTGTGACCTTATGGCTGGCGGTGGACGACTCGGTTCGGGAAAACGGTTGTATGCGCGTAATTCCCGGTACGCATACGATGCAGTTGCAGCAGATGCACACGAGGAAGGACATTCCGAATGTTCTCGATTCCGAGGTGGATCCGTCTCTTGTGGACGAAGCCAAAGCGGTCGACTTGCTTTTGAAGGCAGGAAGTGTTTCTGTTCATAATCCGAACATTATACATGGATCTGAGGCAAACCATTCAAATATGAGACGCTGCGGATTGACGATCCGTTATATTCCGACGACGACTCAAATTACCGCCCCGGGGCAGTGGGCATCCGCTTTCTTACTTCGTGGGGAAGCCGTTCCTGGCATAAATACCTATTTGCCGTTTCCGAGATATGTGGAGGGCGAGCATATGCCGTTTCGCGGATGCAAGCTATAGCGCGGGCATTCGGAGTAAAGAAGGGGAGGGGAAGGGATGGACATACCTAAGGTGTTATCAGAATTAGCTGGTGATATCGACCGGCTCCGTGGAGAACTTCATGCAAAAAAGGAGCAGCTTCAATCGATCTCTTCTCTGAAAACATGGCATTATACAAACAGCATTGTTCCGGTACAACAATGCCCGGTCCAGCATAAGGAGTGGACGGAAGCCCACATTCGGTTTGCTTGGCCTCCTCAAGATAGCGATAAGACGTTTTATCGTCAAATTCGACTGCCGGCACAAAATATGGGGCTTGACCTCGTTCAGTCAGAGGCTTTTCTCGAACTTTGTCTTTTGATCGGTTCACAAATATATATTAACGGCGAGCTTGTGTATGCAGTCGACTATTGGGCGGATACGAAGGTCGTTCCGATCCCGCTGACGAACTCGGTTCGCGGCAATGAAGTTTATGACGTCGTTATCCATTGCCGCAAAGGTGACGGCTTCGGTTATTTCCATGACGCGGATCTTAGAATAAGCGCGGTGGAGGAATGGTTCTATACGTTAGATACGTTCTCAGAGGAGCTTCGATTCGTTCTATTTATGCTGCAGAACGGGGATACAGAAGAAGCTGGTCTGATCGAAGCAGTAAAGGACTCCTTGGAAGCGTTTCCATATTCGGCGCTCAAGGATGACAGCTGGGAGGAGCTGAATTATTCCATCTTGGCGGTACGGGAGAAGCTTCGTTCGTTTGAGCCTTATGCGAAGCGTTACCGAATTTATTTGGTAGGCCATGCCCATATCGATATGAACTGGCTATGGCCTTGGAAGGAAACGGTGGATTTGATTCGCAGGGATTTCGAATCGGTAAACGCCATTATGGAAGAATTCCCGGATGTTTGTTTCTCGCATAGTCAAGCCGTAACTTATAAAGCCATGCAGGAGCAATATCCTGAGCTGTGGACACAGGTCAAGGCGCGAATCGATCAAGGACGCTGGGATGTAACGGCCGCAACTTGGGTGGAAGGCGACTTAAACATGGCCGGTTACGAGACCATGATTCGTCAATTCGTTGAAGGAATCTCATATTGCCGAGAGCAGCTGGGAGTATCCCCGGAAATTTGCTGGGAGCCGGATACATTCGGGCATCCAGCTACGATGCCGAAAATTCTAACCCATGCTGGGCTGAAGTATTATTATTTTTGTAGAGTGGGTAAAGGCGTCCCGCTATTCTGGTGGGAAGGTGACGACGGCTCGCGTGTCCTTGCCTTCAATGATCCCCGTCACTATAACGGAAGGATTTACGCTTCCGACATCGTTCCTGGTACGATCGAGATGGCGAGAGCATACGGATTGCCCTGCAATATGTATGTGTACGGAATAGGCGACCACGGAGGCGGCGTGACCAAGCAGGATATACGCAGGGGATTGAGGCTGAATGAAAGCCGGCTTTTGCCTCAGTTCATATTCTCTGGTAGTACGACATTCTTTCGGGAGGTGGAGCAATCGGGCATCCGTTTGCCGATAATTAAGGGGGAACTGAATCCGGCCTTCGAAGGATGCTACACATCTCACGGTGACATCAAAAGAGCAAATCGGGAAACGGAACATGCTCTTGTACAGGCGGAATGCCTGGCGGTGATTGCCGATTTATATCCGCCGGCAGCATTAAAGAAAGCGTCTGCGATAACGGAAACGAGAAAAGCTTTGCAGGAGCCATGGCGTACGCAGTGCTTCCATCAATTTCATGATATCATATGCGGTTGCGCTATTCGTTTGACTTATCAGGATGCGGTCCCAGCGTCGCGAAGCGCACGCTTAATTGCAGAAAACGAGGCGTACCGGGCAATGGCGCGAATGGTTCCGCCTCTCCCGGCTCAGGGGTTAGAAGGTGGGAGCCAAAGCAACATTAATCCGATCGTCACTGTTTTCAACACGCTATCCTGGGATCGGACCGATGTCGTTATGCTGAACCGGAGCAAGTACCCGCAGATAGACAATTGGGAAACCGGCGATGAGTTGATTGATGGAGCGGGAAACCGGTCTATGATCCAAAAATTGAAAGACGGTTCAGCAGTTTTTTTGGCCGAACGAATTCCCGCCTTTGGCTTTGCCTCATATAGTTATTCGAAAGGTTCCACTGCCAAACCTACAGCGGGAAATGACGTTTCGGCAGTCGGCGGAACACAGGTGCTTGAGAATAGCCGGTATCGTCTCTCGGTCAACGGCGGTACCGGCATCGTCTCGAGCCTCTATAACAAAACGCTCCGCCGTGAGTTGGCGCGGGCCGCAGGCTTTAACCTGTTTGAAGTGCACGACGAAGCCCCTCACGGCATGTCCGCTTGGAACATTGGTCCGATCACTCGGATTCATCGGCTTCTCCGCGGTTCAGAGGTTTATCTAGGCGAAAGCGGGCCGGTGTTCCAATCTTTAATTGTCGTACACCGCCATCAATCCTCTGAAATTCGACAGGAGATACGAATGTATGTAGGAATCGAGCGAATCGATTTTTTAACCAAAATCAATTGGCAGGAAAAGGGGACGTCCGAAACAGATGCCCCAATGCTAAAAGTATCGTTTGCGACTGATTTAAGAACGCCGGAAGCCTTATTCGACATTCCGTTCGGCACAATTCGGCGCGATCCTAACGGGCAGGAAGTGCCAGCCCTTCATTGGTGCGGCCTATCGGAAACGAATTCCGAAGGCTGCGGGATTGCACTGCTTAATAACGGGAAATACGGCTGCTCCGTCCAAGGCTCGACAATATCGCTCACTCTTCTTAGAAGCTCTTACGAGCCCGACAACCTACCGGATATCGGTTTGCATGAATTCGCCTATGCGATTTATCCTCATGATTTCGAATGGAAAGAAGGACAAGCTGATCGAAGGGCGTGGGAGTTCAATCAACCTTTAGCTGCATTTATGTCTGAAATAGGCGATTCTCCGTTGCCAGAAGCATTCGGCGCACTTCGAATTGAGGAGCTTCGCTCCACGGGGTGGCAGCCGTCCGAAAGCTTGCTTGCAACGGCGCTTAAGCCGGCTTCCGGAAGCTCCGGTTCGCATGCGGATTTCATCGTGCGGATTTTTGAGTCACATGGAAGATCGGTACGGGCTCGACTTGCGTTCACGTTCCCGATCGAATATGCGGAAGAAGTGAATCTTGTGGAAGACAGGATAAGACGCTTACCTCTCGATAAACAAAATGAACTCGATTTAGGGACGATAATGCCTGGAGCGATTGTTTCTCTGCGAATACGGACAGCGTTGAACGAGAATTCGAGTTAATAAAATTCGAATCGGATAGATCAGGAACAACCCCTGGTCTTTTCGTGCATTTAAAATTAACAGATGAGATGGAAGCTGCTATGTTATGATACAAAAAGGCAAAACATTCATTTCAGAGGGTGACAACGTTGAAAAAGTTTTTTGTATATTTATCCAACAGGCGACTTCGTACGAAATTCCTGTTTTCCTTCCTATTGATCATTATGATTATGGTTCTGATGATCGGGACGGTCATTTATAAAGTATCTGTCGATACTATAAAAGACAATACGGCAAACTACTCCCACTTCTTGATTGAACAAGTCGGCATTAACCTCGACAAAAGGACGATGGATATAGAGGAACTCGCCTTCGAGCAGTTTCGGAATTCAAATCTCGATCAAGCTATCGTCCAGGAGGGCGATGAGCAAATCAGAGATGTGCTTCGCAGCAAACAAATTGCCAGTTATTTGTCTAACCTACTCTACTCTCGCGAATATTTTAAATATGCCGCGTATGTTGAGCCTAATGGCGATCCGCATGAAATCAGCAGAGTGTTCGGAAAAGCTACGATGGCTGTCGGATTAGATCCGGTTTTCCTCGACAAAGCTAAGCAGAGAAGAGGCAAGGCATTCTGGGGCAACGGTGCGGAAGGAACGCTTCAGATGACCAAATCGCTCTATGGGTTAACTTCGGGATCTTATGTCGGAATAGTCATTCTGGGTATCGACAAAAAATATTTTGAAAGCATTTACTCGGAGATTAATCGCTTAACTAGCTCGGATATATTGATTTTGAACGAGGACAACCAACTCATCAGCAGTGGAGACAGAGTTCCCATTGCGAGATTTTTTATGGATAATAATTTTTACATGAAGGGAAATGGAGCCGGTTATTCCTTTCAGTGGAACAGGACCGATTATTTATATACGGTACTTACCTCATCGATGGAAAAGTGGAAAATTATACAAATTATTTCGGTTGACGAATTGACCAAGGGGGCGTCTGCGATTTCCCTTTGGACAATCAAAATTATCATCATTGCGCTTATCGTCTCGTTTCTGCTTGCGGCTATTTTGTCAAAAAGCATTACAGTCAACGTTCAAATGCTTCTTCAAAGTATGACGAATTTTTCCGTCGATATTTCCCATAAGATCATTGTGCCAAAGGGACGAGATGAAGTCGGATTACTTGCGGAAAAGTTTAACGTAATGGCGAAAAAAATAAGCGAGCTTGTCAATACCGTTTACAAAGAGAAGCTTTTAAAGCAGAAGGCGGAGTATCGAACGCTTCAATTTGAATATAAAGCGTTACAGGCTCAAATCAATCCGCATTTTTTGTATAACACCCTAGAATCTATTTATGCGCTAGCCAAGTTGAGCAGCGAAGATAAGATCGGCGAATTGATATATTTGCTCGGCTCCTTGCTGCGCGAAAGCATCGCAAAGAAGGGAGATACGATCACACTGCGGGATGAGCTCGATTTTATAAGGAAATATTTGGTCATTAATCAGATTATTTATGAAGATAAAATAGAAATTTTCTATGAGCTCGATGAACAATGGATGGACACCTTGGTCCCCAAATTCATTCTGCAGCCTCTTATCGAGAATGCAATTAGGCATGGAATCGAAGAAAAGCCTGGCAAAGGGGTGATCCGAATTTCCTGCCGGTCCGAGGGTCAAATTTTGATTTTGGAAGTGTCCGATAACGGGATCGGCATGGACGAACAAACCATCGACCAGGTGATGAATCCATCGAATTACCCCGATCAGCCCGTAAAAGATAAACATACGAGGGTTGGCATCTTAAGCGTTCATAAGCGAGTCGGGATCTTGTATGGCGGTGACTACGGTTTATCGATCCAAAGCGTTCCTGGCGAATATACGACAATTAATATTCGTTTGCCTATTATACGGGAGGAAGATCGAGATGAAAAAGAAAGTTATAGTGATTGATGATAAGCCTATTATCGTGAAATCAATCGTCCATACGATCGACTGGGAGAGTCTCGACTGCGAAGTTGTAGGTCAAGCGGAGGATGGGCTTGAAGGCGAACGGTTGATTCTAGAAAAGCACCCTGATATTTTAATTACGGATATCCGTATGCCCGGGCATGATGGCCTATACTTGTCGGAATTGATGCAAACCAAGCTCCCCTGCTCCAAAACAATTCTAATTACGGGTTATCAGGAGTTTGAATATGCTCAACGAGCGGTTCGTTCAGGAGCGTTTGATTTAATCGTAAAGCCCATTCGCAACGATGATCTTTATAAGGTTGTCCAATCGGCGGTCAGGGAGATCGAGGCCATGAGGTCCGAGAAGCAGTCTGTCGAGCAGCTTAACCGTGAATATTTCGACCTGGAGCAGCGTCATAACAGCAGCATTCCGTCTTTGCGCAGCAAATGGATTACCGATCTGATCGGGGGGAAAACGGAGGAGGAAATAAAACGTCTCGAGTCTGTTCAGAAGGAACTGGGCATTTTTCACTTCAGCAGATTTTCACTTATTGCGATCAAGCCCCAGCCTGGGAGCGGGCATGATCGCGAGCACCTGTCCGCCATTTTCCGCAAACAAATCGTCGGTACGGTGCTTGAAGCTTCGCATAAAGACGAGCTTCAAATCATCGACGCCTATTGGAATAACGACTTGTTGTTCGTATGCCTGTTTCCCCGTATCCCCACTACACGTGAAGCTCGCATAAAACTACAATCGCTTGCATCCGATTGGCTGAAGCGAATTCGAAAGCTAGGCGGCCATCGCTGCCATATTGCAGTTGGCAATTTATGGAAGTCTTTGGAGGAGCTAGGGGAGGCGTACAGCGAGGTTAAAGGTTTGATGGAGTCAGGGTTTTTCCGGGGGGAAGAGGAGGAGATTCTGCTGCAGAATCCGAATCCGATATCCCGAGAAACGGGGAAATTTTCAATTATCCATGATCTTGAGAATTTTAACCGAATGCTGGAGCAGTCATCCGGCCAGGATATTATCTGTTACTTGGAACGCTTTCTGGAGCAGATTCGGGTATACAGCGAGGGAAATATTTTGGTTGTGAAGGGTCTCTTGTCCGAAGTATGCCTTGCTACCGCCCGTTATTATTTTCGATTGACCGGGGATGAGTTTGGACTAGGCAAGAGCATCGATCAAATGCTCGATGACGTTTTTCGTTTAAATAGTTTAAAGGAAGCATCAGATTATTTGGCTAGTTGGATCGGAATTGTCAAGCGCAAGGTGGAAGGAGGAGACAAAGAGTACAGCTTGATGGTTAAGAAGGTCGTAGACTATATCAACACCCATTTCTCCGAAGCAATCAATCTGACCTCCGTCGCAAACCATTTCGGTATTAGCTCCAGTTATTTAAGCCGACTTCTTCGGATGGAAACGGGCATCAACTTCGTAGATCTGGTGTCAAAGGCTAGAATCGAAGTGGCAAAACGTCTGCTGCGAGATCCTAAATACAAGGTGAACGAGGTTGGTGAGATGGTCGGATATAAGGAATATGCTTATTTCTATCAAGTGTTCAAGCGAGTCGAGGGGCAATCTCCTAAGGAATATAAGAACGGAAGTAAAGAAATCTAATAAAACCGTTAAATACACGTATGTAAACCTTTCTTGTTCTATTTTAAAGTAGTAAATGAACCAAGGGAGGGAATATGGATGATACGACAATTGCAAAAGGACGAAATTGAAAATTTAATTCGTAATGTTATTTCAGGTATGCAGGGCCTCGAAATCACGATCCAAGAGGATACGCCAGTCAGTATCATCTCGATGGATAAGTGGGATTGGTCACAAGGAGTCGGGCTATTCTCGCTCTACCAGTATTATTTGGAGACAGGAAATAAATCGATTCTGTCCTATCTGACCGATTGGTTCGACAATCGCATACGTGAGGGCCTTCCGGCGAAGAATGTCAATACGATGTGCCCTCTTCTAACATTGAGCTATCTTTACGATATGACGGGAAACGCCGATTATTTGCGGATATGCGAAGAATGGGCAAGCTATGCGGCCGACGAGATGCCACGAACGAAGGAATTCGGCATTACACACAATGCGATCGACAACCCGAATCAAGGGGAACTTTGGGACGACACGTTGTATATGACGGTCCTATTTCTGGGAAGAATGGGCGTTCTTCTAAATAAAGAACATTATGTTCAAGAAAGTATTCGGCAATTTCTTGTGCATCTCAAATATTTGACAGATACCCGAACCGGCTTATTCTATCATGGCTGGACATTTGAGGGTAATCACAATTTTGCTAAAGCGCTTTGGGGAAGAGGGAACGCTTGGTATACCGCAGGCCTAGTCGATTTTCTCGATATGGTTAAACTCCCGCTCGGCGTTGAGCTCTTCCTCATATCTTCCTTGGAACGGCAGGTACAGAAGCTTGCGGAGCTCCAGTCTCCAAGCGGTCTATGGCACACGCTTTTGGATGATCCGACTTCCTATGAGGAAACATCGGCAACCGCCGGATTTGCATATGGCATCTTGAAGGCGATCCGTAAGGGGTATTTAAGCGAATCGTACAAAGAAGTAGGGATTAAGGCGTTGAATGCGGTTATCGGCAAAATCGACGAAAAGGGAACGCTTCAAGACGTATCCTATGGGACAAGAATGGGAAATACATTGGATTTCTACAAGCAAATTCCGAAATGTCCTATGCCTTATGGACAATCCATGGCCTTACTGATGCTGGTAGAAAGCTTGAGACATGTCGAAGAAGTTTACTGTTAAAGAAAACTAATAAAATGTAAAGATAGTCACATTTGTAGCGCTTACATAATTTCGTATACTGTATCCAAGGCGGTTAATACACGAATTAATAATCGGATTGTAAGCGTTTCCGTTAGTTGATTTCTTTTTCAATCCATATTAGGGGGGGTTCGCTATATGATGGAGGTGGAGACTCACTCCGTAAATTTAACCAAATTGGATAAAGTTGACGTCCCTGCAAAAGTGGGGCCGATCCAGAAAGAATTGAAGAAAAACTATGATTTGTATTTGTTGCTCGTCCCCGGTTTCTTGTTTTTCCTGATCTTCTCCTACGTACCAATGTTCGGTCTGCTCATCGCTTTTAAGGATTACAATTTGTTTAAAGGAGTTTTTGCCAGCGATTGGGCCGGATTGGACCACTTCAGAGAAATGCTTAAAATCCCMGCTTTCTGGCAAATGATTCGAAATACATTAACCTTGAACGTTCTCGGTTTGATCATCGGCTTTCCTGCTCCTATCATTCTCGCATTAATGCTGAATGAAATCCGAGCGAAGTATTTCAAACGAATTTCTCAATCTCTTCTATATCTGCCGCATTTTATGTCTTGGATTGTACTTGGCGGCATCGTGTACAATATTTTATCGCCAAAATACGGAATTGTTAATGAAATTATGAGAAATCTTGGCTTACATGACTTTTATTTTATGGCCGATAAAACCTGGTGGGTTATTGTTTATACGCTTTCAAGCGTATGGGCGGGAGCCGGATGGGGTACGATCATCTACCTGGCAGCTATGACGGCCATAAATCCTTCCCTTTATGAAGCTGCAGTCATGGACGGCGCTGGGCGCTTTCGAAAAATCTGGCACATCACCATTCCAGGTATCATGCCGACGGTCATTGTATTGCTGATTCTTACAGTCGGTCATATGGTCTCAATCGGAATCGAACAGCCAATGGCACTTTCAAACCCGGTTGTTACAAATGTATCTGAGGTTATCAGTACTTATATTTATTCGGTTGGGATCAAGCAGGGACAATTCGGTCTGACGACGGCGGTAGGCATGGTTCAGTCGGTCATCAATCTCATTCTTGTCTTAGGGGCCAACTACGCAGCCAAACGGATGGGTCGCGAGGGGATTTGGTAGAAGCTTTGGAGAGGAGGACAGCCATTTGAATTCAATAGTAAGCAACAAACTTAGGGGACTTTCCCTCAAAAAGTATACGCCGGGTGAGATCATCTTTAATGTGTTAAACTACAGTTTACTCATTTTTTTTACTTTTATTTGTCTGTTTCCGTTCCTCAATTCGGTCGCTAACGCTTTTAGCAGCAGCCGAGCGATCCAAACGGGTTTGGTCTCTATTTTTCCCGTTGAATGGCAATGGGATGCGATGAAGACCGTTATAAGCGATAAACAAGTCATAAGGTCGTTATTAGTAACCGTTTATATTACGGTTGTCGGAACATCACTAAATATGTTGTTTACGATCATTACCGCGTATCCGCTCTCTAGAAGAGATCTGAAGGGACGTACGCTTTTTATGAACTATATGATTGTTACCATGCTGTTCGGCGGCGGCTTGATTCCATTTTTTCTACTGGTAAAAGCACTTGGTATGCTGAATACGCTATGGTCGGTCATGATTCCCGGATTAATCAGCACCTTTAACGTCATTATTATGAGGACCTTCTTCCAGAGCATCCCCGATGAATTGCGCGAAGCTGCAATCGTTGACGGCTGCGGCAACATCCGTTTCTTGGTTCGAATCGTCCTTCCGCTCTCGGCAGCTTCAATGGCGACTATCGGATTGTTTTATGCGGTAGGCCATTGGAACTCATTCTTCAGCGCAGTTCTCTTCATCAATGATCCAGATTATTACCCTTTGCAGGTTAAACTGAGGAACATTCTGCTTCTCGCGCAAATGGATACTTCTCTTGAAACGTTGCAGCAGCAAAACCAACTTCATGTAATTGAGGAATCACTGAAATCGTCAACAGTCGTATTCGCTACATTACCGATTCTTATCGTTTATCCATTCCTGCAAAAGTATTTCGTCAAGGGAGCCATGATGGGCTCTATCAAAGGCTGACAGGCAGTGAGAATACCTGGACAATATGTGTGGGGAATCTCATTAATATTAAACCTGTTATTAAAAGGGGGATAAGGCATGAAGAAGGGTCTTAAGCTTTGCTTGGTACTCACCATGGTCACTACTATTTTTGCAGGCTGTTCGAAGAGCAATGATGCCGCTACCAGCACTACCGTAGGAACTACACCACAGGCTACAACCAAAGCTTCTGAAAAGCCTCAAAAGGTAAGAGTCTCAGTCTGGGATCGCTCGAACGCACCCGATGGGACGAAAATTACCGACAGTGTCCTCGTAAAATGGATTCAAGAAAACGCATTGAAAGAAGACAATTTGGATGTGGAATACGTCGCGTTACCGAGGTCTCAGGAAACGGAGAAGCTTAACGTGTGGATGGCTTCCGGCGAGGCGCCAGATATCGTGATCACTTACAACGCCGACTTGGTATTTCAGTATGCCGAGCAAGGGGGAGTATGGCAGCTTGATGAGCTGCTGGACAAATACGGTCCCGACATCAAAAAGCTGATTAAGCCTGCTCTCGACACGGCAGGTACATATAAAGGCAAACGCTACGCGATTCCAGCCCAACGCATGAATCAGGATGTAGGATCATCCATGAAAATTCGTCAAGATTGGCTCGATAAGCTTGGGATGAAAGCACCGACCACGCTTGATGAACTGTACACTACACTTAAAGCTTTCAAGGAGAAGGACCCTGGCGGGGTCGGCAAGGATAACGTCGTACCTTGGGCAATTCCAGCTATCAACCAAGGGGCAAAAGCATTTTTCTTCGGTCCGATGTTTGCAGCTGGCGTGAACAACGATGGCCCAGCTTATGACCTTTATATGCCGAACGGCAATCTAGTAAATGGTCAGTTCCATTCGGCTATGGACACTCCGGAAGGGAAGGAATACTTCACCTTCATGAATAAGGTTTACAAAGAGGGGTTAATCTCCAAAGAGTTTGTTACAGATGTCAACTCGCAGAAATACACACAGCAGTATACATCTGGACAAGCAGGCTTCGTCGATTCCAACGATGATCCGTGGACGTTAAATACGGCTACAAGGAAAACGGTCCCTACTGCCAAATGGGTAACACTTGCGCCTCTCAAACGAAAAGATGGAAGCCAGAACATGCCGAAAGCGGCTATATTCGGATTGTTCAACATGATTCCGAAAACGACTAAAAATCCGGAATCGGCGGTCAAATTCCTTAACTTTATGGCGAAGCATATTAACGTTGTCCAAAGTGGTATTGAAGGCGTTCATTACAAAGTTGACGGTGGTCTTCGACTCCCAATCGATGCGGATAAGAACGCGAAGGAAATCAACTGGTACGTCGGAGACCTGAATCTGCTTACGCAAGGTTACATGGGCGCTCCAACCAAGGAACAGCTTCTTAAACAGGCTCCGACTACACCTGAATATGCGGAATTACTGGCTCCTCACTATGATCAATTCGAGAAGTTCGGTAAAACTACACCGTTTATCGACAGCCCGCGTCCGGTCGCTCAGAAGAATATTGTGAATCTTACCAAGTACGGCTATGAGGCGCTATCTAAAGCCATTATCGCAACCGACTTTGAGAAAGAATGGGCCAGTACGGTCGACGGTTGGGTTAAGCTCGGCGGACGCGACTATGACAAAGAAGCTTCCGACAAGATTGCTGAAATGAAGAAAAAATAATCATACCCCAAAAAAGGCCTGCATCATCCGGGAAACCGGAAGATGCAGGCCTTTTTTAACAAAGTCCTTCCGCTTCCTGCTGGAAGCGGAAAGGTGGTGAGTTAAGCGAACGATGTGACAGTATCATACATCGTTTTGTCTGATGCACGAATCAGCTTTATAAGCAGCTCTTTGGCAGCGTCATAATCATCCGTATGGATCATGGAAGCGGACGTGTGAATATAGCGGGCGCATATTCCAAGCACAGCTGTTGGAACTCCTCGTCCATGGAGATGAATTTTGCCTCCATCGGTCGCTCCTGGCGAGATAAAAAACTGATAAGGGATTTGGTTGGTTTCGGCAATATCAAGAATGAATTCCGTTAACGTGCGGTTCGGGACGATCGAGCTGTCAAGGATTCGAACGACGGCCCCTTTTCCGATGAGGCCTAGAGCATGTGGATCACCGCTGGCATCGCCGGCAGGTCCCGCCTCTAATGTATAGCACAAATCCGGATCGATAAGTGCGGCTGCGGTTTGCGCTCCACGCATGCCGACTTCTTCCTGTACGGTCGCACCTGCATACAGGGTATTCGGCAGCGAATCAGATTTCAGTTCTCGAATCAAATCGATAGCAAGTCCGACTCCAAAACGGTTATCCCAAGCCTTGGCCAATATCTTCTTCTCATTGCCCAATGGTGTGAACTCGCTCACGGGTACAATAGGCAGACCCGGACGAACCCCCATACTCAACGCATGATCGCGATTGTCCGCTCCTATATCGAGAAGCATCGCTGTGATTTCCACCGGCTTGCTTCGCTGTGCTTCGTCCAGCAGGTGACGAGGAGTGGAAGCGATGACTCCTAGAACGGGACCTCGGGACGTTATGATTTGCATCCTTTGGGCGAGCAGCACCTGATTCCACCAACCGCCTAAAGCTTGAAAGCGGATCATGCCATTGTCGAGGATTGTCGTCGACATGAAGCCGACTTCATCCATATGGCCACCGGCCATAATTCGCGGACCTGCCGGATTTCCTCGGAGAACCCCGAATAAACTCCCTAGACGATCTTCCACAAACTCTTCGGTATGTTTCGCCAATTCCTCACGAAGGAACCGCCGCACCTCGTGCTCAAAGCCGGGTGCTCCAGGAAGCTCCGTCAACGTTTTAAACATTTGTTTTGTCGCCTGCTCCATTCAAATTTCCTCCAATCCAGTTTCTCTTTACCAAGTTATCCCGAGTCCGAAAGCATGTCAATAACTGTAAACGAAAAACGCAAGAAACCTAATAAAAAAACAAAATAGCATGATGTGAAACGCTTTCATCGAAATTTATACTAGGGAGGACCATTAAACCGCTACGGGAGTTGATTCCATTGAACCGTTCCACGAAGGAAACGATACAGGAGATCATTAAATTGCAAGATGAACGATTAAGCGAGTATCGGAGAAAGCGGCAGGAGAGTGTTGTAGCTGGGAAAATCCCTGAGCCTCTCGGGCTCGGCTCCGCCTGCCTGATGCTGCCTCTTTATGTGCACTCTGAATCCATCTATTATCGGGACTCTTCTTTGCTGCCCGAAATCAATGAAGCGTTGATTAATTTTTTGGATACCCAGCTTGAAAGCGGCTGCATTTCGCTTGTCAATTGTAACATTGATTCCCCGCCGGACACGGCATTTACTACACACCTTACCACCTTACTTTATCAAGTAGCCGATCGGTACAGCATGAAAGAGCTTGAGTGGGCAAAAGGGTCTCTATATCTTTTCCTTGAACGAGCGAAACCTTGTCTTCTGAAAGGCGGCATCCATACGCCGAATCATCGTTGGGTAATGGCAGGGGCCCTCGCAAAAATGTATGAGATTTTTGGCGATGAGGCTTTCCGTAATCGCGCTTTTCAATTTTTAGATGAAGGTTTCGATCTGACGGAATACGGCGAATGGACGGAGCGGAGTAATGCGATATACAACGGCGCATGCGCTATCCATTTATTTGACGTCGGACTGATTTTCAATTACGAGCCTGCCATTGCGGCAGTTCGCTCCAATTTAAATATGATGCAGTACATGCTGCATCCGGATCACTCCATCGTTACGGAGTATTCCGGACGTCAGGATTTTGGGCAAACCATGCTGATGAATGACTGGTATTACGTTGTTTGCCGTCTGATGGCGGTACATGATCAAAGTACTGTATTCGGCGCAATGGCCGATGTGGCTGATAAAACTGCACCGCGCGGATCTCATGCTTTGATGTACTGGATGCTTTATCCGGAGGAGATGAATGCCTCCGAATGGATGGGACCGCTTTCTGACGAATATACGATCTTACTAGGAGAAGAGAACGAGGTGCCGGTGCCGAAGAACGTTCCGTATCTTGGTAAACTGGTTCAACATCCGCATGGAGCTTCCGTACTTCGATACCGGAAGGGCAAAATAAGTGTAACAGCGATGGCAGGACAACCGGAGCTTCTACACATCCGATACGGCAAGGCCGTCATGCACGGGCTAAAGCTGGGAGCCGGTTGGTTCGGTATTGGAGCGGTAGCATTCCCCTCGATCAAGCAAGTCCGGGAGAACACTTACCGCATGCAGCTTGAACTAGAGGGCTGTTACTGGAATCCGCTGCCAAAGCACTTGACAGAAGGAACGGACGGAATATACGTCAATATGCCCAACAATTTGCGTGAGAAGACGCATATCCAACATTTGCCGATAGCGGTGGAGATTACTCTGCTGGACAACGGTGTGGATGTCCGGGTTGTGTCCGAGACGATTCCAAACATTTATTTGCAAGCCGTTTGCATGTTCGACGTGAAAGGGAAAATATCAGGTTCGAGTTTACATGAAGCGGCCCCAGGGATTGTACAACTGACGGAAGGTGAAGCTTCATTTACGTTGGAGGAGGATTCCATCCATATTTCGACGGGAGCTCTTGAACATATGGATGTTTCCACGCGTAACGACAAGGTAAACCGCGATGTGCAGAACCTGACCGTCAATTGGAAGACACCGACAGACCGCACTCTCCGCTTCCGTTTTTTTAATAGCTTGTAAAGAGGAGTGAAGGCTTATGGCCAAACAAATTGAAGTTGACGTTACCGACTATAGCTTCCTTGAAGCTGATTCTGCTTATAAGGGATTTCTTCTAAGACCGATCGACACCGCTCGTTTATTGCTTCCGTGCTTCTGGCTCGAATTCGAGTTATCACGGATGACGATCGGTTGGGTGCCAAGTGTTCCCGATTGGGAGATAAAGGGCGAGCTCGTTCGGATGGGCTATTTGCATACAGAGCATATGAAGCTGCTGAAGGAACGAATCCATGAGCTGCCCGGTCCGGACATCGGTGAGCACTCATTGACGCCTCCAGGACTTAGGGAAGCTTGCCAAAGAATCTCTTTTGCGCCAACGTTCGAGGAATTCGCAGCGGGCTATCACTTTCTCCTAACAAAGCTAAACCGTCGTTATGAGGACTTTATGGAGTCACTAGATCCAATTCTTGATGCTCCGACTATCGATCGAATCCGGCATGTCCTGGTAGATCGTGATACGCTTCTGGGATGGGCGGCTCCACACTTGAAGTTTGCTCGTGTCGATGATCCTGCAGGTCGAGAGGCTTATCGAGATTGGCTCCGTTATGTGCATGATGTGTGGACCTTACTGGAAAAGTCCGAGCCGGGGAAGATACTGGATTGGCCTGTGCATCCCTCCCGCCAGCCGGCCGGACCCGTACCTTCTCAAGCGGCTCACGATCCCCGCTACCCGCTCGTCGATCTGCAAAAATATAAGAGCGCAATGTTCGATCCGAAATCACCGACGTACGATAGCGTCAAACATATGGTGTTTATCAACGCCAGTGAAATGTCAGCTGCTGAAAGTCTCTGCTACCTGTATTACGCCGTTCAGGGCATGCCAGTTGATTTTTACATAGATGTCGCTCGTCATACATGGGATGAGGTCAGGCACAGCCAAATGGGTGTCCGTCGGCTTAAGCAATGGGGGTATCAAACGGAAGACTTTGCTTGGCATCCTCCGACCATACCGACCCCCGAAACGATGCAGCAGGTGTTTCCGGAATTTTACTCCAGCTTGACCATGGTGATGGAGCCATGCTCTTTTATCAAAAAACGTAAATCGATCACCGCCTTTATGGATCATGGCGATCCGTTATCATCCATACAGTCCGAATATGATATTGCTGATGAACGGTTACATGTAGGCTTCGGTCAAAGGTGGGGCGCCAAGCTGTTCGAACATACCGGAAATTTCGTTGCGGCGGGCAAAGCAGCGGAAACCGTCAAACGAATGCATCTAGTCAAAATGGGCTACACCCAAGAGCAAATTGACAAGGTTCTTAAGAGCTTTCCCGAATTTTGCGGGTTTGCCACCATGGATTTAAACTATGCGAAATATTGAGCAACGATGGACCTTCTCCCCAGAGAATAGGAACTGAAAACTCGGGAGTATTGAATCCGAAAGGGGGAGCAGGGATGCACCTAAGTGTATACCATTTACGAGTGGAATATCTGAATGATCCTCTTGGAATCGACCGTCAGCGGCCCCGACTCGGATGGTGGCTCGATTCGATCAGACGCAGGTCCGTTCAAACGGCATATCGAATTATAGTCGCATCAAGCCATGAAGCGTTATTGAGGGATGAAGGTGATATGTGGGATACGGGAAAGATCGTGTCGGACCGTTCCCAGCATATTGAATATAATGGTGAGCATCTGGAATCAGGTAAGGAATATTTCTGGAAGGTCAAAGTATGGGACCAAGAAGGTCATGCTTCAAACTGGAGTGAGCCAGCACATTGGTCAATGGGATTGCTTGAACGGGGCGAATGGCTAGGCAAGTGGATCGGCTTGAAATCCCCTCATCAACCGACTCATGCGGAACCGAAGCCGGCGGTATACTTAAGGAGCGCATTTTCCGTCACAAAGCCGGTACGTCGGGCAGTTTTGCACGCTGCCGCACTCGGTGCCTATGAGCTCTATGTGAATGGCCGTAGAATCGGTGACAGCTCTTTGGCTCCGGACTGGACGGATTATAACATCCGCCTGCAATATCAAACCTATGAGATTACCGGAGATATAGCCGGTGGGTTGAATGGAGTCGGCATCCTGCTCGGCCACGGATGGTATTCCGGATATATTGGAATGTTCGGCTTCCAACGATACGGCAAGGATCCAAGGATTTTGGTACAGCTAAATATCGAATATGACGACGGATCCGTGCAGAAGGTGACGACTGACGAGTCATGGAGGGCATCGTTCGGACCTCTGATCGCTACAGATTTCCACATGGGTGAAAGATTCGACGCACGGATTGCGATCGATGGGTGGAACGAATCCTCTTTTGAAGATCGTCATTGGAAACATGCAGATACGTTTTATGATTACAAGGGCTTTCTATCAGCTGCAGTCTGTCCGCCTATCAAACCCGTTCGTGAGCTCCGACCGCAGTCCATCGAACGGAAGATTGATGGGAATTACATCATCGATATGGGCCAAAATATGGTCGGGCGTGTTCGTATCCAATTGTCTGGAGGATCCGGCGTTACGGTCTGCCTGCGTCACGGAGAAGCGTTGGATGCGAACGGCGGGTTATATACGGAAAATTTGAGATTGTCTCGTCAAACCGATACCTACATTATGAACGGTGGTGAGGCTGCATGGTTCGAGCCGCATTTCGCCTTACACGGCTTTCGGTATGTTGAGGTTTCCGGTTTTGACGGAGTTTTAATGAACGATGATGTAATCGGAATTGTTATTCATACTGATATGTCGAAGGCTGGTACCTTAGAAACGTCGCATCCCTTACTGAATCAGTTGATCAGTAACATCGAATGGACGCAGCGTGGTAACTTCATAAGCGTACCGACGGATTGCCCTCAGCGTGACGAACGTCATGGCTGGACCGGTGATGCTCAATTATTTTTCCGAACAGCTTGCTATCAAATGGATGCAGCTTCATTTTTTACAAAGTGGTTGACCGACTTAACAGATGCCCAACGCCCCACCGGTGCGTTTACCGATTTTGCCCCGTTTATCCCAGGAGCGAAAACAGAGCACGGGGGGGATATGACCTATGATCACACCGCTTCGGCAGGTTGGGCGGATGCCGGCGTCCTCGTCCCGTGGATGATGTATCAGGTTTATGGTGACAAGCGGATCCTTCAAGAGCATTATCAGTCGATGACTCGGTGGATCGGCTTCCTTCGCGTGATGCATCCCGAAAATCTTCGGAAAGACTTGCCGCAATACGGAGATTGGCTTTCGATCCCGGAAAGCGGTGGGGTGGCGGAGCTTCGCAATGTATCTTCCTTATCCACGACTCCATATGATGTATTTTCTACGGCTTATTATGCCCACACCGCTGGGGTGATGGCGCGAATTGCCGATACGATTGGGCGCTTAGAGGACGCAAAGGAATATGGAAAACTTCACCACCAAATCAAGAATGCGTTCCTTGAAGCGTTTGTCGATGCCTCAGGACATATTAAAGGCGATACCCAGACTGCCTATGTGATGGCATTAGCGATGGATTTGTTGCCAGAAAGCAATCGTCAGTCTGCGATAAACAGACTCCTATTCTTGCTGGAGCAGAGGGAGTGGCACCTGTCGACCGGCATACACGGAACCAGGTTCTTGCTTCCGCTGCTTATGGAAACCGGACATCAGGATATCGCGTTCCGAATTATGATGAAAGAGACCTTTCCTTCCTGGCTTTATTCGGTACATCAAGGCGCTACTACCATCTGGGAAAGGTGGGACGGTTGGACGGAGGAGAAGGGCTTCCAACGCGCAGGAATGAATTCGTTGAATCATTACGCTCTAGGTTCGGTAGGCGAATGGCTGTATCGATATGTCGGAGGAATCGATTACGAAGAGCCGGGCTTCAAACGGATCTGCATTCATCCACGGATTGGGGGAGGACTGGAACAAGTCCGCTGCACTTACGAGTCGATACACGGACCAATTTCCTGCGCATGGAAGAATTCGGAAGGATGCTTTCAACTGGATCTCTTTATTCCTGCCAATACGACAGCTTCCGTACGCATCCCTCTGCGCTCGGGTCAAACGGTGTTTGAGAACGACAAAGATGTTTGCTTGTCGGATGAAATCGCGCTCGTTACGAAGGGAACGGATTTTTGGTTGCTGGATGTCGGTTCCGGACGATACCGTTTCACGGTGGAAGATGAGCGGATAATCAAGTAGCGAACGAATCGGAGGAATCGGAATGTCAGATGGTGCAAGGCAGGGGGCAAGCAAGAAAGAGCTGAGACGCATTCCGCAAGCGGTCGAATTACGCAGGGCGGCGTCCTTTCATAGGAGCTTAATCGGAATGACCGGAGCCTGGATTGCAAGGTTGAGGCACGCTGAAGTCAAATATATGGCAGCCCGACACTTGTGGGAGTGGGCTGAGCAATTCAACGCTTTGAGAAAGAGGCTCTTGGAGCTGCCAGGTACGAAACCAGATGCGCCGCTTGAGGATCATCTGAACAGTGTGATTGAGGAAGCGCTTTTTGCATCCGACGAAGAGCCTTTTCTGGAAACGCTCTATTCGGTGTTTTTGCCAGGCCTGTGTTGCGCATACAAAGATTATATCCATTTGACGGTCGAATTGCCGGACCGGCCGTCTGTCCGTATTTTGAAAGAGATCATAAACGCACTCGACAAACAAATGGTCGAAGGTAGCGCCATGCTTCAGCAGATACGGGATGAAGATAATGTTTGCTCTGGTGAATCAGATGTCTCCCAATGGGTTATGCATATACGTTCCTTACTGCATATCGCAGGAGGCGTATGCGGAATCACGGGAGTGGAGAGCGTTGAAACGAAACGGCGCTTTGCGGGTTATACGTATCAGCCTCCTGAGCGCCAGCACCGATCTGTGAACTCGTACTTTTCTTACGAGCATCCGATCGAAGGGTATCTGTGGTCGCAAAACTTAAAAGGAAATCCTTTAATCGAGCGTGCCGCCCTTGCTGTCTGGTTGTATAACGAGTTGGATGCGGCGGAATACATCTCACCGATTTTGTATGAAGTAAAAGGCATGCCATGGGAATTTTATTATGACGTTGCACGCCATACGTGGGATGAGGCTCGTCATTCCGAGTTCGGCTTAAAGCTGATGACCGCTTTAGGTTTTTCTCCTGAGGAGTTTGAAGTATGGGTCGCTACTTACATGAGCTCAATCCAAATGAAGCCTCACGAGCGGTATGCGGCAGTTACGTGTTGGTACGAGCCGGGCAGCTTTCAAGTTAAGCCTGATTATTTGGAGAGACTCGCGAGTGAAGCGGGAGGGACGGATTTAGCGGTAGAGCTTCTTCGGTTCGACCTTGCCGATGAAACGCTGCACGTAGCATTCGGTCATAAATGGGTGGAACAGTTGATGCGTCATTACGGAGATTTTAGAACCGTTAATGAGTTTGTGGATGATGTCAAAAGGATCGGTATCTCTCTGCGGGAGAAGCAAGCGGCAGCCTTTACAAGAACGATGCCTCATCAACAGCGCCATAACCTCGAATCGATTAAGCGGCATATGGAACAGTGGATGCTTGAGAAGGGGAAGGTTATTCCGGTCTCCACAGCTCGGGAGTAGAACGGAGAAATCGGGAGGGAACATATGACTTTCGGTCAGAGGGTTTTGGACTACGAGGATGAGATTATATATCACGTATGCGAACTGATTCGAATCCGAAGCGTAATAGCCGATCCGAAGGAAGGAATGCCCTATGGCGAAGGCATACATTCAGCTTTGACATATGTCCTGCGGCTTGCGGAACAGCTGGGATTTACGATTCGCAATGTGGGCGGATTTGCAGGTCATGCGGAGTACGGCGAAGGCGATGAAATTGCAGCGGTTTTGGTTCATGTCGATACCGTACCCGAAGGAGACGGATGGAGCCTCGATCCTTTTCAGGCCGTCATGCAGGAAGGCCGGATCTATGGAAGGGGAGCATCCGATAATAAAGGAGCGGTCATTGCCGCTCTGTTTTCACTTAAAGCCATTCAAGATGCGGGATTAATACCAAAAAAGAGGCTTCGGATTATTTTTGGCACGAACGAGGAAAATGGCATGACCGATTTAGACGAATATTTTGCTCAAGAGCCGCTTCCGGATTGCGGATTTACACCCGATGCCGCCTATCCGATCATCAATGCGGAAAAAGGATTTTATGTCATTCGTTTATCCGTTGCTCACTGCAGCGGTCCCGTCGTTTTATTCGGCGGAAGTGCTCCCAATGTAGTGCCCGACCACTGTTATGCCGAAATCGATATGGCGTCGCTTGATGCAGAGGAGACGGAACGTTTCTATCGGCTGGCCAAATCTGCAGAGAGAATTGAATGCCGATCGGAGAATGGCAGGTTTTTGCTGGAAGCCAGAGGGAGAAGCGGTCATGGATCCTATCCGCCGTCAGGCATAAATGCCGTTTCTGTAATGGTTGAGCTACTGTGTAACCTTCCACTGACCGGAGAGTTAATGAGGTTCGTTGGATTTGTTCGAGAAAAAATAGGATTTGAAGCGTTCGGAGAATCATTAGGGCTGGCCAAAAGCGATCCGGTTCATGGGCGTTTAACCATCAATCTTGGTCAAATGAACGTAGGAAGTGACGAAAGCTCTATTATTTTAAACTTGCGGTATCCGGTAACCGAAGACGGACCATCCGTTATAGAAGCCCTACGCCGCATTTCCGGTGCTTACGGGATAAAAGTGGAGGTGCTGCAGCATCTTGAGCCGCTTCATGTTCCAGCGGATCATCCTTTGATCAAGAAGCTGTCAAAGGCTTACGAAGCCATTACTGGTGAGAAGGCAGAGCTGCTGTCAATCGGAGGGGGTACATATGCGAGAAAGCTGCAAAATCGAGGCGTTGCTTTCGGACCCGGTTTTCGGGGCACAAATACGCGTGCGCATCAGCCCGACGAGTTTGTGCCGATTGATGATTTGATGCGCCACGCTGTAATTTGCACGCAAGCAATGTATGAATTGCTGGGCGGGGGGGGATGGTTGAAGTGACTTATTTACCGAATACAATATCCCGCCAAGACCGTTACAGGCTGGCTGTGGAGGAATATAAGTTTTATCACGGAAATGGATATTTAATTGTCAAATCACTGTTAACTTCCGATGATGCAGACAAGCTGCGCCAGTGGGCGGACAATATTCTGTATGGGCGGGAAGAGGTTGCCGGGCTCGGCTCTGTAGCGCCCGGTACACCTATAGACCAACTGGTGAGACGTTTTACCCGAATCCATATGCTGCACCGATCGCATCCAACAGCGGAATGGGGACTTTTGCACCCTCGGGTTTTAGACGTAATTGAAGCTTTGGTCGGCCCTGATGTTCTGGCGCTTCAGTCGATGAATTTCTTCAATTCTCCCGGACAAGGAGGGCAAGGATGGCACCAGGATGCTTATTACATTCCTACTTATCCGGAGACACTGATCGGAGCATGGATCGCACTCGAAAGAGCGGATGTGGAGAATGGCTGCCTTTGGGTGGCTCCTGGTTCTCATTGCGAGCCAATTTATCCTCCCAGCAAAGCCAGTTTCTCGGTTCATTCGCTTGGAGCCTTTCAAAATCTCGATCCGATTGAACATGCCAGTCATCAAGACGATGAGATCAACACGCTCTCCCAAAAAGTCGCCCAGTATCCCAATAAGGTTCCAGTCGAGTTGGAGAAAGGTGACGTGTTATTCTTCCACAGCCATTTATTTCATCGATCATACCCAAACCAATCGGAAGACCGATTCAGAAGGTCCTTTGTTTGCCATTATAGCAATGCAAGATCGTGGGTGCCTTGGAATCATGGGGCCCCCTTCGAAGGGGAAGCCGCCAATCAGCATCATATCTTGGCGCGTGGCCAAACGCATCTGCCGTATGCGCTCCCCAAATTTGGAACTCCAGTTGATACGAATACGAAAACAGATGAGAAGCCGGTCCCAATTGCACCTGCCCGAATGATGGGATCAGAGGACGGCTTTATGACGGAACAAACGTCCTGAACAACGACGGTATAACTGAAAAGCAGAGAGGAAGTTGGCACATGAATCGACAATCGTACTTGACGTATATCAAAGAGGCTGTACTGGAGGGACGCAAGCAATATGAGCTGTCCATCGAAAACTGGAAAAAATCATTCGAGCCCGATCGCTTCCTGGGCATGTACATCCCACCGGGAAACATACCGATTCAGGCGCAAGCGGAAGGCTTCCTCTATCATATTACCGGCGAACGCGAATACGGGGAACAGGCGAGACGCATGCTGCTCGCCATCGATGAATTCAAGAAGATCGTACCCCAAGAAATTGCTGGCCGGCATCCGGAATACGCAAAAGGAATTCCGTCCTTCGAAACGATGTTTCAAGGAAATTACTATATTCAGGGTTACCTATTCATGAAAGGGTCGGAGCTGTTAAGCGAAGAGGAGACGAGACTTATCGAGGACTCGATCCGCAGCTCGATCAACTTTATGATGCATTTCCCGGAGTGGGGAGCCCACAACCGATCCATGCTGCGCGTATTTGCATTATCGCTCGCCATATCCGCCTTAGGGGATACAGAGGAAACGAGGGAATGGGCAAAGCTGCGTGATGTGCTCGCGGAGGAATCGTACGGCCGATGGTCAATCGAGGACGCGGAGCTTTATTTGCCGTTATGGCTTATTTCCTGCATCGCGTATGCCGAGCATACCGGAAAGGAAGCGGACTATTACTCTAGGCCGCAAACGAAATATTATTTCGATTTTATTACGCGCGCGATTACTCCTTATGGGCTGCTCCCCGATTTCGGCGATTCACATCTCAACTGCAATTGGTTTCTCTGGTTTGTCTGTCTGGAAAAAGGCGCTGCCCAATATCGTTGCGGGCAAATGAGGTATGCCGCAAAGCAGATCCGGGATTATGCCATGAGTCAGGAAGCAGGTCCTCCGTCCGTTTTCTTGGCGTGCTACTTCGCCTATGCTTATTTGTGGGCGGACGAAACGCTGGAGCCGGTAAAGCCGGAGTGGAAAAGCGAGCTTCTTTTGGATGACGTCATCGGGAAAAAAATCGTCTTTCGCGATGGCTCACACGATGACGCAACCTATTTGCTCCATAATTTTCGGGATGAAGGCAATTATTCCTTTACTTCGCGCGAATATCTTCGCCGCACGATCAACGCGCCCGCTGAAAAGGCGCATCACGGCCATGCCGATGAAAACTCCATTCTGATGCTGGTAAAGGAGCAAAACATCCTCCTTGCTGAGTCGGGATACCGGGATGGGGCGCCAAACGGAAGATACCGCGCAGACATTTATCACAACCGTCTTGTCTTTCGCAGCGGACAACCTGACCCGGGGCAGAGCATGTTTGACTTTATTCATGACGATGGGAAATATAGACGCGTCGAGACGGAGCTGCTGCATTTCCATACCTTCGA
This sequence comes from Paenibacillus sp. P4_A9, assembly GCF_056402415.1. Classification (NCBI taxonomy): domain Bacteria; kingdom Bacillati; phylum Bacillota; class Bacilli; order Caryophanales; family Paenibacillaceae; genus Paenibacillus; species Paenibacillus sp. P4_A9. The sequence continues at coordinate 113,852 of NZ_JBFUHL010000005.1, forward strand.
TGGAATCGAATATAGCAGGACCCGTTTGAACGATCCGTACCGTCAAATGGTATGGGATCGCTCCATCACGTATGTAAAAGAAGATGGAGCGTTTATCATCGTCGACTGGACAGTATCGCAAACCGATCAATCGATCAGCACAGTAAATTTGTGGCATCCCGGCATGGTTTTGGAGGCAGAAAATGACTACTATATCGGACAGGTGCAGCATATTCACAGGTTCCCTGGGGACACGCAGCCGTTCATCAACCGGCGAGAGCTGGCATTATTAATCGAATTTCCCGGAAGCGACCGTTCGATGGGTTATGAGTCGATCAGACGTTGTTACGGAGAGAGCCACATGGTTTATGAAACGGACAGCAGGCACGTTCGTGCCGGAGAGATGAACTGCTTCATTACCGTTCTTACGCCTATTTCCGCAAATGGCGACGCACGGAACATCGCCGGAAGAACAAAAGTGACAGCGCTTTCTGGGGCGAACGATCAGCTTGCTTTGGAATATAATGTTTCCGGCAAAAAAATTGAATTTACCTATAAGCTGGATTTAAATAAAGGACTGATCGACACTCCTCATTATCCGAAATATTCTTGGGAGCAAAGCCGCCTTCCTTACGGGAGCATCGAAACCGATGCTGATTTTTCATATGTGGAAACGAGAGACTCGAATTCGAATTCGGGAACGTCGGGAACGTTCGGCTTTATTAACGGGCTCGGAGTCCGTTACCACGGCGAGGATTTGTTTGTGACGCCAGTGATGTCTTCTTACCAATTCCACACCGGTACATATGCAATAGCCAATCATAAGTGGCGCGCATGGAGCGGATCGATTCGCTAGCTTGATATGGAAGTTACACAAGGAGGCTCATTTCATGTTTAATAATGCTTTCTGGATATGGAAAGACGGTCACGACCGCATGCCGATTAACGAACAGGTTTGCTTTAGACGGACACTTCAGTTGGATTCCGAAACGCCTCGTAGCGCTCAGCTGCATATTTCGGGGGATTCGCGCTTTCGCGTTTGGGTGAACGGACATTTCCTCGGCAGTGGGCCGATTCGTTCCGTTGCTGAGCACTGGTACTACGATTCCTATGAAATCGCGCATTTACTTAAGACCGGAGATAACTGCATCGCAGTTCAGGTTTGGCACTACGGGCATTCGAATTATCAATATATTGAAGCCGAGGCCGGCTTGATCGCCGAACTGCGGCTTGGACCGGGAAAAGGCGCCGAGACAATCGGGACGGACGAGTCTTGGAAGTGCAAGCTGAACGAGGCCTATGACCGATTGACCGTAAAACGCAACGTCAACCTCGGCTGGATGGAAATTTACGATGCCAATTTGGCTCCGGGCGCTTGGATCGAAGCCGAATACGATGATTCCGATTGGGACCAAGCCGTTATAGTAGCGAGCCATGACGGTTTACCGTGGGGGAAGCTTCACGAGCGACCGATTTATCCGTTTGCGACGGAGATTGTACAGCCAAAGCGGATATTGGAGTTAGCGGAAGTTCAGCCAACGAACGTTCTGTCGCTGCGGCTGCGCGATAATTTTTTCCCCGGCGAACGGGATTCGAACGCAAAGGTATTTTCGGGGTTTGTAGCCTCTTGCTTGGAGGTGCCACTCGGTGCCGAAGGAACCATTAGCTTTGCCCATACGCCATGGAATGGGGTGCAGGGACGGTTTCGCATCGGCGGCGAGTGGTATAAGTCGGGCGATAAGCTTTCGATCTCACCGGGTAGCCATCTCTTTCTAATGGAGATATTTGCCGTACATAACGACGGTTTCGCGCATATGGAATTGGATTTGGAAGGAGTGGCCCGATTCGTCCATCCTTTCGGACACGGAGAAGAGGGGGCTTCCTTCGCTACGCTCGGTCCGATCGAGCGGAGGCATCCGATAGCGGACGGCATCCAGCCGATTTACGGCGGGGTCGAAAAGCAAACGGGGCTCGATCGTGAGCATCCTCTGCTCGTTTCGGTGGGGGCTTGTGCATCTCTTGCGGATTTGTCTGCATATCGGAAACAGTTCACGGATGTACCTGCTGACCACGTCATGTGGAACAAGCATATATATTCGCTTGTCAAAAACAAACAAACGGTTCGAACGCTTCCCGTTACTCGTGATTCGGAGCATCTTCTTCACGGGTATGGAATCCCGTCCATCGTTCCGACTCCCGTTGCGAGCGGGGATATGGAATATACAATTGATTTAGGTGCGATGACGATCGGAGATGTTGAGTTTGAGGTGGATGTGCCGAAAGGAACCATCATTGACGTGTACGGCTTCGAGAATCGGCACGAAGGGACCAACCAATATACGTCCGGTTGCAATAATGCATATCGGTATATAGCCCGGGAAGGAAGGCAGACGTTCCGGAGCAGCACCCGAATGGGCTTCCGGTACTTGATCATCACGATTCGCGGGCTTTCTCAGGAGGCACGATTCTACAGCATTCGGCTGCATCAGTCCCATTATCCCGCAGCCGGTCACGGCGGATTTCGATGCTCGGATCCCCTGTTGAACGAAATTTGGGACATTTCACACCGCACCATGAAGCTTTGTATGGAGGATACATTCGTTGATTGCCCGACATATGAACAGGTGTTTTGGGTTGGGGACTGCCGCGTCAGCGCCTTGGTCGATTACCGAATGTTCGGCTCATACGAACTGGTTCGGCATTGCCTTACGCTCGTGCCACGTACACGGCGGCTAAGCAATCTTATTCCTGCGTTACTTCCGACGGACTGGCAGGCGGCCATTCCGATGTGGACGTTCAGCTGGATTGCAGCGATTGCGGAGTATACGGCGGAGAGCGGGGACCTTGTCGTTCTCCAAGATCTTTTTCCAGAAGTTACGGAAACTTTGGCTACTTATCGCAGTTTTCTAAATGAAGAGGGTCTGCTCGATATGAGCGCATGGCATCTGCTTGACTGGGCACCGATCGATTTGCCGTCCATCGGGGTATCGACAGCAGAGAATGCTCTGCTTGCCTATTGCCATGAGTTGGCGGCGAATATGGCAGAAACGCTCGGACAGGAAAAGACATGTAAGGAAATGCGAGTCTTTGCTGCCGAACTGCAAAGAACATTGCAAACCAAACTGTTCGACGAGACGGCAGGGGAGTTTATCGACGGGATCCACCGAACAGGGAAAAAATCTTCAACTTGCAGTATACAAACCCATGTGCTTCTGTTTTTGACAAAGGCAATCTCGGAGAAACAACGACCCATAATTGAAGAGAAGCTTGCGAATCCGCCCGAGCATTGGGTGAAGACGGGAACGCCGTTCTTCGCCTTCTATCTGTACGATGCTTGGAGACAACTCGGGCTTACAGATCGAATTATGGACGGTATTCGTCGGGAATGGGGCCGGATGATTGATTTTGGAGCGACAACGACGTGGGAGACATTTGCTACGTTTCCGCGTAGCCATGCGCATGCATGGTCAGCAGCGCCAGGGTACTTTTTATCTGAGCTTCTACTCGGTATCGAACGTAAAGCAGACGGCTGGAAACGGATTCTCGTGAAGCCTCCGGAGTGCGAACTGCAGTGGGCGGAAGGTTCGATTCCAACGCCGTTCGGACGAATTACTACGTCCTGGTCAAAGAGGGACGGCCAATCGGTCATGCGGGTTCAGGCACCGAAAGGCATAGACGTGGAAGTCGATCCGGAAAGCGCGGCAAAATGGAGAATCGAGTTGACCTTAATAGGAGGGATTGATCATGAAGCTTCAGCAGCTGAGCGAGGAGCAGAAAGAGTTCTACAATAAAAACGGTTATATCATCGATCTTGCTCCCGTTTATTCAGAAGACGAAATGCAGCAGCTAAACCGGGAGCGTCAAGAATTAACGAAGCTGCTCGAGCCGGGCGAGAAAATGATGGAAATACGAGAATGGCACATGTCGAGCACTTGGCTCTACGATATCTGCACCCATCCGCAAATCTTGGCGTATGTGGAAGGGATTTTAGGGCCGAACTTTTATTTATGGGGGTCCCAGTTTTTCGCAAAAGCGCCGGGGTCGTCTGATACGGTGGCATGGCATCAAGACGCCTATTATTGGCCGCTTCATCCGCATAATACAGTAACTGTATGGCTAGCTTTTACGGATGTAGATGAGGAGAACGGTGCCATGGAGGTCATTCCAGGGAGCCATAATGCCGGATTGATCAAACATCGCAGCATAAGTGGAGATTCCGTTCTGGCGCTTGAGCTTGAGCAGGGGACTTTCAATGCTGCGGAAGCCAAGTCACTAAAGCTTAAGGCTGGGCAGGTTTCGCTGCATGACGACGCCATTGTGCACGGGTCGCCCGCAAACTATTCCGATCGATGGCGTATAGGGCTGACGATTCGCTATTCGGGAACGAACGTGAAATGCGACCTCTCAAAGGCGCCGCGTTTTCAATCGTATCTTGTGAATGGCACTGACGAGTTTTTCCATAATCCGCAAGGTGTGCCGCCTACGGAGAAGTTTGCCCGACTGCCGAAGGAATTCCACATTAGCAGTGCAGATGAGTATCGTCGAGACGCGTAATACGATTCAAAACCGAAACCGGAGGGAAGATGCTTATGGGTTTATCGCCTTTTATGGAGATCAAGCAGTGGGACCGTATCAGGTTATCTGTTGAGGAATCGGCCAGAAGGTTGCAGCGTATAGCCTATTTGGATAGGTGTTGTTTGAAGATTGAAGCCGGACATATGATTGCGAGACCCGAATATGAAGTGAAAGGGGCACTCGGACGTCTCCTATGGCAGGATGCCGAGCACCATACCAACTTCGCAATCGATGTCAGCAGCTGCGGAAGAGTTCAGTTGCTTTTGATAAGTGTCCGGATAGCGCTCTTGAGGTCGTCATGACCGAAGCATTAAAGTCATCTACTACAATGGAGCTGCTTTTCGCGCTTTTTCGGATAATCAAGCCTGCCCTTCTTGTCGCCGTCAAGTCATATATGAATGAAGCTCAGCCGCTCGTTGACGAACCTTCCATTCATATGCTCCGCCATCAGCTGATCGATCGCGAACGGCAACTCGAATGGGGAGAAGCGGCAATTGCCGAATTGTCGAAGGGACTCTCCGAAGAGAATATTCGGGAAACGGAGAGATGGGCAGCATATTTGGACCATTTGTTGAATCGGGCCGGTCGCGTAGATGGAACTGGGGAGAGGGAGGAGCCGAACTTATCATTTGTTGTAGAACGTGAGGAGTTTATCTTGCCTGCACGCAGTACAAGGGATATCCGGTTCCGCAAAGCGACGCTAAAATTCGAAGGGATGAATTTGGAGGAGTCCGAGCAAGGTCGGCTCCGAACGATGCTATATCATCGTTTTTTCGAAATGTCTCCGGCGGAGGGAATCGCCCGCGTACATTTTTTATCGGAAAACAAACCCTGGGCCTTCTACTATGATACAGCACGCCACCTTTGGGATGAGGTTCGTCACTCTTGGTTCGGTGAAGCGGCTCTTCGCGTAAAGGGAGAGGATATATATGTTTCCCCTAACTGGGTGGGGTGGCATGATATGGCGGCTGACATCTTTAATTTGGAGGAAACCTATACGCATTTAACGATCGCCATTGAGAAGGCAGGTATGAAATATCCGCCTGGGAAGCGGGAGGAATGGGAGTTTTGCCGTGACATCGTGCGTGATCCTCTCATGACAACCTTTCAGGATTTCGATTGGGCGGACGAAGTGACTCATGCCGGGTATGGTCAAAAGTGGGTGGTGGATTCGATATATGGGGGAGATGTGAGAAAAGCGATGGAAGAAGCTGACGAAACCGTTCGAAGAAGGCAGGAATATATGGACCAGTTCAAAGGCAATAAACCGGAAAATGACTTTGCAGGCAGCTATTAATACGGAAGGAGATGCCGAGAAATATGAGATATTTCGTTGACTTATCCGTCGATATTTATCATGGTGCTCCGAATTTTGCATGGGACCCCAAGTGTGCGGTTATCGTTCACAATACGATCGATACAATCGGGTATAACATGACCCAGCTTTCCATGAGTACGCATCAGGGAACTCATCTCGATGCTCCGTTTCATTTTATAAACGGCGGTAAAACCGTTGAACAAATTGATCTGAACAAATGCATCGGAGAAGTACTCCTAATCGATCTCTCCTATAAACGTGCTAAAGAGCCTCTGCTCATTGAAGATTTTTTGCCGTACGAACCGCATATTTTACCTGGATCACGGATCATCTATCGGACGGATTGGGACCTTCAGCTTCCTGCTCGGCAATACTTTACTGATTTTCCATACATGACTGTCGAATTGGCTCAATGGCTGGCGGACAAAAAGGTAGGCATGATCGGAATGGACGTTCCTACACCGAATCCTGCTGATTACGAACAGGTGCACCATATTCTACTAGGGGCGGAAATGGTCATTGTCGAGGGGCTGGCAAATTTGAAAAGCGTCCCTTTCGATCGATTCTTTTTTATGGCTGCACCGCTAAAAATTAGAGGTAGAGACGGCTCTCCAGTTCGAGCTCTTGCTATGCTAGAGGAACGGGAGGCCCATATATGACGGGTTATAAGGTCGCGATAACCGATTATGGCTTTCCGGATCTAAATGAGGAGAAGACACTCCTTGAGCCGATCGGTTTTTCTGTTGTTTCTTCCCAGTGCAAGACGGAGGATGAAGTTAAGGAATTATGTCATCATGCCGATGCCATTCTAACGCAATGGGCTCCGGTGACCAAACGAGTTATTGACCAGTTAATACGGTGTAAAATCATCGTTCGGTATGGAATTGGTGTAGATAATGTAGACCTTGCTGCTGCGAAAGCGAAAGGAATCCCTGTGGTGAATGTCCCGGATTATGCTATTGACGAGGTAGCTGATCATGCAATGGCCCTTTTACTTGGTTCAATCCGAAAAATTGTTCGGATTAACCGGCAGGTTCATGATGGAGTATGGGAAATTGCCCCTTTTCGTCCGATTGAAGGGCTAAGCGGAAAAAAATTAGGACTCGCCGGCTTCGGCAATATAGCAAGAGCTGTGGCCAAACGGGCGAAAGCTTTCGGAGTGGAAGTACTCGTTTATGATCCTTTTGTACAGAAGGAAGTATTGAATCAATTCGGAGTAGAGGGAGTAGAATGGAACACACTTCTAGCCGCCAGCGACTTTATTTCGATTCACCTTCCGCTCAACAAAGATACGAAGCACCTCTTTAATAGATTTGCATTCGAGCGAATGAAACGAAGTGCTTATTTGATCAATACCTCTCGTGGCGCTGTAGTCAACTCCCTCGATCTTGCATCCGCACTGAAGGACGGAACCATAGCCGGCGCAGCTCTCGATGTGTTGGAAGAAGAACCGATTCCCTCTAATCATCCACTTTTGTCGCATGAACAATGTTTGCTTACCAGCCATTGCGCATGGTATTCGGAGACTTCATTAGTCAAGCTCCAACGCTATGCCGCGCTAGAAATAAGAAGAATGTTTACAGGAGAGAAGCCCAAACATATTGTAAACGGGGTGATCTTGTGAAAGCGCTGGTTTATAAAGGACCCGAACAATTGCACTTGGAGGACGTGCCGAAACCGCATTTAGGCAGAGATGAGGTTCTGATTCGCATTGAAGCGGTCGGCATATGCGGGAGTGAACTGGAAGGGTACTCCGGACACAGCAGTATAAGAATACCGCCTTTAATTATGGGACATGAGTTTTGCGGAATCGTAGAAAGCAGTGATACTGACAGTGGGCTTATCGGAGAACGAGTGGTTGTCAATCCCCTAATCGCTTGCGGGATATGCGATCGGTGTCGCCAAGGTAAGCTCAATATTTGTCGTGAACGTAAAATTATCGGCATCCACCGTCCGGGAGCATTCGCAGAATATGTAAATGTGCCTTTACGTAATGTATACAAGGTTCCATTATCTCTAGATCCGATTACAGCCTCGCTTGTCGAGCCTCTTGCCGTATGTGTACACGCCTTGAAAATAGAAAATGGACCTATCCAGAGAGCCGTAATTTTCGGAGCAGGCCCCATCGGCTTGCTGACCTTACAAGCGGCACGAGCGATGGGAGTGGATCAAGTCATGGTGATCGACAAACAGATCGAACGATTGCGCTTCGCTGAGCAATGGGGGGCTGTTACCGCCACACCTGAAGTTGCGGCAGAGCGGCTTTTGGAGCAGTTTGGGGGTCAAGGCGTGGATACGATTATAGACTGCGTGGGAGTACAGTCTACTCGCGAGCAAAGTATGCGCTTCATCAATCCAGGCGGGAAAATCATTATGGTCGGACTAGGACACGATCAAACAACGCTTTCACTTAATCATCTTGTCCGTCAGGAGATTTCCATTATCGGTTCCTACACATACACCAACCAAGACTTTGAGCAAGCCCTTCAACTGCTTGCGGATGGTAGAATCAGAATCGATAACTGGGTAGGCACCATGAATCTGAAGGATGGTCCCGACGCCTTTTCTATGCTGATCAAGAATCGCTCACCTTATAGTAAGATCGTGCTGACGCCAAAAAACGGAGGAATGCTTAATGAAGCGCTTGCAAGGTAAGACCGCAATCGTTACTGGGAGTACGCGTGGAATAGGAAGAGCGATAGCCCTGGCTTTTGGAAAAGAGGGAGCGAATGTCGTGATCTCGGGCACGAAAGAGCATTTGTGCAAAGAGGTGGCGGAGACGATTATTTCTCAAGGCGGAAATGCGCTTGCCGTTCCGTGTGACATATCGAGCTACGAGCAAATTCAGCAGCTTTATGACCGCACTCTTGAGGAATTTGGAGAGGTTAACATTGTCGTGAATAATGCTGGAATCGCTGTTTTCAAACCGTTTGTGGAAGTTGATCCCGAGACGGTTCGCAGAATCTGGGACGTTAATTTATTCGGTACATTCTTCAGCTCGCAAAGAGCGGCTCAAGAGATGATCAAGCAAGGAAAAGGCGGAAAAATCATTAACATGTCCTCGATCTCCGAAGAGGTCGGGACTCCGAATTTAACCCATTATTCCACGACAAAAGGAGGGATTAAAATCATGACGAAGTGTATGGCGCTTGAGCTCGCTGCGTACAAGATTAATGTGAATTCGATCGGCGCAGGCGTAATCGACACGGATATCAGCAGGGAAGAGTTTGCGAAGCCCGGGGCAAGAGAAGAGAATACGAAACGGATTCCCTGGGGAAGAATGGGCGAGCCCGAAGATTTAGCAGGAGTATCGCTGTTTCTTGCAAGTGACGACTCCGATTATGTAACGGGAACCACTATATTTGTCGATGGTGGATTAACAGCTATGTAAAGAAAAGGAACGGATTGCAAAATAAGAGGGAGTGAGATCCATGACGAAGGTCAGTTTGAACGGCGAATGGAGCTATATTACTTTCCTCAAGGGGAGTATACGCCCGGTCATCCGGATGAACTGCCTTCGCTTTGCTTGGAGCATCAGCCCATTGCGGCATCCGTAACGGGAAATGTCGAGCTGGAGTTGATGGCAGCCGGTCTTCTTCCGAGTCTTTATGTAGGGGCAAACATCCATCTGCTTCGGCAATATGAGCGGTATGAATGATAAGGAATTGCTTACTCAAATCTCGTCGCTGCCTACCTGCATCGAGCACGCGGTCGTTTGAAAAAGCCTAGAAGCGAACTACATTCGAACAATCATTGGAGGCGGTACTGATGGCTACTCATTTTACTGAAGCATTGAAGCTAACGGACAAACAAATGGAGCATTACAGTGAGCATGGATTTTTAATCATTGAGCAAATATTAACGGATTCCGAATGCGACGAACTGAACGCGAACGCCGTAAACATGATTACTGGAAAAGTCCCGCTCGGTTCAAAAAACGGGATCTATATGGAGCCTGAGGCAATTAAAAAAGGGCTTGTATCGAACGATAAGCCCGATCCTGCCTATTTGTTCAAGATTGGACACCATATGCACCTCACAGATGAGATTTTCCGTTACTATGCCATGCATGATAAAATTGCGGATATCCTGAACGGTTTACTCGGACCGGATATTAAATGCCTGCAAAGCATGTATATTGACAAGCCTAATAAACTGGGAGTCGGCCAGCCGTATCATCAAGATTCACATTATATTAAAACAGAGCCAAACACGTTAATAGGAGTATGGATCGCTCTAGATGACGTAGACGAAAAAAACGGTTGCCTTCATGTCATTCCCGGAAGTCAGCGAGACCCCATTCACCCTCATGATGTGCCAGAGGAAGAGCGTCAGCGAACATATTTTTTAGAGGTTCAAGCAGCTAAAGGAAAGGCTGAAGTCCCATGCCGCTTGATGAAAGGATCAGCTGTGTTTTTCCCAGGTACTCTCCTGCATCGATCTGGAGATAATGAAACGACCGACTGGCAAAGACGGGCTTATGTGCTTCATTATGCGAGTGCAAGATCAAAGAATCCAAGCCAGGTGAATCGCTATAATCCGGGTTTGCTCGTTAGAGGTCGGCAATACCCAGGCTGCTTTTAATCGGACTGAGTTAACTAGTTATCCAAGTTGAAGGTGTCATGGTGTCAACTGAGATGAATGTCTATTTCTCCGTCCTCCAGGTAGAACACCGATGAGCGAGTGTAGACGTCGAATCTGTTCCAATTTGGATTTCTAAGCTGCCTGAAGGGACGTTCTCTACGTGGGAACCGTCTCTTCTTTTAACATCAACGGTATCACCCCGAGCTTCAACGCCTACTAGCGGATCTAAACCGTGATGATCCCCTTATGTACTGAAATCAGGCAGCTTCGCCCCTGAACCCTTTTTCTTAGAAGGATTGAACATTTGAAACAAACCTAAACATGCGTAGGGAGGAGATTGGTGCATGGGTCAAACGTTAGAGCAACTATTGTTTAAATACCCAGATTTGGAGCCTTGCCGTGCCTCAATCCAAGCGGCATTTGAGGCGATGAAGCTGTCGTTCGAAAAGGGTGGCAAAATGCTGCTTGCCGGTAACGGAGGAAGTGCAGCGGATTGTGAACACGTTGTGGGTGAATTAATGAAAGGATTTATGTCTCCGCGCGGACTCCCTCAGGAGCAAAGAGACAAAATGATGATACATGGCGAAGAGCATGGAAAGTATTTAGCGGATCATTTGCAGGGTTCGCTCCCGGCGATCTCGCTTGTCAGCCATACGGCGTTTGCAACAGCTTTTAATAATGATGTAGCGGCAGATATGGTATTTGCGCAACAAGTTTACGGGTATGGCAAACAAGAGGATACGCTCGTTGTATTAAGTACATCCGGTAACTCGGCTAATATTGTGTACGCTGTGCAGGTAGCCAAATCCATGGGTGTAACGACGATTGGTCTAACGGGTGAAGGCGGCGGCAGATTAAAGGAACTTTGCGATGTCATCATTCGCGTACCGTACCGCTCCACACCGGACATTCAGGAACGTCATCTTCCGATCTACCATGTGCTTTGTATGATGCTCGAGGAGGCATTCTTTGTATGAGTCTAATGCTCGGTGGTATTGATATTGGAGGCACGAAGTGTGCGGCTGTACTGGGCAGTACGGCATCTGAGACGGTTAACATCATAGATAAAATAAGCTTTCCGACGCCGCCAACACCTGAAGAAGCACTACTGCAGCTTGGTGATGCCTTGGAACAATTGCTAGAGCGCAACAATAGAGGCACATTACAAGCGATCGGTATCAGCTGCGGTGGACCTTTGAGCAGTAAGGATGGTCTTGTATTGTCACCGCCGAATCTGCCAGGATGGGATCGCATTGATGTGTTGACTCCTTTTCGAGATCGTTTCAGCGTCCCTGTGGGTTTACAAAATGATGCTAACGCCTGTGCATTAGCGGAATGGAAATGGGGAGCCGGGCGTGGCTCTGACAATATGGTTTTCTTGACCTTCGGAACAGGTATGGGTGCTGGTCTTATCCTAAACGGGCGCATTTATGGAGGGGCCAACGATATGGCCGGTGAAGTTGGGCATATCCGTTTAGCAGAAAATGGCCCTCTCGGCTATGGCAAATTTGGCTCATTCGAAGGCTTTTGCAGCGGCGGCGGGATTGTCCGACTGGCTCAAATGTTATTTGAGTATGGTGGACATGTGGAGAAATCGGCACTTTTATTAGCCGATAGGCAGCTCCAAGAATTCACAGCAAAAGATGTGTTTGAAGCTGCCCACGCCGGAGATGAGCTGGCGATGACGGTTATTCGAACGGTAAGTGGACAGCTCGGTCGCGGACTGGCTATCTTGATTGATATTCTAAATCCAGATACCATTGTTATTGGAAGTATCTATGAGCGGCAAGAGTCTATGCTTGCACCTCTTGTCATGGAAGAACTTCAGCGCGAGGCTTTGCCTATCTCTCTCGGTGTTTGCCGAGTAGTTCCATCCGGACTAAAAGATAATGTTGGGGATGCAGCCAGTTTATCGGTCGCACTTCATGAATATGAGCAGCGGAATTAGGAGGAGGGCCTTATGTTACAAGAAAATATGATGAGTTCAAACAGCTTGCAGACCCATTTCGAGTCCACCATTGGTGACAAGAACAATATCCGATTGTGTCGATGGTCCATTTTAATAATACCGCTGCAGGGAGTCTATTGAGAAAGACAAAAAAGCAATAATTCTAATAAAATCATAAGGAAGTCGAATACATTTCGCCGGGATAATTCGTTATTATCATGGGGACAACTGCAAACGGAGGAAGCTAATACTAATGGAAACGACAAATCCCGATTGGGCGTGGCCATACAAGCTTGGCAGACCAGTGCTGATTGGCTCCGACAAGAAAGGGGCATTCGATGAACAAGCGGTCGATTGCCCTTTTGTATTTAGGCACCGGAACCGGTTCTATATGATGTATGTAGGGTTTGACGGAATGGGGTACCAGACCGCACTCGCGGTAAGCGACAATCTACTTGATTGGCAGCCATACGGCATGATTTTGAAGCGCGGCAATGGCTCTGGATGGGACGACTGCAATACAGCGGGCACATGGATGCTGCGTGACTCGCAGATCGACGGCCCAGGAACATTGAAGCGGTGGGACGGAAAGTATTGGCTCGCATATCACGCTTATCCGGAAAGCGGCTTTGAGAGGGGGGCGGCCAGTATTGGTCTTGCTTGGACGAAGGACGAGAATTTGCTCGAGTGGCATCGCTTGCCCGAGCCGGTTTTAACGGCGGAAAGCGGGGATGATTGGGAGAATGGCGGGTTGTACAAAGAATGTTTGCTGGAGCATAACGGACTGCTATATCTCTTTTACAACGCGAAAAACAAGCCGAAAGAATCTCTCGAGCGGCATCACTGGAGAGAGCAAATTGGATATGCCACCTCTGTCGATATGCTGAACTGGAATCGGGCGCCACATAACCCTGTATTGCCGAACAGTCCAGGCCGGTGGGATTCAATCTTTGTGAGCGAGCCCTGCATCGTTTATGACGGGAAACAATGGCTTATGTATTATTTCGGCTTTGATGGACGGCATGCTCAGAACGGAATTGCCCTCTCGAATCATCTTGCCTTGTGGACAAAGTATCCGGAGCCGATCGTTGCCGCAGGTGTGGCCGGGGAAATCGATTCGACTCACGCACACAAACCATCCGTATTTTTCTGGAACGGCGTGCTGTATCATTTTTATGTTGCTTGCAGGCCATATCAGCAGGGAGATGCGACGATGATATTCGGCAACGAATTCCGGACGATATCGGTCGCCGCGTCCAAGCCTTGGGCTTCGTTTTAAGAGATAACTGCTGAACCAAGCTGCTTTCATTTAATAGGCGCTTATGTTTACGAAGCCGCACGACCAGACCGCAATCAGCTGGATGAGAACTTGTGCAAGAAGCTGAACAATCTAAAGCACCCGCGAAGGAGACGATTGAATGCTACCGGCAGCCAAACTTTTGGTGAAGGACTGGCCCGCGATTCACGATAAAATTACCCGCTATCCATGGGCGAAGCAGATTGCCGAACAAACGAAAGCAGAAACCGATCAATGGATTGCGCAATACGCTGACGATCTAACGCGCATTTCCGGCTGGGGACACAATTACTTTTGTAGCTTTTGCGCCTCTGCTCTCGTGTTCGACGTCAACAAGCCGACCGAGCATCGTTGCAGCCACTGCGATGCCATTCGCCATGACGACGAAGCGAACGAGGCTTGGAACGCCGCATACCGTAGTAAAACGGGGACTCAGGTTTTTTCCGCCGCCGTGCTCTACAATCTACACGGGGATTTGAAGTATTTGACGTATATCCGTAAGGTGCTGGCCTTTTTGTCGGAGCATCTGGAATCGTTCCGGGTCCGCACGCCGAGAGGCTTCGAAGGCCGGTTCAGCGGCATTAACCTGATGGATGCTGTCACGATTTGCTGGATGCTGAACGGCATGCACCTTGTGCGAGACGAATTGCCGGAGGACGAACTCGAGTTGGCAAAACTTCGCTTTTTCTTCCCTATGGCCTCGTTTCTGAACACGAAGGACGGCGGCACGCCGAATATCGCTTGTTGGATGAAGTCGGCGCTCGGCATGATCGGCCTTTTCTTCGGCGAGCATGAATGGTGCCGGCTAGCGGAGGATGGGCACGAAGGGATCAACAAGGAGCTGGCCAAAGGGCTGCTGCCGCAAGGCTTCTGGTACGAGAGCTCGTTCCATTATCATTTTTACTGCGCGGACGGCTTGACCCATTACGCCGCCTTTTGCGCGCTTTACGGGTACGAGCAGTCTACGTTTACGGACTCCGTTCGCAAAATGTACCGCTATCCACTTCAATACGCGTTCCCAAATGGGAAATTCCCGAGCCCGAACGACGGCTGGCCGTTACTCTCGTTCGCCAATTACGCGCGTCAATACGAGTGGATCCGTAACGTTTACGACGAGCCGAATTTCCGCTATGCACTTGCGCAATGCTACGATGACAACAACGACGGAGCGTCGGAATATGTGGGCACGCTCCCACGCCTGCTGTTCGGCACCGATTGGCGAAGCGAACTCGAGTGTTATCAGCGGGAGCACGGCGCTTCGATCCGGCCGGAGCGCGTTTCCCGCTGCGACGAGGACATTCATTACGTCTTGTTGCAAAATCCGCAGACAAGCGTGTTCTTGAAGTACGGATTCGTTATCAGCGAGCACGCTCATGCCGACGTAATGAACTTCGAAATCTTCCTGAAGGATGAAATCGTATCGCGCGATATTTCGAACGCCGGATATGGCTCGGACATTTTCCGCGAATGGCAGCGCAAAGCGATCGCACACAATACGGTCATGGTAGACCGAATCAATCAGCCGAACCGGCCGGCCGGCAAGTTGGTGTCGTTCGATTCCGTCGCCAACAGTTGCCTCGTGCAGGCGGATGACGTTTATCCAGGCATAACGTACAAGCGCAGCTTTAACTTGTTGGACGACCGGCTTCAGGATGAATTTATGATTACGAAGGAAGCGGCTTCTCACACTAATAGCGAAAAGCATACATTCGATTGGTTCTTCCACTGTTCGGGCGAGCTGGAATGTGAACTGCCGATGGAAAACACATCGGCGCCGGGAGATGGTGACGGCTACCAGCTAATGCAGGACGTGCAAAGCTGCGCCGTTGACAGAGACTGGCAGATCAGCTGGAAGCTGCCAGGCAAACGGGTGAGGCTGGAGATGGCCGGTTGCTCCGGCACCACGGTGTACATTTTCCGAGGGTACGAACATCGTTCCGACTTACTTCGTTGGGGCGTCATGGTGCGCCGCACGGGCACGTCCGCGACCTATAAGGCGGAGTACCGTCTCGAGGTGCATGGAGTCTAATGGTAATCGATCAACTTCCTGTAAAGACGCTGTTTTTCGGCGTGGAAAAATGTAGAGTAGCGAGAATTATGTGGATTTCTCTATCAATCGCTTATCAGCTATGATGAGGGCGAGTCTAGATATTCTACCTAAAAGGGAACGTGATACGAAGGCTGCGAGACTTTTGGTGAGCAGATATCTAATGTTGAATATGAAAGCGCACATTCACTTGCTACTGCAGCAGGATGATGTGCGCTTTTCGTTAATGATCAGAAGAAAAAGCACAAAAGTTTGAATTGAAGAGAATATTCCATCTCGAATATACAAAAATGTGAGCAAGCATAGAAAATAACAAGATAGTTAGGAAATGAATATATACGGATAATTCGCAAATACGTTACGATTCTTTCATGCTTATGAACCTTCGCTGGTATTTTGATGACGAAGGCTTTACTCTACAGAACTTAATAAGGAAAGGATCGTGGTTGAACATGTTGGATGTGAAGGCTTTCGGGGCTGTCGGGGATCGATCCAAACTGGACAGCGCAGCGTTTCAGGCAGCCATAGACGAATGTCACCGAATAGGCGGAGGGACGGTTACCGTTCCCACCGGCGATTATTCGATTGGAAGTATCGAACTGAAGAGCGGGGTAATGCTGCATTTGGAGACAGGCGCTACGCTTTGGGCTTCGACTAATCGTGCCGCTTACCGGGAAGACTGGTCAGGCGCATATGAGAGCAGGATTTTGTTTAAAGCCACGAATGCCGATTTGTTCGGCATTACGGGCAAAGGAACGATTCGGGGGTTCGGTACGGAGAAGTTCGGCTCCTGGTGGGGGGTACCACAGCCGCCTGAACTACGGGTTTGTACCTGCTTCTTCGATAATTGCCGCTCAGTCACATTGGAGGATATTCGTATTCAGGACAGCTCGTTTTGGACCGTTCATTTGAAGCATTGCGATACCGTTTATATCAACCGTATTTCAATTCAGAATTATCGTTACCACTTGAATACTGACGGCATCGTGCCTGATGGCTGCCGACATGTTTTTATTACGGATTGTCACCTATCGACAGGGGACGATTGCATCCCAATAAAGAGTACTGAGCAGCAGGCGTGCGGGTCAATCTTCGTGACGAATTGCATCCTGGAGTCACCGAATACAGCCATTAAGTTGGGAACGGAGACTTTCGGAAATATCAGCGACATTTATTTTAATCACTGCACCATTAATTCCGCGATCGGGATCGGCATCTTCGTCAAAGACGGAGGCTCAGTGGAGAGGGTGCGAATGAGCGAAATCACGATTGAATCGGCACACCTGTACGATATCAAGCCGGTGTTGCCGGTGTTCATCGATATCGAGAAGCGGCATGCCGACTCAAAGATGGGCAGCGTACGAGATGTAGCCTTCCGCGATCTCTTTATAAGCACGCAAAGCACAATTGTTGTGCAAGGAGCACCGGACAGCCTGCTCGACAATATTTCATTTCAAGATGTGACGATGCGCATCACAGGTTATACGCCTTTCGGTAATCGCAACAAACCTATTACGGGCAAACGGACGCTTAAAGAGCAGCGGGATTCTGAATTTATGATCAAGCCCGCCTATATGACAATTGCGTATGGAAAGAACTTACGACTCGATCATATTAACGTCTTCGAAAGCGGGGAGGCGGCTGAACATAATCGACATGATATATGTCTCGCATATTCGGAAAATGTTATCTACAATCACTCTCTTATTGTTGCGGGGGGTAATGAGCAATGGATCGGATAAAGGACGAATTGTTGAAGGCAGAGCGTTTAACTAAGGAAGATGGCTATTATTTTTTCGGCTATTAT
Source organism: Paenibacillus sp. P4_A9 (assembly GCF_056402415.1). Taxonomy (NCBI): domain Bacteria; kingdom Bacillati; phylum Bacillota; class Bacilli; order Caryophanales; family Paenibacillaceae; genus Paenibacillus; species Paenibacillus sp. P4_A9. The sequence goes on from NZ_JBFUHL010000005.1 coordinate 131,407, forward strand.
GACACACCTGCATGGAGCTGGAATGATCGGTATCATCTATGTCATAAAGTCGCGTTTTGTGATCGGCTCCCGCTTGCGGAAGACCGAGCCGAGCTTGGTTTTATAGATTTGCGGAACAACAACTTCATCGTCATCGGAGAAACGACTGCATGGAACTTCCAGCAGGGGAGCATGTTGCAATGGCATCCCGCGTACCCGCAGGATACCGTTATTTATAATTCGAGGAACGGCAGCGCCTATGAAGGCGTCGTACTAAATCTGACAACGGGTAAGTCCCATCAATTGGAAAGGCCGGTTGCCAATGTCGATCCGACTGGCCGGTATGCGGTCAGTATCAATTTTCCTCGCATGTATGATTTCCGCCCGGGATACGGATATGCCGGCGAATCGGACCCTTACGCGAACGTCCCTCATCCACAAGATGATGGTATCTATCTGATTGACCTGTTGACAGGGATCAGTCGGCAGACGATTTCTTTGCAACAGATATGGGAGTTTACGAAAGCGTATTTTCAAGGTGAGGACAGGAAAATATTAATCAATCACATCACCTTCAACGCTGATGGCTCCCGCCTTGTCGCTCTAGTGCGCTGTTTCCCAGATAAAGATAAATTGTGGAAAACAGCTGTCGTCACGATGAATATGGACGGTTCCGATCTTTTCCTGCTTGCCGACTATGGGTACGCGTCCCATTACCACTGGAGGGATCGTGAGTACCTGACGATACATGCTGGAGAAATGGAAACGAATCCTGAGGGGGAGCAGCTATACGTGTGGAAAGATAAGACGCGCGAGGTGCAGGCGATCGATAAGTTATTTTTCCTCAAGGATGGACATTRCAGTTACTCTCCGGATCGGCGATTGATGCTCTATGATAGTTATCCCGATGCGGATTCTTATAGACATTTGTACATCTACAATTTACACACCAAGAAGGGGATGAAGCTGGCTTCGTATTATTCTCAACCTGACCTAGACGGTGATATCCGCTGTGATCTACATCCACGCTGGAATCGACAGGGCACGTTTATCTCCTTCGATTCAACTCATGAAGGGCAAAGGCACGTTTATCAGATGGATTTGCGAGGTCTAGGCCTATAATCTTAACGAATGATAATGAGGCTAACTAATGATAATCGAATTAAAAGCAGCGTTGTCTGGAATTTGGTTCAGCAAAGAGAATATACCGATAATCTCTAATCCAGTTATAGTAAGTTTGCAAGCGACTTATCATTTGACAAGGTGGTGTTACAGGTAGTGCGTATGGAGTTAGGTAAACATCGATGGCTATACCTGATGATGATTCCCGGTGTTTTATATTTCATTGTTTTTCGATACGTACCTATGCTTGGGAACGTTATTGCTTTTCAAGATTTTCAGCCGTTTCTTGGCTTTTCGGGCAGTCCCTGGGTCGGATTAAAGCATTTCCACAGACTGTTTACGGAAGATACGTTTCTTGTACTACTCCGAAATACTTTGATGCTGTTTGTGTATGGCTTTGTATTTGCTTTTCCGATTCCTATCCTTCTCGCTCTCATGTTGAATGAAGTCCGGAAGCAGTTATTTAAGCGATTCATCCAGACGGTTATTTATCTACCGCACTTTCTTTCCTGGGTTGTTGTGGTTTCTCTCTCCTACCTAATGCTGACAACAGAAGGTGGGATCGTAAACAATCTATTGGTATCGCTCGGCAGCAACAAAATTAACTTTATGCTCGACGCCACATGGTTCCGCCCCTTATATACGATTCAGTCCATCTGGCATGATGCAGGCTGGGGTACCATTATTTACCTTGCTGCGATAGCTGGTGTGGACACGAGTTTATACGAGGCGGCAGAGATTGACGGAGCCAGCAGGCTGCGGCAAGTTTGGCATATTACACTTCCTGGCATACGCAATGTTGTTGTCATTCTGCTTATTCTTAAAGTGGGGGATATCATGGATCTCAGCTTCGATCATGTGTTCCTGATGTCGAATTCGATGAATCGGGGCGTGGCGGACGTATTTGATACCTACATTTATAGTATAGGGGTACTAGGCGGCCAGTTTAGCTACAGCACCACCGTCGGTCTTTTCAAATCGGTAGCAGGTTTGATTATGGTATTTCTAGCAAACCGTTTAGCTAAAAAGTTGGGAGAAGAGGGTATATGGTAATGGAACAGTCGAAACCAACAACAGCAAACGTATCTGTACCGATCAGCGCAGCCCGTAGGCACTCGAGGAACATGCTATTCGATTGGGTCAACTATGCTCTGTTATTTCTCTATGCACTGATTTGTTTTATACCGATTTTGCACGTATTTGCTACATCCATCGCGGCTTCTTCGGAACTGGCGGCCCATCCGTTTCTTCTTATCCCGACACGGTATAGCTTGGACGGATTCCGGTTTATTTTCTCTTCTAACACGTTGCCACGAAGCCTAATGACAACGATTTTCATAACGGTGGTAGGGACTGCGCTTAATGTCATTGTGACGGCATTGCTCGCATATCCACTATCAAGAAAATATTTAAAAGGCCGAAATCCCGTTATGCTGATGATTGTGTTCACCATGCTGTTTGCTGGAGGGCTGATCCCTAATTTCTTGCTTGTGAAATCGCTGGGGTTGCTGAATTCCTACTGGTCGCTATGGCTTACTGGGTTGGTTAGTCCGTTCATTCTAATCATCTTAAAAAGTTTTTTCCAGGCCCTTCCGGATGAATTGGAGGAATCGGCGAAAATGGATGGCGCCAAAGACCCATTTATTCTATTCCTGATCATTCTACCCTTGTCGCTGCCGGCCATCGCTACGATCTCGCTTTTCTATGCAGTGGGTCATTGGAACACGTTCCTATCGGCGATTCTGTATATGAACGACCAGTCCAAATGGCCGATTCAGGTTTTGCTCCGGCAAATTGTAACGGTCAGCACTGCCGGGGTTGGCGATGATGAGTTTTCCTACATTCCTCCATCGAACATTGTTCGCGCATCAGTCATCGTGGTCGCGACGCTTCCTATTTTGATTTTATATCCGTTTTTGCAGAAATATTTTACCAAAGGCGTACTACTGGGATCGGTTAAAGGATGATTATTGCATGGCCTTCGGGAGTGCAGTTCGTCATCATTTAATATATAATTTGAATAGAAAGAGGGTATTAACTAAAATGAAAACGGTTACGGTTCAGAAAACAAGGGTCATGCTCGTCCTAATGCTAAGTACTGCGCTACTAGCGGCATGCAGCGACGGAACAAAAAGCGGAGATACATCGACTGCAACTCTGGCTTCTTCCACAACTGCGACATCGGGAACACCTAGCGCTAAACCAGCTGAAGCGGTAAATATCTCCCTCATGGCGATGTACACCTCGCCAAATGCGCCAGCAGCCGACAGCGACGTCATGAAGAAACTGATGGAGGTTACTAACTCGAAGCTGAACATCAACTGGGTACCGAACGCGGCATACAATGACAAGTTGACCGCTTCCCTTGCGGCAGGAGATTTGCCGACTGTCGTTGTTGCCGATTTAAATCTACCGGCAGTTGCTAATGCCGTTGATGCTGGTGTGTTCTGGGACTTAACGCCTTATTTAAAAGAATACCCTAATTTGAAGCGTCTTGACGCAGGTGTCCTGAACAATGCTTCATACAAAGGAAAAAACTACGGCATTTATCGTGCTAGAGATAAAGCAAGAAGCACAATCTTTATTCGCAAGGACTGGCTAGATAATATGGGTCTTAAAGCGCCGACAACGCCGCAAGAACTGTTGAATACAGCAGTAGCTTTCGGAACTGGCGATCCAGACAAGAACGGGAAAACCGATACAACCGGATGGGTGATGGATAACGGCGGCTCGGATTTCAAAGCGTTAATGACATGGCTAGGCGGACCAAACGAATGGGCAGAAGACGGCGGCAAGTTGGTTCCAGCTGTGCTGACGCCACAGTATACAGACACCCTGAATGCAATGAAGAAGTTATATGACGATCATGGCGTCAACCAAGATTTCCTACTGGTGGATTCCAACAAGAAGAACGAAATTTTCTATGGTGGCAAAGCAGGTATTTATTATCAGGTTTCTGATTCCACTCGGGAGAAGTCTGTTCAGAAAAATGATCCGAAGGCACAAGTGATTATGATTAACCAATTTACAGGTCCGGCTGGTGTCAAGACACGAGGTGAAAGCGGATTCAACTTGATGATGATGGTTCCAAAGAAAAACGTAAAGACAGAGGAACAGCTGCGCCAAGTATTGGGTTTTATTGATAAATTGGGCAGTAAGGAAGCACAAATGCTGCTAAACTATGGCATTGAAGGGGTCAACTATGCGTTGGACGGCGAAAAAGTCGTGTGGAAGGATCAAGATGGTTTCACCAAGTCGACAGGCGCGGGCCCAGGCATCTATAACATGAGTATATTGACTGATATGTTGCCGCAATTAAAATCGGACGATCCGCAAGTCGCTAGATCGACAGAAGTCCGTAGGGAAAATGAGAAGTTTGCTGTGTTCAATCCTGCGGCGCCTTATAAATCGGCAACGTATACTACTCTCGGCAAGACATTGGATCAAACCGTCAACGACGCTCAAAGCAAATTTATTCTAGGCGAGCTTGACGCGGCAGGATGGAAAAAGGCGGTTGAGCAATGGAAGAGCAGCGGAGGCACTAAGTATATTGAAGAAATCAACGCCGCTTATCAGGCGGTTAAAAAGTAGCCATTTATTTTACAAGTGAACAATGCCTGGGTTTTCTTTTGTACCGTCTATCTGAGGCAACCCCAGTCGTCATAACGGAGGAGTAGCAATGAAGTATTTAAACGGGTCGCGAAGAAAGCGCATGAACATTGGGGTGTCTCGATACTTTACCAAGCTGCTGGCGATCAGTATATTGCTGGGTGCCATTCCGGTTATTACGCTGGGGTTACTTTCCTATGTGATCTCCTCCAATTCGATAAAAGAGAAAGTGATCCGTGGCAACGATTTGATATTGGCTCAGATTCATCTTCGAACGGAGAAGGAATTAAGTCTGGTCGATAAGATGATGAATCAATTAATGTACTCGACGCTGGTCACCCAGACGCTAAACAAAGCCGTTACCCAACACGACTTTCAGGCTGTGGGGCAAATTCAGCAGGAAATTTCCTTTATGCAGTCCTATGAACTTGGCATCTCAGATGTCGTGCTTGTAAATCTTCAAAAAAATTGGTTGATCAGCAGCGGGGGCCGCTTTAGCAGTTTTACGTACTATTCGGATCCAGCGCTTTTCTCTCGCTATACGGAGGTCGGTCAGCAATTTAATCGGTATTACCTATCCGACAAGTCAGTCACGGTCGTTGAAAGGCTGCCACTACACTCCGCTAATCCAATTGCATTGTTGCTCGTAGATATTTCGCTTGATGATCTTAATGCCATCCTTGCAAAAAATAAAGAGTTTGGCGAAATGTTCATCATGGACGAAAATCGAAAGTTTGTAGCTGGAACAAGTTCGGATGAGCATTTACATGGTGCACTCGAATCTATTGTGGCGCAAACAGCCAATCTGGAAAATGATAAGGCAGTTGCTATTCAACTGAATGGCAAGCCGTCCGTTATTATTCCCTACCGTTCGAGCTACAACAATTGGTTGTATTTATCGGTTATTTCGTTGGATGACATTTCAATGGACTCAAGGGAAATTGGCCGATATACGATTTATATTTGCACGGGAATTTTAATTCTCACCATCTTGGTGTCGCTCTACAGCTCAAGGGTTATTTACTCGCCAATCAAGAGATGGTACGGAGTGCTCCGGGATTTAGTGTCGGGTTCGGACAAAGGCAGCGAGATTGACATTATCAGCGGAAAATTGAAGTCTCTGCTTCACTTACGGCAACAAATGAGCGATCAATTGAAGCAGTTTTTCGTCACCAAGTTGATATTAGGCGAATGGCGCCGCAATGAAATTGAAGAGATGATGAGGAGCTACAATTACCCAACGAATCTGAAGCAATATGTGGTACTTGTATCCGAATTTGATACGCTTGAAGGCACCAGCTACACGGAGCATGATCGCTACCTGCTGATGTTTGCGATTAGCAATATCGTAGGTGAGATTGTTCCGTCGCAGGAGCGCTTCGAGTCGATTGTGATTAACCAGTCGCAAGTGTTGATCATGGGTAGTGAGGGTGAAGACTCCCAGGAGGCTCGGCTTTTGGCTTTTGAACGGGCGATGGACATTCAGAAAAAGGTGAGGCAGTTTTTGCGATTGCCATTGAGCATCGGAGTTAGCAGGGTTCATACAGACTTAAAGGAAATACCGAAGGCTTATTTGGAAGGGTTGGAGGCACTAAAATACAGAATTCGCTATGAGCAAGAATCGCTGCTTTTCTTCGACGAAGTTCAACCCAACCGCGAACTGCCCCCGATTTTTCCAATGCAGATGGAAAATGAGTTGATCGATTCGATCAAACTAGGCCATGAGGAAGAGATCAGGCAGAAGCTTAACGTATTTCTTCAGGAGATATACAAGAATGCGGCCGATCATCGGGATTACCAAATCTTTGTGGCGAGGCTTCTAACCGACCTGCTTCGTCTACATCAGGAAATAGGGGGTGTTATGCCCTACGATGGAACGGTCTCGTTATTTGAACGGTTGTTTGAAATTAAAACGATTCCGGAAATCGAAAGTTGGTTTATGCAAATGCTGATCGCGCCATTAGTCAAGGTGATTAGCGAGCAAAAAGACAAGGCGCATCACCGTATATCCAAAGAGGTCTGTACGATGATTAACAACGAAGCTGAGACCAATCTTACATTGGAATCCTGCGCAGAAAGGTTAAATTATCATCCCGTCTATGTTAGCCGTGTGTTTCGACAGGAAATGGGCATTAATTTCGGCGAGTATCTTGCTAAAGTTCGTCTTGGCATTGCCAAACGATGGCTACGGGAAACGGATATGACGATTAGCGAAATAGCGCAGAAGTTGCATTTTAGCAATTCTGGAAACTTTATCCGCTCATTCAAAAGTTCGGAGCAAATAACACCTGGTAAATATCGCGAACAAACAGAACATTAAAACTGCCGTCAGAGGAGGTAGGTTTAGGACGTGTACCGGGGCATTTGAAAGGAGGAGTCATGTTGGATAAATTGTTCGTTTTAGGGGACAGCATATCGATCGATTACGGGGGCTATTTGGAGAAAATGCTGGAAAGTGAAATCATTTATGATCGTAAGAAGGATCAGCATTCAATTAACGAAAACCAAGATCTCCCCAACGCGATGAGAGGCGCAAACGGTGGGGACAGCGGCATGGTTCTTCAATATTTATCCTATCTCGTCTCTAATCGCTTGTTTGATCATTCCATATTGTTGCTAAATTGCGGGCTGCACGATATCAAACGAAATTCGTCGACTGGCGAGTTGCAAGTTCCATTGGATAAATATGGAGCTAATTTGCAGGCAATTTTACAACTCATGCAACCTCTCGATATCCGAATTGTTTGGGCGAGAACCACGCCTGTGGATGATTCTATCCATGAGGAGCAGATGAAGAAATTTGTACGGTTCAATCGCGACGTCACTCAATATAATGAAGTTGCCGATCAGATTATGGCGGCTGCTGGAGTCAAATCCATAGATTTGTACAGATTTACTCAAAGTCTAGGTGATGGCAAGACGTTGTACAGCGATCATGTCCATTACGTCTCGCACATCCAAATGCAGCAGGCAGCATTCATTGCCGGCTACTTGCACAACAGTACCTCTCATTCGAATGAAACCTCTATTTAAGGCGGAAGGAGGAGAAAGAATGAATCGGTATTTTGAATTAGAAGCTAGCATGACATATAAGATGGCAGATCAGGACACGGACGCCATCCTCGAAACGATAGCAGGCGCCTATATAGCGAATAATCCCCCTCATCCGTTCGTATTCCGATGCTATAGCAGGCTTTCAATCCCGCAGCTGCAGGATGGCAGATTTGATTTTAATATGCACGAGAAGCATCGAGATGCTTCCTTAGGTCAATATGCTTTTGCGCTATGCATGCTTTGGAGTGACAACGCCAAGTCTGTCGAAACAGCTGTCAATTGTTATGGTCCGACCAAGTTGCTGCTGAATGGCAAGCAAATATATAAATCGAGTGTAGCCGAAGAAGTGAATAGAGATACACGTAAGATCGTGGAAGTACAGCTGCAAAAGGGTTGGAATGCTTTCCTGCTTGTATGCCGCAAAGTTGCTTCCGGTTTCGGTTGTATATTCGGTTCAAACCGCAGCCATTCGACTCCACTAGATTTTATGAACCCGTTCCTTGAACGATACGACTGTGGTGGTTGGTTGTATTCGGAGCCGCAAGATGATGAACAGTTCGGAGAAACGAACTTCCCCGATGTGAAAGGATCCGAATCGGACTCCTCTATCCGGTGGTTTCCTTCTCAGGCGCGAACGGCTGATCAGCAGTCGCTGATGAACTGTGCAAGAATATTCGGTATCCACCCGAATAAGGTGGCATATGCTTGGGCCAAAGGGAACTCTGTCCTCCCCGGCCGGAATCGGTTCGCTTTAAAGGGATGGTCAGCAGGCAAGATGCGCATCTGGGTTAACAGCGAACTAGTCGCAATGTCCGAGACGGAAGGGCCATTTAAGTATGAGATTAATCTCGCCTATGGGGAACACAATTGGTTGGTTGAGTCAGCTTGTGGGGGGAGAGACTGGGGTTTCACACTGGAAGTGTCCACTGGAGACGAGGCGTATGCATTCAGTCAGCCATATCCCGTGAAAGGAACGGATGAATGTTGGTTTTACCTAGGACCGATGGAGCGCGCTGAAGGTATCGTCCCAGAGCAGCTGCAAACAATGTATAGTTTGTTTGAAGCGGATGGTACATTACAGGAATCTAGCAGTCATACCTACTGGCGGATAGACAGACCAGGCGTTTGGATCAGACCTTACCTACACAATGCTCGTTACGCAAGATGGAACTATCCGATTGGCGTGACTTTGTACGGCCTTCTTCAGACGGGCAGAAAGCTCGCTCGCAATGATATGGTCCGATACGTACTTCAACATCTAAATGCGTGTACGACGATGTACAGCTACTCGATGTGGGATCGTGAGCAGTATGGGTATCCAGCGATTAACACGAAGCTGGTGGATCTGAAGATGTTGGACGATTGCGGTTCAATCGGCAGTGCGATGCTGGAGGCAAATAAAGAAGCGCAAGATGAAGGTTTTATCAGGCTGGCGCATATCATCGCCGATTATATGGCCAACACGCAAGAGCGGCAGGATGACGGTGCATTTTATCGTGAATCCAAAGGTTATTACATGGAAAATACATTATGGGCTGACGACTTATACATGAGTACCCCTTTTTTGTGTCGATACTACAAGCTGACAGGAGAGCGCAAATGGCTTGATGAAGCCGCAAGACAGTTTCTTCTTTTTAAGAAATACTTGTATCTCCCCGACACAAAACTGATGTCTCATGTCTATGATTTCAAATTCAATATGGCTAATCAGATACCTTGGGGACGTGGGAACGGTTGGGTTATTTTTTCTTTGTCAGAGCTGCTGGAGATCATGCCGGAGGACCACCCGGACAGAGGAGAGTTGCTTGCCTTCTTCCGAGATTTCTCTGGAGGGTTACTTGTTCAGCAAGGGAAGAATGGCTTGTGGCATCAAGTGTTGACGGATAAAGGCTCGTTCGAAGAAACGTCCTGCACATCGATGTTTATTTATGCCTATGCGAGAGGTGTGCGCTTCGGTTGGCTAGATAAGCCCCTGCTTTACGCCGATGCCGTACGTAAAGCGTGGAGCGCATTGATCAGCCATGCCTTCGAGGGTAATGGATCAGTCCATGGCGTATGCTGCGGATCAAAATACTCGTATTCCCCTGATTATTACAAGTATGACCTTAAGGTAGTTACGAACGATCCGCATGGCATTGGCATCGTCCTGCTTGCCGGAATCGAAGCCGATACGATGAACAGGATGTTAGCAATGTTATCAGGTTATACAATCATTGACGAGGAGTGATTGGTGTTGAAAGGCGATGTTTATTACTCAACGATGACCAAGAAGCAAGATGAATTGACCGGCGTCGAAGTGGTGCAGCTCACCGACAATTCCGGTGATACGTATCATCCCTATTTCACCAAAACATTGATCGATTGTGAAAATAGTTACGTCTTAGTTGCTTCTAACCGCTCCGGTTCGATGCAACTGTACACATTAGGATTCAATGATGGACAAATGGTGCAAATTACCGATCATGACGGGGTTATTCCATTCAGTTCCGTACTCGATGCCTGGAATCATATTGTTTATTATTTTACAGACCGCACGCTGATGCGCGTTTGCCTTGATAACCTGGAAACCGAAGAGCTTATGGAAATTCCACGTGGCTTTACGCCCAGCGATCTATCTGTAGACGATGCTGGGAAATATCTCGCTTTTTCGTATGTGGAGCATATGGAGCTTTGTACGGATAGTGGTGGTACCTATTCAACACACAGGGAAAAACACTTCCGCAGACCAAGGAGCGTAGTCATCCGCTTTGATATTGATAGAAAAGCTCCCTATGTGGTATGGGGAGAAGGACAGTATATCTCTCATGTGAATATAAGTCCGGTCGATCCGAATATAGTTTTGTTTTGCCATGAAGGTCCATGGCTTCAGGTTCAGAGAATGTGGACGGCGCGCTTAGACCATGACAAGGTGTATCCATTAGTGGATCAGAAGGTAGGGTTGGAACGGATCGGACATGAATTTTTTACTGCCAGCGGAAGGGTTGGCGCTCAGTATTCATCTAGGGAGCGGATCGGCGATGAATTTTTGTTACATGGCGATATTTTCATAAACACAGATGGTTCGAACGAGAGAAGATATTACTACCCTTACACCCGGCCTTCCCATGTACAGATGAACTACCAGGAGACGATGGGGGTCGGCGATCGTGCGCATATTCGCGAAGTGATGAAGGATAGTGGGAACTATATGTCCTTGTTGAAATACGAAGGGGATTCGATAGAAGTCGGCCTTCTTTGTGCACATGGCACTTCCTGGCGCAGCCAGATGTCGCATCCGCATCCTCTCTTTACCCGGGATGATCGGCATATCCTGTTCTCTTCCGACAAGGGCGGCAAATCCAATGTATACTTGGCTAGAGCAGATTGGGACAAAACGCTGAAGAGTGGCAAGCAGTTAGAAAGGTAAGGGATATTTGGATCTGGACGAGTAAGTTAAAATGCTAATTGATACCTTCGGTAGGAGGCATTGTAAGTACGGACCACCTTGTGACTAACCACCATAGGGTGGCTTTTTGTATTCAAGGCAAAGATACGCTAGGCCCAGTAGCTGGGTGCGAAGTGACCATGCAATTTTACGTTGCTTCGTGTCCACATCCTCAAAAAATTCGATAATACGGGCGAAGATTTGGAAGACTTGATCTCCATCGGGACGATCGGTCTGATCAAAGCTATTGAATCATTCTCGCCGAACAAGGGCACGAAGCTGGCAACTTTTGCGGCACGTTGTATTGAGAACGAGATCTTAATGCATCTGCGCTCATTGAAGAAAACGCGGAAAGATGTGTCCTTGCATGATCCTATCGGAACGGATAAAGAGGGGAACGAGATTACGTTGATCGACATCCTCGGCAGCGAGGCAGACGATGTGGTGGATGCGGTACAGCTGAAGATTGAGAAGAGCAAAATCTATAGGAATCTAGAGATATTGGACGACCGCGAGAAGGAAGTTGTAGTTGGTCGATTTGGGTTGGAGTTAGGCGGGGAAGAGCGGACGCAGCGGGAGATTGCGAAGGAACTGGGGATTTCGCGTTCGTATGTTTCGCGAATAGAGAAGCGGGCGCTGATGAAGCTATATCATGAGTTTTATAAGGCGAAGCGGTAAAAGAATTGAATCGCAGACTTCATTTATTTGGTTTCAGATAATGGGGGCGAAGACAATGACAGCCTTAATTCAAATTGAACATGTTAGTAAATTTTATTATATGGGCGGAGAGACCATTCGGGCGTTAGATGACATTTCTTTGGACATCGCGCAGGGTGAGTTTGTCGCTATTATGGGGCCGTCGGGTTCTGGGAAGTCCACGTTGATGAATATCATCGGCTGTTTGGACATTTCGGACGAAGGTGTCTATACCCTTGATGGGAAGCAGATTCATTCTCTGAAGGATTCACAATTGGCTGAGATTCGGAATCGGAAGATCGGGTTTGTTTTCCAGAGCTTTAACCTGCTGCCTAGGTTAAGTGCTTACGAGAATGTGGAGTTACCGTTGATTTATCGAGGACTATCGAGGAAACAGCGGGAGCCGCTGGTACTCCAGGCGTTGGAAGCGGTTGATCTGCTAGATCGTCGGAAGCACTTTCCTTCGGAGCTGTCTGGTGGGCAACAGCAGCGCGTAGCCAATTGGCTGGCGATCCACCGATTATCTTGGCGGATGAGCCTACGGGGGCATTGGATTCCAAGACAGGTGCAGAGATCATGGATATTTTCAGGCGGTTGAATGATCAGGGACGAACGATTATTGTGATTACGCATGATCGGCAGGTTGCGGAGCAGGCGAAGCGGGTTGTAAAGTTTAGAGATGGTAGGTTGGTTTATTGAATTCAAACTGAATATATAGCAAATGGAATTAGGCCTTACGATAAATCGTAGGGCTATTTGATTTCTCAAGGTAAATGAAAAGGGATTGGTCTGAATTCGTCTGCTATTCCCCGAGGGACGGGCAGTGAAGAGTGGTGCAAAAACTTTACAAGGCTTTAGGGTTCAAGGTCTACGGTAAGAAAAATAATGCCTTGAGTAGCTGTTTGAATAATGGTGATGATTTGAAAAGAGCTTATATACGAGAAAGGGCATCGGCGCTAACGTATTAGTAACTAGTGATAAGGAGCTGAGTGCAATGAAAGTGACGTTCTTAGGAACAGGTGCTGCTGAGGGAATTCCTTCTCCCTTTTGTGACTGTAGGGTATGTGAGCACGCAAGAAGATATGGCGGAGTCAACGTACGCAAACGACAATCTGTCATCATCAATTCTGATTTGCTAATAGACTTAGGGCCCGATGTGCCAGCCTCCTGTGGTATGTACGGCATTTCGCTCGTCGAGCTCAAATACAATCTGATTACACACAGCCACGTCGACCATTTCTATGGGAACAACTTATTATTGAGGAGCAAAAACCTACGTAAATTCTCGGCCATTTATCCGCTGCATCTGGTTGCAGGGGACTCTGTATTCCGACTACTCGGGCAAACCAATGATGCTGCACTCGACTTGACACGACATGTCATCAGTCCAGATCAACATTTTGAGTTGGTACCTTACAAGATCAAGTCATTAACCGCATCGCATCATGAAGAATCCGGTGACGCTATGAACTTTGTCATCAGTGATAGCAAAGTAAATTTGCTTTACGCTTGCGATACAGGTCTCTATCGGGAAAAAGTTTGGGACGAGTTAACTGGATTTACGCTCGATGCTATTATTATGGATGCTACAAAGACGGATACAGATGAGTTTAAAAACCATCTCAATTATGCTGGTGTTTTGATGATGCTGGATCGCATGGAGCAGATCGGGGCAAAAACTCCGAATACCAAGGTTTACGTTACGCATTTCTCTCATCAGGGAGGACCAACTCATGACGAGCTCGCTCATAAATACGGCAACGATGGTATCCTAGTCGCTTATGACGGTTTGACGATTTATTTGTGATGATCATGGACTTTCGRCGTTTGTGCAAGCATGAATCAACCCTTGGTGATGATTTGAAAAATGAAGATTTACATCAATGAGGTCGAAAAAGTAAAGTTAAGTGGCATTGAGTAAGCGCTTACTAAAACTTGCGAAGCTGAGGAGGAGTTGGAAGCTCATTTTGTGAAAAGTATTAGGCTGTTCAACGAAGGGCGAACGAGAGTAAAACCAATTTACGAAAGGCGGTTATTAAATTTGATTAAAAACAGAAAAATGTTGTCCGGTTTTATGTCGGTCATGATGTTAACGATGATGTTGATCGGCATACCCGTTAACGAGAATGTAGCGCAAGCCAGTAGTCCGTATGAAGTAAGCGTAGCTGTGCCTGCCTGTGATTCAGGAAATTCACAAGTGCAATTTATTAGCTCCAATACGGACTGGGATTTGATCAACGACCCTTCGAAATCAATTTTTTGTGTACAGCCAGGCGATTACACATCCAAAGGCACGATCAACTTAACRGCAAGCGGGACATCTTCGGCCAAACGGTATATTCGATACTACAATCCGAGCAACCCTAGCGATAACACGCACCCTGTTCTGATGAGCAGTGGCGACCGTGCGATCATCAAGCAACTCGTATTCCAAGGCGCCGATTATGTTGTTATCGACCGTCTGAATGTGAAAGAGCCTAATCAGATCAGGGTGAATGTCGTCCGTTTTCACAACTCGTATGCCTCCACAGATAATGTCTTGAACCGGATGCTTATTGAAGGCGGTGGAGACGGAGGTGGTCAAGTCAGCTTCTATGGTGGTGGCGGAAGCGATCGGAATACACTGCAGCTCAGCGTAGTCCGTAACACGATTGTCAGTCCAGGCGACGATAATCACTGTGTGCTTCTGTCGGATGATGCTGAGGACACAAGAGTCATTAGCAATGAAATTTATAATTGTGCAGGGGACGTTATTCAGCTGCATCCAGGCGTTTACAACGGAACGATAATTGCGAACAACGACATCTACAATGACCCAAGTTTTGTGCAATACACGGAGAACGGTATCGATATTAAAGGCGGCGGCAGCAGCACGACTGGAGATCTAGTGACGATTGAAGGGAATCGTTTATTCAGTCTAGGGGGTGCTGGAGGCAGTGGAGGGTCGATTGGAGCCATCGACTTCAGTAACGATATTGGCGTCAAATCATACATTTTGTTCAAAGACAATATTTTCTTCGACAATCCGCTTCCGTGGACGACGAATACGGGTGGCGGCGTCGGTTCGGCCCATCATTTGTCCATCGTTGGTAACGTGATTTATAACGCAGGTGCTGCGGCTATTGAACCGATCAAAAATACGAATAGCATTGAAGTCTATTACAATACCATCGTAAATGTGGCATCAGCAGGCAAATGGCTGCATGGACTGCCTACTTCTCAGGATGTCATGTGCAACGTCATTATTAGCGGCCAAGACGTTGATACGCCTGCAAGCGGCACAACAGGGGACTACAATGCCTATTACAACACAGCAGGTCAACTGCAGAGCCCGGGCACGCATGATGTGATCGGATCCACTGCGGCTGCATCGAACAACACCGGCCTGACATTCCAATATAAGCTGCTTACCGGTGCACAAAACTATACGATTCCTACTGCGGTCATAAGCTCATCTAGCCCACACCAAAATTTGTGCGCAGGCGCATCGGTTGGCTCCCGTACAGGAATGGGTGTTGATGACAACACTTACGCCCAAACGGATGCAGGTGCAACGCTAACTAGCAGCGGTGGAAGCAGCGATTCGGTTGCTCCAACGGTTAGCATGACAGCTCCTACAGGCGGTTCGACTGTATCGGGGACGCTAGCTGTTTCAGCAAATGCAAGCGACAATATCGGAGTAGTTGGTGTTCAATTTAAGGTAGATGGCACGAATATTGGCAGCGAAGACACTGGCGCACCCTTTACGGTAAACTGGAATACAACAGGTGTGAGCAATGGAACGCATTCTTTGACGGCAGTCGCTCGTGATGCCGCAGGAAATACAACGACATCTACCGCCGTGTCAGTAACGGTCAGCAACGCCAGCGATATTGTTGCACCTACGGTAAGCTTAACTGCTCCTACAGGTGGATCGACCGTATCGGGTACGGCAGCYGTTTCAGCAAATGCAAGTGACAATGTTGGTGTAGTTGGTGTTCAATTTAAGGTAGATGGCACGAATATCGGCAGCGAAGACACTGGCGCTCCATTTACAGTAAACTGGAACACAACAGGTGTGAGCAATGGTACGCACTCTTTGACGGCAGTCGCACGTGATGCCGCGGGCAATACGACGACATCTTCCACCGTGTCTGTAACGGTTAGCAACAGCAGCGATACAGTTGCTCCTACTGTAAGCTTGACAGCTCCTACAGGCGGATCGACGGTATCAGGGACAACTGCCGTTTCAGCGAATGCAAGTGACAACGTCGCCGTAGTAGGCGTTCAATTCAAACTGGACGGTGTCAATTTGGGAAGCGAAGATACCAACTCTCCGTTCTCTATAAACTGGAGCACGACGAGTGCTAGTAACGGCGCGCATTCCTTAACGGCTGTAGCACGCGATGCCGCAGGCAATACGACGACATCATCGGCTG
Source organism: Paenibacillus sp. P4_A9 (assembly GCF_056402415.1). NCBI lineage: Bacteria > Bacillati > Bacillota > Bacilli > Caryophanales > Paenibacillaceae > Paenibacillus > Paenibacillus sp. P4_A9. The sequence goes on from NZ_JBFUHL010000005.1 coordinate 147,709, forward strand.
TTTCCGTAACTGTTTCGAACAGCTCGACGTTAATTAGCGAAACATTCCAAACGGGATCAGATGCGTCACACTTGACTCCAGTTAGCGGTACGTGGGGTATTGCAGATGCTCGATACACGCTTAACACGCCAGTAACCGGCACGGCTCCAAACAATAATATTTCCCTTCATAATACGTCAGTAACCGGTGATTTTACGATGCTTGCCGATGGTAAAGCGAAGAACAACTCCGGATCGACGGATAATTTCTCGATGATTTTCAATTATCAGGATGTAAACAATTACTACTTTGTGAACTTCAGCGAGTCGAATACGTCAACGACACACGGTTTGTTCAAGGTAGCTGCGGGAACGGCGACGCAATTGGCCGATTTCTCAGCATCCTTAATTTCCGGTGACGGCGTATATCCAATCAAAATCGTCAAGTCAGGAAGCTCGATTAGCGTTTACTTTGGAACAACATTAATCGCAACTGGAATAGATTCATCGTTTGTTGATGGTAAGATCGGTTTCGGGGGCAACAAGATTGTTCAGTTTGACAATTTAACAGTTTCGAACTGATAGTTAAAGTCATTCATAGCAAGAACCCGGAGGTACTGTTTGACAGTGCTATCCGGGTTTTTCATTTGTAGTACAACGTTAAATTAATAAATATTAATTAATCAATCACAGGACTCGCAAGGGGGATTGGCGAATTGATTGGGTAAGCCAATTTTAATTTCGGTGATCTTTTTAATAATGTGCATTTACACAGGCATGAAAAGTAAGCTATCTTAACCGATGAGTCAGACTAATATACAGAGAAATGGTCACGCTTTCAAAGCATAAAAAGGGGGGAGCTCATGAACAACACACCATTCTTGAAAAAGTTGTTTATTGCCTTTTTTCTGATTGCGACTGGTTATGCTTTTATCGTAGCTGGAGTTTGGTTGTACAAAAACAACGAAATTCATGAGGTCAAGCAAGAGGGGGAAGAACGGAATTTCATTCACCAAGCTAGGTCTCAAATGGATATGAAATTTATGGTGGCTCTGAACCTGATTCAAGAATTAAAGAGTAACGATGATATTATTAAATACGCAGCGGATTCTGAGAATTACTACTATGTGAATAATGTCTACAATCGATTGAAATCGAGCACGATCGCTTTTAATAATTTCGGATATAAGATTGATGTTATGGAAAAATCGGCAGGGCTGGTTATTACACCCAATAAGACGATTGATACGGATTCGTATTATAAGGAAATGGGATTTACATCCGAGCACCTTCAAAAGATTGAGGATTATTTCTTAACAAAGTCTACAACTGATATGTTATTTATTCGCCACGTACTTACAGATCCTGGGGCATTGCCAGATCGAAATTCCTTTACAATCATCAAGAAAGAAACCGTGGATTACACGTCGGAAATTACATTTATTATTACTTTCGCAGAAAAACTATTCTTCTCTGATTGGCAGATGGCAAATCAAGCAGGTATCGGGTTCCTGTTGAACAAAGAACTTATGCTTTCCAAATCGGATCTGGGCGAGGAGAAAATTCGTGGATTGTTGTCGGACGATAAGTTTATCGGCGAAGTGTCTAGTTATTTAAAAACAGAAACGGGTTCCTTTCATATTCACTCAACAGGTTCAGCATTATTTGACGAGGTTGCCTATTTTTATATAACACCAATGCATCCATTCATCGGCAAAATCAAAAGCATTACTTGGGAAGCAGGTACCCTTTACTTATTGCTGCTTCTATTAGGTTTTGGTGCGGCAATTATTTTATCACGTAAAATTTACAAGCCAATTCGCCATGTCGTGTCCTCGATCTGGAATCTTAGCGAAATAGGTGGCAAGGATGAGTTTTTCCTTATTCGAGAAAAGATTTCCACTTTACAAAGTTCAAATGATGAATTGGAAAAGGCTATGCTGCAGAACAGTAAGGTTTGGAAAAGAACGTATATACGAGATTTGGCCTATGGTGCCTTGTCTGAGGAGCAGCTGAACGAAACTCCGTCAAAGCATGGCTTGGAATGGTTGGCACGAGGTGGTTCAATCCTTCTATTTCGTTGGACCGGTGAAGATATGGCCATGAACTTAAACAAATCAGAGTTAGCGGCAATTGAGAATCAAGTTGTGGATCGTATTCGATTGCTGATCTCACCGCAATTGGAATGGTTTGAAAATAGAACCCACAATTATGTGTTTCTTGTTGATGAAACAGCCACTGGGACAATCAAGAAATCTATGAGTCAAATTATGTATGAGATTCATGAGGAGTACGGCATTTCTATGCTCGTGTCTATTGGGCAATCAGCGGCTAATATTCGGGAGTGGGAGCAGTCATTTCATACTGCAACCTCTATGCTCGAGGATCACTCGGCCTTGGATAGGCAGTCTATACTGACCTACGATGAGTATACACAGGTGAATAATAATCAATATTATTACCCGCTCGAATTAGAAAGAGATATCATTCATATGGTTATTCAGCGTAAAAAGGAACAATTGGAGGCGCTGATTTATCACATATTTCAGGAAAATATAGAGCGGCGGGAAATTGGCCGAGACATGCAGAACCAACTAGTCCATAGTTTGTATAACACCCTTCGAAGAATTCTGCAACAATTAAACGAAACAGAAGCAAGCTTGTTTGGTCAGGGGACGAATTTACTAAAGGAAATGAAAAGCAGCGGTATAGAAAAAGGACTTAAGGATACGGTGTTGGGCATGTTTGCTGCCATTATCGATCATGTTCATCGTAAAAATGAAGAAGTAGACGAATCCATGTCGGATCGTATGATGACATTTATACATGACAATTACCAAAGGGATATCTCCTTGGTCGACTTATCTGAGGAATTCAATGCTTCTCCTGCCTATATCAGTATCTTGTTTAAAAATTACACCGGAGAAAATTTTAAAGATTATTTGAATATGTATCGCGTTAAAATTGCTAAAGATTTGTTACAAAATAACAGCCATCTGAAAATCCACGAAGTCGCTGGTAGGGTGGGCTGTAATCATCCAAACACCTTTATCCGCATGTTTAAAAAATATGAAGGTGTTTCTCCAGGTCTTTATGCGAAGCAATTCCCTGAATAACCTCTACTTGCGCATACTCAAATGTATGCGCTTTTTTAAAAATTGAATAATGGTGACGATTTGAAAACTGACCATTTACTTCGAGATAGGTAACCCGTTAATGTTGGTTGTGCCGGCAAGAATGAAAGCATTTTCAAATACGGAAGGTGATGGAATTGATCACGGATAGGGGAATGAGGGTGAACCTGTGGAAGTGGAGGTTGGACTAGACAACCATCAACTCGTTCCAGCCAAGACGAGAAGGATGACGGTTTACAAAAAGAATATCGTTCGTAACAAACTGTTGTACTTGATGCTGATCCCTTTTATTTTGTGGTACATCGTCTTTGTATACGCACCGATGTACGGTCTGCAAATTGCTTTCAAAGAGTTCAGCTTGTTTAAAGGAATCATGGGAAGTCCATGGAGTGGTTTTGAAAATTTTGCTACGTATTTCAACAGTCCTTATTTTTTCAGAACGATAAAAAACACGATTTTGATTAGTGTGTATTCGTTATTTTTCAGTTTTCCAGCTCCAATCGTTCTGGCACTGCTACTCAATGAAGTGAAGAATGCGGTATTTAAAAAAACGGTGCAATCCATGACGTATTTACCGCATTTTATTTCGGTGGTCGTGATCGCCGGAATTGTTACGAACTTTTTAGCGCCAGAGAATGGCTTGATCAACATCGGACTGGATAAGCTTGGTTTTGAAAAACAGTATTTCCTGGTGAAAGCAGAATATTTCCGCCAGATTTTCATCTCGATGCACATTTGGAAGGAAGTTGGATTTGGTTCCATTATCTACATTGCCGCTTTATCAGGCATCAACACAGAGTTATACGAGGCAGCTGTTATAGATGGCGCCAATAAGTGGAAGCGAATTTGGCATGTGACCATCCCGGGCATATTACCCACGATTATGATTATGCTCATTCTCAGGATTGGGGATTTGTTAAGCGTCGGTTATGAAGCGATCATTTTGCTGTATCAACCAGCGACTTACGAAACGTCGGATGTAATCAGCACATACGTGTTCCGAACGGGTCTACAGGAGGGCAGATACCATATTGCGGCGGCGATTGATTTATTCAATTCGGTGATATCACTCGTACTGGTCGTCATTGCTAATCAGCTCAGCAAAAAATATACCGAAAGCGGATTATGGTAGGTGATGGAATGAAAGAGTCAAAAGGCGAAAAAATATTTGTTATCTGCAATTACATTCTGTTGTCACTACTTGCCATATCTACAGTTTATCCATTTCTCTATGTGCTTTCCGCTTCATTCAGTTCATCCGATGAGGTCATCTCAGGGAGGGTCGTTCTATTTCCCAAAGCGTTGACACTAGACGCTTACAAAAGAGTCTTATCTGAAAACAATATTTGGATCGCCTATGCCAATACGGTCTTTTATACAGTAGTAGGGACGGCCGTCAGCTTGCTGTTGAYGATACTTGGTGCTTATCCACTGTCGAAAAAGCGATTGATTGGACGCACAACGATCGGATTCTTTATCGCCTTTACCATGTTATTTTCCGCGGGCATGATCCCTGTCTATTTAAACCTAAAAGCGTTAGGCCTGATTAACACTCGCCTAGCACTTATCATTGCATTCGCCGTGTCCACATGGCTTGTCATCATATTGCGAAGCTTTTTCCAATCGATTCCCGAGGAGTTAGAGGAAGCAGCTACGATGGATGGCGCGTCAGATTTACAAATATTGTGGCGAATATACTTGCCATTATCCAAGCCAGCTATGGCGGCTATTACGTTGTTCTATGCGGTAGGTAAGTGGAACAGTTATTTCTGGGCGATGGTCTTGCTCAAAGATGACAATAAACTTCCCTTGCAGGTGTTGTTGAAGAAATTGATTGTTGAGATGAAGCCCACGGAAGAGATGATGCGAAATGTGGATATGGCTACCTTTTCGGAGGAAACGATTATTTACGCAACCATCATTGTATCCATTATTCCAATCGTTGTTGTCTACCCGTTTATTCAGAAGTATTTTGTAAAAGGTGTCATGATTGGCTCCATAAAGGGCTAGAGTAAAGCGTTTACAAATTATTCGAGGGGGAAATGAAAATGGGATTTAACAAAGTTACACCTGCTGTCGTTTCTGCACTGCTATTAGCTGGCGTTGCTGCAGGATGCTCTTCGTCGTCTGAGAAGACGCCGGAAGCTTCCGTCAATGTGTCTGCGGCTCCAAGCGCTCCAAGCGCCATATCGAGTGGGAAGGCATCTGAAAAGCCGATTACGCTCAGCATCCATATGGTGGCCACAACGGCTTCCTTTAAGGATGATATGGAAGTATTTCTGAAAGCTGCTGAGATGACGAATGTGAAATTAAAAGGCAGTACGTCCAGCGCTGTGACGGATCCCAAAGAGGTGTTTAACCTCATGATGGCATCCGGCCAAGTGAGCGATATCGTGTCTACGGATCAGTCCAACTTCAATAAATACGGAGCTGAAGGCGCGTTCATCCCATTGAATGATTTACTAAAGAAGCATGCGCCGAATATTATGAAATTTTTTGAGCAGCGGCCAGACGTACGTAAATTCGCGACTTCCGCAGACGGGAACATTTATTTCATTCCGCAAATTCCTGAAGGAGATCCAGCCAGAGGTTGGTTTATTAGGCAAGATTGGCTGGATAAGCTCAGTATCAAAGCACCAACGACGGTGGATGAGTATTATCAAGCGCTGAAAGCTTTCCGTGAAAAAGATCCCAACGGAAACGGGAAGGCAGACGAAGTCCCATTTTTCACACGCGACCCCTCAAAAATCTATGATCTCTTAACGCTTTGGGATACGGATAAAAACTATTTGCTCCGAGGAGACAAAATCACTTACGGCGCCTATGAGCCAGAATATAAAATCGGCATGATCAACATTGCAAAATGGTATAAAGAAGGGCTGATTGATAAAGAAGCATTCACCAGAGGARATAAATCGCGGGAAATTCTCTTCGGCAACAATACAGGTGGATCAACCCATGACTGGTTTGCAAGTACGGCCACCTACAACGATACGTTGAAGGATAAAGTGAGCGGAATCAACATCGTACCTATTACTCCGCCAAAGAGTGCGAAAGGAATCGTGGCTGAATACAGTGCGAGGGAAACGATCGCAAGTTTTGGTTGGGGGATTGCGACATCCAATAAATATGCTGTAGAGACGGTCAAATATTTTGATTTCTGGTTTAGTGAAGCGGGCAAACGAATGGCTAATTATGGTATCGAAGGAAAGACATATACGATGGTTGGTGGTAAACCGATCTTTACGAAGGCCATATTGGACTCTGGAGCGGTTAACAAACAACTGAATGAGTTAGGCGCACAAGTGTCAATTGGTTTCCCTCAGGAGTTCGCTTATGAAGAACAGTGGATGACTCCGCTCGCAGCCAAAGGGATGACCGATTATATTAAAAACAAATTTATTATTCCGCAAGTTCCGAAGCTCACTTACACATTGGATGAACAAAAACGTTTAAAAGAGCTTGAAGGACCGATCAATACCTTTGTGGAGGAAATGAGTCAGAAATGGATTCTTGGCGGGGAATCCGTTGAGGCAAGCTACGATAAATATGTAGAGAAATTAAAAAGTTTGAAAATTGATGAAGTATTGAAAATTAAAAACGAGGCTTATCAACGATATATTAAGCAATAAGCATACGAAGGAGCTGCAGTGATGGTTCGGATCTGTAGAAGATATGTGGAAGTGACATTACTCCTATGTATGATGTTGATGTCAGGCTGTGCCACTTCCCCTAATGCATCCGTTGATACATTTGAGGTGAAAGTTGCTATTCCTGCATGTGATGCCCAGAAGTCTCATGTACAGATCATTTCCAAGAAAGAGGATTGGAATCAGATTAATGATCCAGCCAAAACGGTTTTCTGTGTAGCTCCTGGCAATTATGTCGATCTAGGAGAGATACGGTTAACGGCAAGTGGGAATGAGAAGGAGAAACGGGTCATTCGTGCGTATCAACCGAGCAATCCGAGTGACGCAACTCATCCTGTGAAACAGCAGGATAAGGAGCAGGCGATCATCAATAAGCTCGTTTTTGATGGAGCTGATCACTGGATCGTCGATCGGATTGTTGTAACAGAACCTGCACAAAAGCGTACTCGGTTAGTCATCTTTAAGGATGGTACGGCAGCAACCGACAATGTTCTGAACCGACTTCTTGTGTATGGAGGAGGCGAAGGCGGCGGACTGGTAAGCTTCTACGGTGCGACGAACGTGAACAACGTCCTTCAAAATAGCGTTATACGCAATACGATTGTCTCGCCGAAAGAAGACAATCATTGTGTTGTATTAAGCAATAATGTGAAAGGGTCTCAGGTTCTGCGCAATGAAATTTATAATTGTGCAGGCGACGGACTGCAGATACATCCCGGTGTCTACGAAGGAACGAGGATTGCGGATAACGATTTCTATAATGAACCGCAATTTAGTGAATTTACGGAAAACGGAATTGACCTTAAAGGCGGCGGCGCAGTCGGAAGCGAGAATTGGGTACGGATTGAACACAACCGATTTTTTGGACTTGGCGGAGCTGGAGGTACGGGTGGATCTCCAGGAGCGATTGACTTTAGCAATCCGGATGGCGTCCGTTCCTACATTTTGCTGAAGGATAACCTGATGGTTGATAATGTGCTCCCGATTACTACGAATACGGGGAAAGGCACTGGATCCGTCCACCATGTTTCAATCATCGGCAACCTCATCTACAATGCTGGCATGGCAGCGATCGAGCCGATCAAGGCAACGCATAGTATCGAGGTGTATTATAACACGATCATCAATTTGCAGGATTATGCCGATTGGTTGAGCGGAGCCCCCTTGTTGAGTGATGTGCGATGTAATGTGGTGATTAACGGCCAAGAAGTGACCTCCCCCTCTATGAATATGGAAGCGGACTACAATGCTTACTACAATACCAAAGGGCAATTGAAAGTTCCGGGGACGCATGATCTGTTGTTTAAAACGGCTGAAGAGTCCGGCAATAAAGAACTGCGTTTCGAGCGAAAGCGTTTAACCGGACCGGAGACGTATACCGTGCCTTATGCGATAACAAGTGATCAGAGTCCGCATAAGAATGTTTGTGGAAAAGCATCTGTCGGTTCACGCAAAGGTATCGGCGTAGACGATTCCATTTGGAAGCAATCCAATGCGGGCATCCAGTAATAAAAAGAATTGAAGGAGGTGCATCATTGACCTCCTTCAAATTGTTTAAGGAGGAACCCTCACATGTCCAATGAACATGATATACCGCCATCGGCATTTAGCCCGAAGGGTCTTCCAGTTCCATCAGAGGAGCACCCTCGGTTATTTATAAGAAAGCAGCATCTTGAGGGCATTCGCAGACATGCCAAGCATCCAAGATTGCGGAAGATTTGGGAGTATTATGTACATGCTTCTGGCTTGGAAGCTAATGTGGATGAAATCACTAAGTCAAAGGACATATTTATTGGTAATGCGCTTCTATATTTGTTTGAAGAGAAGGAAGAAGCGGGACGTAAAAGCATTTCCGTTGCAATCGATGTGCTGCGGCAGGCTGTATTTCCCATGGATAAACAAGATATCTCCCGGGATATTGGAAATTTAATGTTAATGGGTGCAATCGTATACGATTGGTGTTATCCGCTACTTTCCAAAGAAGAACGTGACGCGTTTATTGCACAATTCGAACGATTGGCAGAATTGCTTGAAACGGGCTATCCCCCTGTTCCAGGAAGCTCAATAACAGGTCATGCCGGGGAAGCTATGCTCATGCGTGATATGCTGGGCACGGGGATTACCATTTATGACGAGAAGCCGGATATGTATCGGTATGTGTGTGAGATTTTCTTTAATGAGATGGTTCCGGCACGAAATTTCAGCTATCAATCGCATACGCATCACCAAGGGGATTCTTACGGGACTACACGTTATAAATGGGAAATGTTTCCTATATTGTTATTCGATCGGATGGGTTACGACAACGTCTATAGTCGTGATCACGAGCAAGTTCCTTACTATTGGATATACATTCGGCGTCCAGATGGACTATTCATTCGTGGGGGTGACTCCTATACGAGCGGCGACCCGAACGTGAAGAGCTTAACCAAGGATACTTTTTTCTCGTATGCCGCTTCTTACTATAAGAATACGCATTTCCAATATCAACATCATTGGATGTATCAGGATGAGCTCAGTGTGGATCCCATACTGGACCTGCTCCTTGTCGATCCTTATGTTGAGGAGAAAGCTCCCGATGACCTGCCATTAACTCGTTATTTTGGGAATCCAGTTGGGACGATGGTAGCAAGAACCGGATGGCAGATGGGGATGGATTCCCCTGATGTCGTGGTGGAAATGAAGGTAGGCACTTATTATTTTGCCAACCATCAGCATTTGGACGCAGGGAACTTTCAACTGTATTACAAGGGTGATCTCGCTGTGGATACCGGGTTTTATCGTGGAATTGGTTACAATTCGGAGCATGTCCGAAATTATCATCGGCGCACAATCGCTCATAATTGTATGTTGGTCTATGATCCGAATGAAGTTTTCGCTGACAATCATGCGAACGATGGCGGCCAACGGTTTCCGAATGATCGGAAAGAGCCCAAACGTCTTGAGGATTTATTCCTCCATAACATAACCGCTCATGTTGACGCGCATTATATAGGTCCTGATCCACAGAAACCGGAGCTAAGTTACTTGAAAGGGAATCTGACAAAGGCGTATTCATCCGACAAGGTAAAGGAATACTTCCGTTCCTTTGCCTTTATGCCACTTGATGACGTTAGGCGGCCGGCCGTACTGATTGTGTTTGACAGGCTCGTATCTACGGTGCCCGATTATAAGAAATCCTGGCTGCTGCATAGCATGGAGGAGCCTGAGATCAACGGAAATACGACAGTGGTTCGACGTACTGAATATGGGTATAACGGAAAAATGGTTAATCACACCCTGCTCCCAGCCGAGGAGGATTTGCACATAGTGAAAGTCGGAGGGGAGGACAAACAATTTTGGGTGGGTGGGCGAAATTATCCGTTAACAGAACCGCAGAGTGAGGCGGGTAGTTGGCGAGTAGAGATTAGTCCAGCCCATGCTGCTGAGGAACATCTATTTCTAAATGTGATTCAGGTTATGGAAAATATAGGCGGACCGGAACCCGTAAAGCCAGATTTGATTGTTAATCATCTCGTTGTAGGATGTCACCTAATGGGGAAGGCTGCGATTTTCAGTAAAACGGGGCGCCATTTGAATGAAGCCTTCACATTTCAAATTCCGAGCGAAAGTCAGCTCGTTCAGATCTGGGTGTTTGATTTGAAGCCAGGTGATTGGAAGGTCTCAAGGGAGATCGACGGAGAGGACACTATGATCCGACGAGTAGAGGACAACGGGGTGCTGAGGCTGGAAGGTCATACGGGTCAATTTATTCTTACACCTATAACGATTGAAGAAAAGTAAAGAGTCCATCTGGAGAGGAAATTAGCCAATGAAAACGTTAATCACCATCTTTGAACCTGATTTAAAAAAGATGATATTCCCGAATGCGCTAGTCGATCGCATAAAGCAGTTTTCCCAAGTGGATATTGTGACGGAATCCTACCCCTTTACAAGCAGCGATCTGTCTGAAGTGGTTAGCGAATATGACGCTTTAATTACTTCCTGGCGGTCGCCCAAAATAACCTCTGACGTATTGGAGCACGCACAAAAACTGCAATTTATCGGGCACGCTGCTGGCAGCATTAACGGCATTGTGGATGAAGCAGTTTTTGAGAAAGGGATCACCGTTGTTAATGCCAATCGTGCATTAGCTCAATCTACAGCAGAGCTGGCATTGGTGCTCATGCTGGGAGGAGCTTGGCAGATTCGCCCGTATGTCAACCGTCTTGAGAATGGTGGCTGGTCGAACAATATGACGGAAACGGTCATGGGATTGTCAGGGCAAACGGTCGGGCTTATTGGATTAGGTGAAATATCAAGAGAAGTGATCCGCCTGTTGAAGCCGTTTGAAACTGAAATATTGCTGCGATCTAACTATTGCGAGGAGGAGGAGGCACGTAATCTAGGCGTCACCTTATGCAGCCTAGAGGAGCTGATGAAACGCAGTTCTATCGTTTCATTGCATAATACGTTAACTCCATCTACGAAGGGAATGATCGGCCGGAGGGAGCTGTCATGGATGCAAGACAGTGCTTTGTTGGTCAATACAGCGAGAGCCCAAATTATTGACCAAATGGCTCTTTTAGCTGAATTGAAACAATCTCGTTTGCATGCGGCACTGGATGTTTTTGATATCGAGCCGCTTCCAAGCAATCATGTACTTAGGCATCTACCTAATGTATTGAGTACGCCTCATATAGGTGGTTACAGCCACAACAGGAAAACCAAAATGGGTGAGCTCATTGTCGATGACTTAGAAAGATTCGCCAAAGGGGATCCTCTTCAGCGTCAGGTTACGAGCCAGATGTTCGCGCGCATGACGGTCAATAAAGTGTAACGAATAGAGAAATGGTCAAAGGAGTCGGTAAGCTTGGAGACTATATATTTCCAAAGTGTTGAAATTACTCCGGATGAAATGAAAGCCGGTGATAGCGGGGAGATCACGATTCGGCTTATTACGGGTGAGCATTTTACTTCAGATAACAGCTGCCTTGTACTGGATATGCCCGGGTTTTTAGGTTTTAATCGCCCCTCTGTCATTGGACCGGAAGATGCGGGATACACCGAAGTATTTTGTTCAAATCCGGATATTAAGTATGAAAAGCAGGTCTGGAATTTGGAAACGGAGCAATTCGTCACTTCTCGCTTGCCTCGCTTCCAGAATAACGCGTCTCGCATGTTTGTCATCTTATTTCAAGGAGCGGCAGCAGAACCAGGAGATGAAATTGTGATTAAATGGGGGTATGTTCGCGAGGGCTACGGTACGGGCGTCAAAGTAACAACGCTCTCTTTAACGAAGCCATTTTACAGCACGATAGATGTTCGTTACTTTGTTGACCGAAGTCGGGCCTTTCCCGATTTCGGCCGTTCCTATGCAGGTTATGAACGACCTATACCTGAGTTTACACAAGAGCTGCGCCTTCATATCATCGCAAGAGAACCGGAACGGATGCGCGTCATTCGCACAGACCGGGGAAGTCGGCTGCAAATCATGGACCGATTTGCGAATATGAGTGATATCACCGATTTGACTACGTATATCATGGATAAGGGAGAATACGCCATGAATGGACATGGTGTATTTGAATCGAACCACAGCCATGAGCAGATCACGAGCAAGGGTTTACCTATAGCTGAAACACCATCCGTTACTCATGTCTTTGACGATTATCATCTCTATTTCGGCGATATACATTGCCATTCTTCGTTGTCCAATGACTGTATCGAACGCGAAAAGATGAATATGACGCCGGACCGCATGTTTGCATATGGAAAAGAGGCAGCTTGCTTGGACTTTATGGCTATTACGGATCATCATCAGCCTTGGGACAACGAACGAAACAAGCTCACTCGCGCGAATTGGAAAGAACTTAGTGAGACGGTACAGCAATACAACGTAGATGGCTCTTTTATTACTTTTTGGGGTTTTGAATTTCGTTGTGAACGTGGCGACACGCATGTACTGCTAAATGAAGAATTGGATTATGAGACAATATCTAATTCTAGCCTGAAGAATGTGAAAGACTTGTGGGAGGCATTCAAAGAATTTGATTATATGGCGATTCCACATTTGCATAATTCGGGTACCATGGATGCAGACACTTGGTATGCCTGTCCATACGAAGGTGTTGAGCCGGTAATTGAGTTTTTCTCCTGCCACGGCAGCTTTGAATATAAGCAAGTACAAGAGAAGCTAGTGCCTGAGCATATGTACAAAATGAGGGAAGATCGGACAGCTGCCTATTTTCTGAACCAAGGTCATCGCTATGGATTGACTTGCAATTCCGACGGTCACAAAGGAAATCCAGGGAGAAACGGGTTGACGGCGGTGTTTGCCAAGGAATTGACGCGGGAAGCAATTCTGGATGCTTATAGAAACAGGCGGGTCTACGGGACGACGAATGCTAGAATCCGATTGGTCTTTACAGTTGATGGTCATTTAATGGGCGCAGAACTTCCGCAAGCCGAATCGTATACACTCAAAATTTCTGTTGCTGGAGAACAACCGCTTAAAGCGGTAGATGTGGTGAGAAATGGAGAGCTGTACCACAGATTTAAGCCCAATGCCAAGCACTTTGAAGAAGAACTAACGTTACGTGGCGGAGAGAGTTCGTACTGGTATATTCGGGTCATTCAAGTGGATAATCACATGGCACTGTCAAGTCCTGTTTGGTGTGGTCAGGGTTCACGCACAACGCCAGCTGAAGGGGGACATGTTTGAAATGCTCTTGAATGGAACATGGGAAGCAGGAATTGACAGAAACTATGAAATAGTGGCTCAAGTCCCTGGGTTGGCCACAGATCCAGGCCATATGACGGAAGGGACGTTGTGGTATAGACGGATGGTTGAATTGCCGGAGGGGGATTGGACCTCGGCGATTCTGATCCTAAATGGGGCACGATTTTGCCCAACCGTTTATGTGAATGGTGAGAAGGTATCCTCCTCACCAGGCGGTATGACGATAACAAAGCATCCATTGAATTGCCGTCATGTTGCCCCAGGAGAGCTGATCATGCTGGAGATCTCCTTATGTTCAATGAAGGATATGGATGTGCAGGATGCATCCTACATCCCTTCGGCAGATCATTGGCGTTCTAATATTTCCTCCTGCCTTTGGGATTCGGTATCGCTGGAATTTCATCATGGGTTTTACATTTCAAGACTAATTCCTTTTGTAGACTTGGAACAGGATGAAGTTAATTTGCACTGGGAAGTAGAAGGATTTTCGACTCAGAGAGAGGCAAGTCTCTCCATTCAGGTGACAGAGGCATGTGGCACTGTATTGGCCGAGGAGAACGTCCCCCTCAAGCATTCAGTTGGTCAAACAGTCATTCGACTGAACGGATTATGCAAGTATTGGTCACCTGAAACACCCTATTGTTATCGCCTCAAAGTCAGTGTTTATACAGTGAATGGCAAGTGCTCGAGTGTGAAGAATCAAACACTTGGCATCAAAGAGTTTCAAACGGATGGATTGAAGTTCCGCTTAAACGGAAATCCGATTACTTTCCGTGCCGGAAGCTTGGTTTGGCACAGATGGGTCCGTGATCCAGAGGCATCGGAGCTAGCTTTCGATAGCGATTGGTTTGAACGCAATATCATATTGAGGTTAAAAGGCCATGGTGCAAACGCTCTTCGTTTTCATCTGGGGACTCCGCCAGAGGAGCTGCTGCATTTATGTGATAGACATGGTTTGATGGTCCAGATTGAATGGAGCTTTTTCCATGGTATGAATGCTTCGGAAGAAAGCTTGCTTCTGCAATGGCGGCATTGGCTTGATTTATGCATGCGTCACCCATCGGTCTGTATCATTCATCCTTGGAATGAGACAGAAGGCGAACAATTGGCGGTAGGCTTTCGTGCGATTGAACGACTTGCCAAAGAGTACCCTCCGCTAGTTATTTCTCACCGCGATGTGCTTCACATCCATAAGTACTGGTGGAGCTTGTTTGAGAATGTTGGCTTATATTACGATTCAGCAGAGCAGTTCTCATTACCTATTGTAGCTGATGAGTTCGGTGGCAATTATTTKGATGGCGAGGGAAATCCCGGCGGATATTTTACATTAAAAGAAAGCCTTGCTCGTTTTCTTGGGAAAGATCATACGAAAGAGCAGCGTCTTCAGTTGAACTGTGAGGCTAACACCCAAATTGCCGAATATTGGCGCAGACTAGGTGCGGCCGGTTTTTCACCTTTTGTCATGTTGTCCAGTTGGGAGGACGGGAACCATCATTTTATGGGTAAGTTGCAGGAAGGTAATCCGAAGCCGGTTTGGGCTGGCTTGACCGCTGCTTATTCGCCAGTCAGCGTAAGTCTGGAAGTGTGGGATCGCAATTTCATTCCAGGACAGCAGGTTGCGCTGCCGTTATATTGGTTTAACGAGACGGATGAAAACCGAGAAATGAAAGCACGTTTTTCAATTATGGAACAATCGGATGCTAAGCCTTTTACAGTGATTGAATTAAGGGAAGAAGTCGAGGCCTATGGAACCATTCGAACCCAAGTCAAGGTGACACTTCCCCCTGGAAACGGACAATGGACATTCAGAGCAGAGCTGCTCAATGGACCTGACTCCGTTGTCCATCCCATAGTATCGGAATGGCGCTTCCGAACATTACGTCCTATCATTCCAGAAAGATTGACAACGGCGAATATAGCTGTGTTAGAAGGGGAAGATGAACTTCAGGCGTTTATTAGCCAATGCGGCTGGACGATATCGAAGGAGGATGATGCGAACTTGCTGCTGTTATCCGGCTTGAAATGGGCAGCGGCCACCTCCGACGTGGACACGAAAGATCGGCTTAACCAAGCTATCGAACGAGGTTGTTCGGTCATTATGCTGAACTGTGGTCCTGTCAAGCTCGGCCAAGGCTACTTAACTAATGATGATCTCGGACCGCTGCAGGAGATTATGAAAGTCGAGCAGGCAGAACGGATCGAGACGGGGCTGCTCCAAGGAATTAACGTGAGCTTCCAAGAGCATGCTGAACCCGAAAGTTGTATTCACTCGACAGATGCAGGGAAGCAGCTATGGGATGGACTGGATCATCAGGCAACTTGGCTATGGAATGGGTACCGCGGTGGACTGATTTCACCAGCTTACGATATGGAAGTCACTAGCTTGAGCGCCACGGATTTCCTTTACACATGGGAACAACGTGGAGCTGATATTGAGCAAATAGAGCAAGGAGATTACTTTGCATTTGAACTTTGTGGATTTTACGCCTTTGATACACATCGCTGCACCGAGGCGATAGATGCTCTAAGGAACAAGGTGCGCTTGTTGTTCGATGATGCTCCGGCTTTACAACATGCTTTAAATCCGAGTGCTCCTGTACACGTATTTGATTTGGCCGAGATGTATCGGGCATCGTTTCATAACATTGCGCAGCAAGTAACACCTCTTGTACAATGCGGAGTTAACTTAACTAAAACACCTGTCATTCAGGTTGATTTCGGCGTTGGGAAAGGAAGATTGCTGCTATCGCAGCTTTTAACAGATGGACGATTGTCGGATGGCTACGGAACTGAGGGACTTTACGGAGTGAGAAAGGACCCAGCTGCACAGCAGTTTGTCATTAATTTGATGAACGAAGCTTTGAAAGACAGAGGATAAAGGGGAGTATGGCATGGTGAATCTATCTTTCAGTACGCTGCCTTGCGAGGATTGGAGCCCGCAGAGGTTGATTGATTATTGCCAAGAACATCTCATTCAGGGGATAGAGCTTCGGGAAACGAAAGGAACGTGGGCTTCTGCGGATTGGGGACATGACGAGCTTCAGCGAATCGCTCGACAGTTTGAGCGCGAGAAAATAATCGTCACCAATATTGGTTCAAGTGTATGCATCAAAGGCACCTCGGATGAGGAAACCGATAAATGGATTTTGGAGCTGCAAGCCCTGACCAATATGGCAGCCAGGTTAAATGCGAAAGGGATTCGCGTCTTCCTTGGTAATTTTGCTAGAAGATACGATTTACCTAAGGTCGCCATTGACCATACCCGAATCGTCGATTGTTTACGCAGAGCATGCCAATATGCTGAATGCTACGGGGTTGAAATTTGGGTGGAAAGCCACAATGAGTATGCCACAGGTTCATCGTTGGCCCGTCTCTTGCAGGATGTCGATCGACCAAACTGCAAAGTGATCTGGGATGTGCTGCATCCTTTGGAGGATGGTGAATCGGTTAAGGACACATTGAAGTGGATTGGCAAATATTGTGCTCATGTGCATATGAAGGATGGGACGCCATTCGATGACCCCATGGAGCATGATTGGTGCTATACTCGCATCGGTGATGGCATAGTGCCGTTGGAGGACATTGTAAGTGGCCTTATTCAGTCTGGTTATGACGGATTTTATTCGTTGGAGTGGGAGACGAAGTGGCGCAAAGAACTGCAGGTTCCTGGTTCAGAGCCTGAAATTGTGATAGCAGAATATGTTCGATTTATGGCCAATCTGAATGATCGGGTTCGAGAAAAGAAGGACTCACTTGAGTAAGGATATAAGGAGGTACGCGATTTGTCACAACCAATTCGCATAGAGACTACTCAATCTAGAACTTATAGACTCATGAAACCTTGGGTAGTTAACGAGACTTTTGTTGAACATGAGTGGCATGATCACCAAGTCATTGTAGAACCTTCCATGGGAAGTATCTGTCATGCTGATTTACGTTATTATAGCGGACAACGAAGGCAAGAAGCCTTAAGTCGTAAGCTTCCCATGGCACTCATTCATGAAGGGATAGGGAGGGTCGTGAAGAGTAGAAGCTCACACTTAACAATCGGGCAACGTGTCGTCATTGTTCCTAATATACCTGGCTATTTATTAGAAGGGATTGACCGCATGAATTGCTGCCACGCTTGCCGAAGCAACCAGGGCGAGAACTATTGTCATCGTGGAGCGTTCTTGGGAAGTGGAACGGATGGGATTGCCCAGAACAGGTTAGTAATACCGTTATCCTGTGCAATTCCAATTCCAGATGAAGTTCCTGATGAAATCGCGGTATTAACCGAATTATGCACCGTTTCGTATCAAGCACTTTACCATATAGTCGATAAGCTGCAAAATGCGCGGGTTGCTGTGTTCGGCGACGGTCCTGTTGGATATGTGACAGCAGTTATGCTGCATCACATGTTTGGCGTAACGAAAGACCGTCTGCATGTATTTGGCGCAATCGAAGATAAGCTGAAGCATTTTGAATTTGCAACACGAAGCTTGGTACAAGATTTCGACTTCAGTTCGCGAAGTGCTTTTGACATTGCTTTAGAATGTACTGGGGGGAAATTCTCCGAAAGCGCGATTAACCAAGCTATAGATATTTTGATGCCTGGCGGAGAGCTGATTCTTATGGGAGTGACAGAAGAAAGGGTACCCATGAATACTAKAGATATCCTTGAAAAGCGTTGAAAATGGATTCGTCAGTAGTTATGAGACGAAAATTGAAAAGGGGAGGGTAATGTACTATGCAATTTACGAAAATAGAACTACTTTCAGTCCATTTTTAGTCATACCAAGATGGCCTAGTCCAATGGCTGGTATAATTCAATTGGGTGAGTGCGACAGAAGAATTATTGAAAGTTTAATGTAATTATGTTCTTGTTAAATAACTATAGAACAATCCTAAACTCACAATTCTCTTTCCGAAAATATTCTCCAGACATCTTCACGGCTAAGACACTAAATTATAATAAATATCCTAACATGTAAGAGGACAAGTACATATATCTATAGAGATCCGCTCGCAGCGCGGTTTTAATTTATTACTTAGAAGTCTTAGGAAATTGGAAGCGCTGAGCAGGCGAAGCGGGTTGTTAGGTTTCGGGATGGGCGAATGGTGCATTAAAATGAGATAGAAAACTTAACGTGATACTGGCCTTACGAGAATCGTAGGGCTATTTGTGTTTTCATGCTGATTGCGTTGTTTTTATTTGAATCACTTAATATAATGTGGGAACTAATGTTCTCGTGATGGTGAAGCAGGCTTGGACTCAACATGGGCCATCGATTGGGTTCGGCTGTCTAAATTCGTTTACTATTTTTACCAAAGTCAACGTTGACCGGATATCGTACATGAGCATACGGATAGCCTGCCGATGGTTTACATTGCGAATTATTGGACGGAACGCACCTTGCCCCACTTTATTTCTTGGGTTATCGTCTCGGGGTTCGTCATCTCTCTGCTGTCCGTGGATAACGGCAGCCTGAACATACTGATGCAGAAGATCGACCAGATAAAGGAACCGGTGAACTGGATCTCGATTCCCGAATTTTTCTAGACGATATTAATCGCGACAGGAGTATGGAAGGAGACCGAGTTCGGCGCGATCATCTATTTGGTGGCAATCGCCGATGTCGCCCCCAGATGTAGAGTGGGTGAGATGTTATAACAAACATATGAAAAAACTACTTTTTTACGCCCAAATGTGTTTCTTCCCTCTACCCATTTCAGATTGAGGTGATAAATTATGCGGTCATTACAGGATGACAAATTGTTAAATGCTTTAAATAATGCCACGATTCTAAAAATTGACACTGAATTTATTGAAATAATCATCCGCAGTCCCATTATTTGGAATGGTTCTGGAAAGCAGTTGGGGATGTCAATTGGGGAATAGCGCTAGAAGCACTATATCATATGAAAAAGACGAATATTGCATCTAAAACGATATAAAAGATAGATTTACCTCATTAATCGTTCATTCTTATTCTTATCAGTTTTATGGGAAAATGGACATCATCTATTTGATCTGTGCATTAGCTAACATAGTATTGGGTTGGTTCTTGGGCAAGCACTATGATATTGCGAAGTTTTATTCCGAGAAAGACTACCTCACCCAGGTAAATACTCGAAGATATGGATTAAAAACATTATCTTCACTTTTGCTAAAGATGGAGCAGAAAAAGAAGGAATTAAGTTTGTTTGTAGTTGACGTGGATAAGTTTAAACAAATTAACGATACATTTGGGCACGATACGGGGGATAAGGTTTTAAAATGTATAGCTGCATCGTTGGTGAATTGTACAAGAAAAACGGATATTATAACTCGTTGGGGTGGTGATGAATTTCTTATTGTTGCCCCGGATATGAATAATTATGATTTATTTACTTTTTTAAATAGAATTGAAAATCAATTAAAGGAAGTATCGATGATTTTAAATTTAGAAATTTCTCTATCAATAGGTGTATCTAGTTACCCTGATGATGCGTTAAACATAGATGAATTAATAAGAATTGCAGATAAAAACATGTATCTAACTAAAATTAAAAAGTCGTGACACCAAAACCATATCAACAAATTATTTTATTGAAGGGGGTATGAAGACTGGATAAGGCCTCTAAAATCAAAAAAGCCATAGAAGAGAAAAGAGAGGAAATGGTCTTTCTAGGAATGATCTTTGGATTAGAATCAGAGGTTGTATTGAGGAAGTCTAAAGAACTTGATGATTTATTAAATCGATTTGATTCGTTGAAAAGGTCACATAATAGGGCCAGCAGCAGAATTTAGAGAAATCTTTAAAAAAAGTAGAAGCACATTCTTCATACTTTGAAGAATTCATGTATTTCTGTTGTATAGGTATTATGTTCACTTTGCTTATGATAGCGATATGAGGAAACTTAAGAGAGCAACTAGATGATTACTCGGAGGCGAAATTATCGTTAGCTTAGAAATCTACCAGGTATCTCAACAATCTTCAGATAAACGTGGCCATAAACTTAGGAATGGATAAATCTAATTAATCAGATTATTATTTGAAATTAATGATAATTTCGATTAAAAACATGATTATTCTTAAGGTGAAATTGTCACAAGATAGGTAAAATTGCAGTAGAAAGTCGATTTTGGGGGTTTTACTAATTTGTACTTTCTTGAAGGTGGGTGTAAGCGTACTCAAAATATTGATTTCATGAAGCTTGTGTGATTCTTATCTTTTCATTGAGAAAATACATCAAGTGAAGCGGTTAGTGATTGTCGATTATGCAAAATTATAGAAAGAGGTGCTAACATTGAAGAAAATAACTCCTATGCTTCTACTACTTACTCTTGTGTTAGGAATGTTACTTCCAAATTCAGAGGCTTCCGCAAGCGCTATTCAGGAAACAAACGGGACGGATCAAAGAGCAATATTAAACTTTAACAATAATTGGGGATTTTACCTAGGTGACTTGACTGGCGCAGAGGCCCCTGTTTTCGACGACAGCAAATTTGCAAATATTACAATTCCTCATACAATGAGACTTGAAAAAAAACATGCAAATGGCGCCCAATCCGTTTATCAAGGGATAGGTTGGTACAGAAATTATTTCACAGTTGATGAGCAGTATAGAGGAAAAACAATAAATATTGATTTTGAAGGTGTAATGATCGATAGTGACATCTACTTGAATGGTGAGAAAGTTTTCACTCGCAATGGTGGATATGTTGGTTTTTCAGTGGACATAACGAATAAGGTAAAGTATGGCCAAACCAATGTTCTGGCTGTAAGGGTATCCAGTTTGGACAATCCTGATACGCCGCCTGGGAAACCTGATGCGGGTCTTGATTACCATTACTTCGGCGGCATATATCGAGATGTAAAAATGAGAATTACGAATAATTTGCATATTTCCGATGCTTTACAGGCCGATAAAACAGCCAGTGGCGGCGTTTTTGTTACCTACCCTCAGGTAACAAGCTCAAGCGCAACGGTTAATGTGAAAACGCACGTCGTTAATGCAGATACTGTTTCTGCACAGGCCAAAGTAATCAGCAAGCTTGTAGATAAGAACGGAAACGTTGTTGCACAAAGTGAAACCGATCCAACAAGTATAGCTGCGAGTGGAGATAATCAATTCAATCAAACCTTAACTGTAACCAATCCAAGTTTGTGGAGTCCGGATTCTCCGTACTTATATTCTTTGGTAAGCGAGGTTTATAATGATTCGAGTTTAGTAGATTCTACGACTACTAAAGTAGGTGTCCGGACGATAGAGTTTAAGCCGGATGGTTTATATATCAATGGCCAAAAGACATTTATACGTGGAGCAAATCGTCATCAACAGTATCAAAATATAGGGGATGCAGCTTCTGATTCCATGCAATATCGCGATGCATTGCAAATGAAAGCAGATGGATTTAATGCGGTGCGGGCTGCTCACTATCCTAATGATCCTGCATTTATGGATGCAGCCGACGAAATTGGCCTGTTGGTCGTAGAGTGTCAGCCTGGTTGGCAGAACTGGACAAACAGCACTAAATTTTATGATTTAACATTAAGAGATACACGCGAAATGATAAGACGCGATCGGAACAGACCCTCAGTCGTCTTATGGGAAGCAGCGTTGAATGAAACACCAACTGCCCCGGCATCATGGAACGACGCAGTAACTAAAATTGCTCATGAGGAATATCCGGGTAACCAGATGTATACCGCGAACGACAATGGGCTTCATGGTGAATACTATGAGGTTAATTACAAGGGAGTTAATACGAATTGGCAAGCAGATCCAAGTAAATGGACGGATTATGCTCCCAATAAAGCGTTCTTAACACGTGAATGGGGTGATTGGGGCGATGGTAGTAGGGCTTTGRGAAATCAAGGCGAAGCTGCTATTACATCCGCACTTCTTAACCGTCAGAGAATGCTGAATGGTGATGGTTATTCTGACTGGGGCGGGATGGATGCCAATGCGAGAATAGGCGGTTATTTCATGTGGATTTGGAATGACCATACTCGAGGGTCAAACTCTGTGACAGCAGGAGCCGGATCAGTAGATATAGATAGATATGAAAAATACGGCTACTATTGGCTGCAGTCCATGCAATCTGCTAGAAACCCTGTATATGGACCAATGGTGTTTATAGGAAGCTCTTATTCTTCAACATCAAGTCTTAGTGTCAATGTATTCAGCAATGCTGATTCTGTTAAGCTGTATCAAAACAATGTACTAGTGAGAGAAATTACAAGAGCACAGGCTGCAGTGGATGTTCCTAATACAGTAGCAAAAGGTGGCAGCCCGATATTCAAATTTACATTGTCCCAGTTTGTTGCGGGAGAACTTAGAGCTGATGCTATCTTAGATGGACAAGTTGTAAAAACGCATACGGTTAAAACACCTGGTCAGGCAAATAAACTAGAAATTGAAGTTCGTGATAGAGGTATTAAACCTGTAGCGGATGGTTCTGACTTAATACCTGTCTATTTCAAGGTTGTTGATGCAAACGGTACAGTAGTTCCAACTGCTGCAAATTCCGTTCATATCGCTGTAACAGGACAAGGTCAGCTTGAAGGCAAAGGCATGCCAAGAATTGGCGTTGAAGATCAGAATGTTGAAGCAGGAATAGGCTTTGCATTTGTAAGAGCTTCTGACATAAGTGGGGATATACAAATAACTGCTACTTCAGAAGGTCTCACCTCAGCAACGACAACTGTAAGCACGTTACCTTACCAAGGACAGTTTGTGTCAGTATCACAACATACGCCATGGGTTGGCGGAGTTGAGAAACTAGAGCCTAAAGAGGCATTCTTTAAAAATATTGCCATTGGAAAGCCCACTACAGCATCGTCTGAGCAAGGTGGAAATCCTGCTAGAAATGCAGTAGACAATAGTGAATCTACAAAATGGACTGCAAATGGAAGTTCTTTGCCCCAATGGTTGCAGGTTGATCTAGGGAAAAACTATAACTTGCAAGGCTTCCAGATGCTATGGGAGAAATCAGATGCTGTATATAAATATTACATTGAAGTTTCAAAAGATGGCGTGAATTGGACTAAGGTTATTGATAAATCAACCAATACAGTTAAAAACGGTAAAGAGACAGCTTTGGTTGATACGAGAGGCAGATACGTAAAATTATCCATTGTAGGCAACATTACTAATAATTACTGGGCATCCCTGTATGAGTTTAAGGTGGTACCATCAGATGAACAAATCCCGGATGATATTATTACTGATAATGCCATCGACACAATAACAGCATCATCGGAAACTGAAGCTGGTCGAGGCACGGATAAGTTAAGGGATGGAGATACAAACATTGGAACAGGCTGGTTGGCAAAATCAAATGAAATGCCGCAGTCCGTTACTGTTAAGTTTAAGACACCCCAAACTATAGCGGGGAGCCGCATTTTCTGGGAAAAAGATAGTAACTGGTATACCTATGATTTAGAAGTATCAACGGATGGCGTTGTATGGCGTAAAGCTCTTGATAACTACACTGTAGGGGGGCAACAATTTACACCGGAGACTTTTGCTAAGCCATTTAAGAATATCAATTATGTTCGCGTAACTATAAAGGATATACTTGCCGGTGGTGGATTTAGAGTAGGGTTCGCTGAATTGATCTTGTATGGCCAAAACTATACGTTTAGTTCAGTCATGAGCTTCACAGCGCCGGCAGCCATCACAGGAGTGAACATCGGAACGGCAAAGACAGCGGACGCTCTTGGATTGCCAAAGACAGTAGCCATGGTTACCAATGCAAACAGTGTGGATGCCAATGTGACATGGAATGTAGATGCAACAAACTATGATCCCACTGTAATGACAGCACAGACCTTCACTGTTAATGGAACTGTAGCTTTGCCAACAGATGTAGAAAATCCCAACAACGTGCCTTTGACAACAAGCGTTAGCGTAACTGTAAATAAGATCCCTTCATCACAATTGACGGCAACGGCGACAAGTCAGGAAAATGCGGACAACGCAGCTTCAAAGGCGATTGACGGAAATCCAGGAACGATCTGGCATACAAAGTGGAGTGGATCCGACGTTCTCCCACAATCGATTACCTTAAACCTTGGAGGCACCTACAATATCAATAAAGTCGCGTATTTACCAAGGCAATCAGGAGGCACCAATGGAATTATAACAGGCTATAACGTGTATGTAAGTACGGATGGTGTATCTTTTACGAAGGTTGCAAATGGAAATTGGGCGAACGACATTGCATTGAAATATGCTACGTTTGCTTCGACAAATGCTTCCTATGTCAAGCTCGAAGCAACAGCGGGCAACAGTGGGTTTGCAAGCGCCTCGGAGATCAGTGTACTTGCGGAACCAGTGGTAGTGCCGGTAGTGCCGCAAACTGTTTTAACTGGAGCGCAGATAGTAAATTCTGGCCAAACTTTCAATCTGACGATGGGATTGACTAGCGTTACGCAAAGTGTATACCAACAAGTGTATGGTCAAGACTTGACGTTTCACTTTGATCCGACAAGATTGGAGTTCAATACAGTTACGTCATTGATAGACGGATTTAGAGTCATTGATAAAGATGACTCGGTGCCAGGAACTATTAGGATTGTGGCTGCCAGCGTGGGCGCTAACATACCTGCCCAAGGCGAATTGCTCTCAATCCAATTTAAGGCCAAATCTATAACTCAGGCAACCAATACGACAATTTCTGTAGACCATGTTGTGATTGCCAATGGGCTGGGGAATGAGCTGAAGGTCGGCGGAGCTTCCCACGAGATACAAATAACTGTAGCTAGTATACCTGTAGATAAGTCGCTCTTGAACGCAACGATCACAAGCGCTCAGGCGAAGTACGATGCAGCTGTGGAAGGCAATGGAGATGGACTGTATGCGATTGGCTCCAAAGCGCAATTGCAGTCGGCTATCGATGCAGCCAAAGCGGCAGTAAACAATTCGAATGCAACTCAACAGCAGGTAGATAGCGCGAAAATAGCATTGGAAGCTGCAATGCAAGTGTTCGAAAGCAAGAAAATAACCGCAGATATCAATGGAGGCGGTATCTCAATTGGAGACTTGGCTTCCGTTGCAGTTGCTTACGGCAAAGAACAAGGTCAATCGGGATGGAATGAGAAAGCGGATGTCAACCATGACGGCAAAGTAGACATTACAGACCTTGCCATTGTAGCAAGAGCGATTTTGAATTAAAAGCTCTAAAAAAAGATGAAGGGGCGGGCGTGGTTACCATGCCCGCAAATTTTTAGAAAACAAAATGACTTTTCATTAAATTGTATTCGGCTTATAAATCTGAATGTTTCGTTATGAAACTGCAGACCACAGGCCGATATTTTTTTTCCCAACGATAACTTTGCTTGCATTTTCTTTCATTAACGAAGCAATTTGTCCTATTTTTGCGAACTCCAAGCGGCTTCGTAAATAGTTTTATATAAAAATGTTTTGGAGGGTAAATATGTACAAATTAATTTTAGTGGATGACGAAGAGGATGTTCGGGAAGGTGTCGTTCGCGAATTGGACTGGAAAGCGATCGGCTTCGAGGTCATTGAGAAGGCAGAGAACGGCAGAGAAGCATTGGAAATGGTAGAGAGGCTGCAACCGGACGTCGTAGTAACGGATATCAAGATGCCGTTCATGAATGGACTTCAGCTTGCTGAAGAAATTCGGGAACGCTTTCCGACCATTAAGATCATAATTCTAACGGGATATGATGACTTCGAGTATGCTCAAAGAGCGATTAAGCTGCACATCGACGAGTATGTGCTGAAACCTTTTTCGGCGCAGGAGCTCATCCATTCGCTGCTTAAGGTAAAGGGGCAGATTCAAGAGGAAGTGGCCCGCCGGGAGACTGTACAGTTGCTTTTGGAGCATTTTCAGAAGAGTATACCTATGCTGAAGGAGAATTTCCTGGCTACACTCATAAATCGTAAGCTTCCCGTTGAAGAAGTGTATGAGAAGGCGGCGAAATATGGCATTGATCTCAGCGGTAATAGCTTCGTGGTTGCTGTAATGAGTATTGATGGGGAGCTGATCCCTGAAGAGGAGATTCAGAAACGGGGAGGGCTTGTAGGTTCGGTTACTTTGAAATATTCGGAGGATCAGGCGCTGAAATATTTTGCCCTATTGAATATTACAGAGGAAATTGCTGATAAACGGTGCCTTGGTCTTGTTTTCATGCATAACGATCAGGTGGTAGTGATATCCGTAAGGGAGACCGGGGATCGCGAAATCGCACTGCAAGAGACGATGAAGATACTGGATGAAGTACGACAGAATGTGGAGAGGTACTTGAAGTTCAACATAACAGTTAGTATTGGGACAGTCATGAAGGATGTCGCCAAAATTAAATATTCGTATGAAGATGCTGTGCTGGCGCTAGACTATCGACTCATCCTTGGGAATAACCGGATTATTTGCATCGATGATGTAGAAAAGCGCAGTGTAGAGAACCTCCGCTTTGATGACCTAAAGGAGCACTCCTTGACGCGTTGCATCAAAGTAGGGACGAATCAGGAAATCAAGGAGACGATAGATGAGCTTTTTCAGGGGATCGAGGGAGCTGCTTCCGTTAAGGAGTATCAGATCTATCTGCTCGAAATCTTGACTTGTATTTTAAAGGTCGCCAAAGATTCAAATTTGAATGTGGACGAGGTATTCGGTGACAACTTCATTCCATTTACAGAGATCAATAAGTTTACTACCTTGGAAGTAGCCAAGCATTGGCTTGTCGAGCTGTGCACCTCGATGATGAATCATATTGCCACAGACCGTCAATATTCGTATAAAAAGCTGGTGGGGCTGGCCAAAGAGTACACGAAGAACCATTATCACGAAGACGATATTACAATTAACAAAGTGTCTAGCTATTTGTATATCAGTACGGGATATTTCAGCAGTATTTTCAAAAAAGAGACAAAAATGACGTTCGTGCACTATTTGAACCATATCCGCATAGATGCTGCCAAGGAATTGCTACGTACCACGGATATGAAGACATTTGAAATCGCGGAGAAAGTAGGCTATTCCGATGCCAATTATTTCAGCTTTTCCTTCCGTAAAAATGTCGGCGTATCCCCAAGGGATTATAGAAATACCAGTGCCATAGGGGTGTAGGCTTAAAGGAAAGAAGGATTATAGGGCAATTTGTAAGACTTTTGCAATAAAGCAACTACACTATGTTATATAAAAGGGAGATTTTCTTCGATGATAAAAAAAATACACACATTCAGTCTGATGTTTTTTTTAACAATGCTTTTGCTTCCATCACTTGGTATACATGCAACCTCTGGACCAGCCTTCGTGCTTTCCATCTCGGATGAAAGCATATCGGCAGGCGATAATTTCCAAGTGACGGTGAGTGGAAAGCAAGTAAGCGACTTATACGCATATGAAGTCAATTTATCTTTTGATACCAGCCACTTGAAGTATATCAATGGTTCTAGTGATAGTAGCGGATTTGCTGTGGGGCCTCTTGTGGAAGGAAACAAAATTCAAATTGCGAATACGCAAACAGGCAATGCTCCAGGCAAGAACGGGGATGTGACACTGGCAAAGCTGACATTTCAAGCGGTTAGTCAAGGATCTGCTGAAATTGTGCTGGAAAACGTGAAACAGTTGAATTCAGAGTTAGAGTCTACTGTTGTTTCTAACAACAGTAAGGTTTCGGCTATTATAACAAACAAGATCCAGACTAATCCGAATGATGTGTTTAATAGTGATATTGTTAATGTAAAAGACTTGCTTCAAGCTATCAAGTCTAAGGTAGCGGAAGCTCTGACATCTAATACGAAAATTGAACTGGCTGACATTCAAGGTCACTGGGCCGAAAAGACCATCGGTACATTCGTGAAACTTGGCGTTATCGATGGGTATGAGGATGGATCGTTCCGACCGGATGGCAAAATTACACGCGCTGAGTTCGCAGCAATCATCGCACGCGTATTTGATATCAGCAGCAGCGCTAATCATTCCGTTGAACTAAACGATCTCGACAGTCACTGGGCAAAGGGCGTTATTAAGAAGCTCGCTAGCGCAGGGGTGATTGCCGGTTACGAAGACGGAACCTTTAAACCGGACCAAACAATCAGTCGCGAGGAAATGATTGTCATTTTATCACGTGTTGTCAACTTGACTAAACTGGATAAAGATTCTTCCAAGGGTAACTTAACAGATTTGGCAAGCGCTAGTTCCTATGCAGTGAATCAAATCAAAGATGCGGCTGAAGCTGGCATCGTTAGTGTCAAGAACGGTGGAATATTTGATCCACATGGCAACTCCACACGTTCGGAGGCTCTTACGGTCATTCTGAATGCATTGAACCTTAACACCCAAATAAAAACATTATTGGACAGCTTGGACTAACGATTGAAAGCGGAGCGAGCGTATGAGGTTCCGGGTGTCTTTGAGCAAAGGTATGATCAAGTTATTATTCTGGATTAGGTTCCAATTTTAGGAGGCATATGCGTAATCGAATCCTTTATTTGTTGTTTCACATTTTAAGTCGCTTTTATAAGAAAACGGGATACTGGCAGTCACATGAGTTCATTAGATTAGTAAGAAAAAGAGATCGTTACAAATAACTTACATTACGATTCTTATCTTTGATGACTTGATGATATTCGTCATGTCCTTGACCTCGCTCTTGTTTTTAACCTCATTACTAAAGTGCAAAAGACCCGGATGGTGGGCACTTTTTTTTCAAAATGCCTATCTTCCAGGTCACCAAGTCTAAGATAAAGTAAGTCAAGAAATATAGTGGAAAAAGGAGGGGGAATCGACTTTGATGCCAAGGGTAAAAATAAACGTAACATCAATTAGAGGAAGGAGTGTATTTTATGCAAAAGGTCAACCCTATAAGGGATAGGCTAAAAATAAAAGAAATCCAATTTATTCTTTTGAAGCGGTCACTCAGAGATTGGCTACTGTTTACAACCGGAATAAATTCGGGCTTGCATCTTAACGACCTGCTTCAATTAAAAGTAAAAGATGTAAAGGGGAAAAATGTTATACAAGTAAAAGAAAAAAAGACCGGAAAAGAAAAAAAATTTGAGTTAATTGAGGAGTTACGTGCTGGATTCAAACTGTATCTTAAATACAAGGATGATGAAGAGTATGTATTCCACTCAAAGAGAACGGGTAATCCAATCAAACGGATCCATGTGTATCGAATTTTGAATAAGGCTGGCAAAGAAGCCGGTTTAAATAAAGTCGGAACCCATACGTTACGTAAGACGTACGGATATCACTTTTATCAAACAACCAAAAACGTATCCGTGCTTAAAGAATTATTTAATCATTCTGCACCCTCGGTCACGTTGAAGTATATTGGAGTTTGCTCATAATCAATCACAATTTAAGGGTGTCCCAAAAGTCATGAAAAATGATTGAAGGGCACCGTCATTTAAATCACCAGTCCCGTTTCTTGTTTGAATTTACGGGAAAAGTAATTTCAGTAGTTTACATTATTCCATTAAAAAATGCATTTTTCTACAAATTGTATTGTTATTTATATATCTTGAAAACTTTCTGAAGGATAAAGCCACAGTCTTGGAGAAGAGAGAAGTATAGTAAATTATCTTTAGGAGGTTAACTCTCACATGTTATTCCCGCTTAAATCTCCTCGCAAGACTTTATTTGCAAAAATGATGTTAACTCTTACCATAACCGTTACTTTATTGATTTTAGGGCTATCGTCGCTTCTCTATCGAAATTTCTTTACGGCTTCTTTGGATAATATCAACCGAATGAATACCTCTATCCTTTCTCAAACCAGCTACAGCACGAAGTATATGGATTCTTTGGTTAGCAAATTTATAAATACCGTTATCATGAGTCCTTCTACATCCGTTCTGCTGAATAATACGGATAACGATATGGTTACGCTCGGATCTGCATTCCGCAACCTCGATAGCCTTTCACTTCCGCATGATTATGTTTACTCCGTATATACGATCAATCTCGCTTTAAACCGTATCGTATCCACAGAGACGGGCAATTTTTATACAAAAGAAGATTTCTACGATCAAGACATTATTTCATTGTTGCAAACGGTGAACAAAGACTCATTTGCCGAAATGCCTATTGCCAGAAAAATCCCAAACCCCCAAGCCTCAACAGCTTCGGAATTAGCTAACGTGTACACCTATATCGTGCCCGACGGTCTGGAAATGAATCCATCCTCTCGCATTGCGACTGTCATCAATATCAAAGCAAGTGTGCTTCGGGATATGATCGCATCATTAAATGCCAAAATGTCAGGCCCTGGAAACGAAATTATCGTGATCGATTCCCAAGGAACGATTGTAAACCATACATCAGAAAGCATGTTTCTGCATAGCGCGAAACAAGAGCCGTATATCCAAACTTTACTAGCAGCCGATCAAGTATCAGGAAGCTTTAAGACGAACCTGAACGGTCAAGATTATCAAGTTACCTATGTTTCTTCCGATAAACCAAAATGGAAATTTATTAGTTTGACTTCATACGCAACATTTATTGGCACAGTTGATTCAATCAAAACTTCTACGCTTTGGATATGTCTAACGATCCTGGGTCTCGGTTTATTTTTCTCGTTCATCATGTCAAGATCGCTTTATATTCCTGTCGGCAGACTTGTAGAGACCGTTAAAGAACATCTCACAAGCGCTCATAATAAGGATCATCCGACAAATGACATCTTTTTTCTGCAAAACGTTTTCAATGAAATGATTACGAAAAATAATGAATGGGAAAATAAACAAAGAGAGCAGCTCGCTCCCTTAAAAAACAAGTGGCTGCAAGATATGCTGCTTGGTATCCGGTATGTTGATCAGGAAGCGTTGCGAGCTTCTCAAAAAGAGCTTGGTATACATTTAAATCTAAATGGCCCGCTTAGATTGTTACTTCTTCGCCTGGACAACTATCGTGATTTTCTAGACCTATATAATGAAAAAGACCGTTGGCTCTTAAAGTTCGGCATTGCTAACATCGTTAATGAATTCGTGTCAGAGGAATATAAACTAGAAAACATTTACCTGGAAAACGATCACCTTCTGTTGCTGTTGGAAATCAGCCCTTTAGAGAATGTTGAAACTACAGAAGGTGCGTTAAAGAGGCTTATTGAATTAGCACAAAAAGCTGTAAACCAGTACCTGAAACTCTCTTTTTCCGCAACTCTAAGCATCCCTGTCAATTCTTACTTACAACTCTATGAGTCTTATTCCGATACATTAGCACTATCTTCGTATCGGATCGTCGCAGGTCACAACAGCTTCCTGACTCCAACTTTTCGAAGTTCGATCAAGGAAACAGTAATTTCCTTTCCCGAGAGTAAGGCCAAATTGCTGCTTGACTCCTTGAAATTGGGCCATTTGGACAAAGCGGAGGAAGCGTACTCTGATTTTATTAATCAACTTTCCGGAACGACTTATGAAAACTTGCTTTCGTCCATTATGCAGCTTAGCTTTATGTTGAGAACAACCTTTAACATCATTTTGGAAAGTGATGAATTCCGAAAATCAGAACTATTTCAGATTGTTTCCAGAAATATTGAGCAGTTTGAAACCATTGAAGAAATTCATGAAACCTATTCATCCCTATTTTCCGAAATCATTCGCGTCATGGAACAAAATAAACATAATAAACACAATTCGATTATTTCAAGAATCAAAAAGATGATCGAGGAACAATACCGTGATAATAACTTAAATCTACGTATTATCTCCGACGAGTTTCAAATGTCAAATGTTTATTTGGGGAAATTATTCAAAGACGCTACAGGTAAATCCGTTTCGGAGTATATTACTGACGTACGAATGAATCATGTCAAACAACTGCTGGACAATAGCAATCTTTCAACCAAGCAAATCTTATCTCAGTGCGGTATGGAAGAGACAAACTATTTTTATATCATTTTCAAAAAGCGTTACGGGGTAACGTTGTCTCAATACAAGATTGAGAAAACAAATCGTGAGTAGGCCTACTCCAGAGGCCAAAGGAATTGAAGCGATGCATATGATCAAAAAGGGGCAAGTCGAATGTAATCATTCGACGCCCCTTTTTGTTGTTAAACCCATCTATCCGTTTTTCGGTTTAATCGTCAGGGCAAGTCGGTTTTCTCGACMGCTTGGACTCCCTTTTCTCATTAAGTTTAACCGCAATTGCTCGATAAGCTGAAAAAATCGAGTGCAGGCAAAAGTACTGGACGAATACCTGTAGACGATTTCGACAAATACGTAAGTGAGTGGAATAAAATGGGCGGCGACAAGGTGATGGCGGAAGCCAAGCTAGGTTATGAATAATTGATGAAGCAATAGTGAAGGGGAAACGATTTTTGTATCTTACAACATAATGAAGGGTTAATGTACCTCATTTATTTGATAATTGACTTATTCGGTGGACCGTATCCTTTATTTCCGATGACAAGCAGTTGAATTACTTTCAAATTGGTATTCGCTTCTCACACGATTACTTGGGTAAGGATTCTAAAATAAAAAAATCCTAGCCGTACAGCAAATATTGGACGGCTATATTTTCATTCTTCAGGTAGCAGTGAATGGAGTTCTATGGCAAATGCAATTACCAAGCATATAACCTGACTTTTTCCACGAAATGAGATGAAAATGGCTCTCAATCACTTTACATTTGTACCCACAGTCGGGACACTTTGTATCTTTTTTAGTATAATAGGGTAAGCACCGGAGGTGCGATTACAACATTTCTAAGAAGATCTTTAGCGAAAGAGATCATATGAATTTATCAATGAATAGTTGAAACTCAAAATCGCAGATCAGAAAAAAGGAGGACAAAATGCTTAAACAGAAAAAGAAAATTGTATCAGTAATAGCTTTATCCCTAATTGTGCCCCTTGCGATCTCCGGATGCGGAACAGATACGAATCAGGGGAAACAAACTGACGTGTCACCGAGCCATACAGCCCAGGTTAAAGGACAACAGAATGAACAGCCGGTAGAATTGACATTTTATATTGCTAATTCACCKGTTAAAGACATGGATCGAATTATGGGAGCGGCAAATAAGATCATTAAAGAAAATATTAACGCAACATTGAAGCTTGTCGTTACCGACTGGAGCGCGTACCCGCAAAAAGTGAATTTGATGATTTCCTCGGGTGAACCGTTTGATCTCGCCTTTACCGGAAGCTTTGGAGAATTGAACTATTTCCAGAACGCTTCCAAAGGAGCTTTCAAGGATATCACCGCGCTTCTGGATAAGTATGCTCCAACGACCAAGTCGAGAGTGCCCGAGAATATATGGCAAGGYGTTAAAGTGAATGGCAAAATATTTGGATCSATTAATTACCAGRTATGGGGGATGGCCGGAGCCAGAGGGGTRCARCTTAGAAAAGACTTCGTCGACAAATACCARTTCGATTGGAAATCGGCAAAGAAATGGGAGGACCTGACGCCATTTCTGGATGCTGTGAAAAAAGGCGAACCTGATATGATTCCTTGGGAATACAGCAATCAGCAAGACAATTTTGCAGATTTGTCCGTCGTTTATGGCATGGATTCAGTGGGTGATAATAAAATTCCCGGCTGGGTTCGGTATAACGATAAAGATATCAAGGTAATCAATCAATACGAAACCCAGGAGTATAAGGATTATCTTAAATTGTTTAGAAGCTGGTATCAAAAAGGCTACATAAAGAAAGATGCCGCGACGATGAAGGATTATRTACCGGACAGAAAAGCCAAACGAATTGCCGCGTTATATACGAACCCGTATCCTGACCTGGTTGACATGCCTGAGCTTGGCTCCTCTTCTTTCATGCCTATGTCGCCGCCGGATGATAAGGTTTACAGTTACACCAAGAGGTTTACCAAGCCCTTTATCTCAGCCAATACGCCTTCAATTGCATTAGTTGCTGTAGGCGCCAACTCGAAGCATCCCGAAAAGGCGGTTCAACTAATCGAATTGCTGAATACGAATGACGAGCTATTCCATCTCCTCGCTTTCGGTCAAGATGGGATCGATTATAAAAAGATTGGCGAAAAGCAAATTGACATGATCAAAGACCAATACAATTTTAACTGGTATGAATGGGAAATCGGACAGTCTTATGGCAGGATGTTGTGGGATCAGAACACCGATGTCGAATCACGTGAAAAGTCGCTCAACATCGTTTATCAAGCTGATAAGACAGCAATGGTATCGCCTGTGATGGGATTTGTATTTAATACGGAACCCGTTAAAACCCAAATGGCAAATGTTGACGCGACTTTGAAAGAATTTCTATATGCGCTCGATTCGGGCACGGCAGATCCTGACAAATATTATGATGAATTTATAAGAAAATTGAAGAATGCCGGGGCCGACGGTATTATTGCGGAGAAGCAGAAACAGATTAACGAATGGAAAAAGCAGAATGGCAAGTAAGCATGAAGTAAAGAATGACAAGCTATACGATTAGCGGGATTTAAGGTCTGGGAAGCTAAGAGCCCTAATCTGCAAGCTGACGACGGTACAATTACGGAGTCAGTTTGCAGATTAGGGCTCGTTCTATATTCTTATTTTAATAATCAATATTTCAGCTCATGATTTTACCGCTCCAAGAGTCAACCCTTTAACAAAATATTTTTGCAAAAGAGGGTACGCTAATATGATCGGTCCAATTGATAGCATGCAGGTAGCCATTCTTGCGCTTTCTCCTGGAAGCATACCAATCGATTGTTCAATGGATCTAGAAGCGTTTGCGTTGCTTAGCAGCATCTGAATGTTTGTCATTAAGGACTGAAGCAAATATTGAAGATTATAAAGTTTATTGTTCTCTATAAACAACGAGCAGGTGAACCAGTCGTTCCAATAGGCCACAGAAATAAACAACCCGATAGTCGCTAGAACAGGCGTAGACAGAGGGAGTACAATCCGGAAATAAGTCCTGAATTCCCCCGAGCCGTCAATCCTCGCCGATTCAATGATTGCGTCAGGCAGCGATTTGAAAAAATTGCGCATGATCATCACATGTACCGGAGAAACAAGCATCACGACGATTAGAACAAAAAATGTATCCTTCAAGTGGAGGTATCTGGTTATCAAAATGTAGTAGGGAGCCAATCCTCCGTTGAACAGAATAGTAAAGAACACAAGGAACGCTATCTGATTCCTGTATTTGACTTCATTCCTGGAAATAGCATAGGACATCAGCGAGGTCACAAATAAATGAAGAAATGTGCCAACGACTGTGACGAGGATTGTAACCTTGTAAGCATTCAAAATGGTTGAAGTGCCGGAGAATACATACTGGTAGCCTATGAGACTGAATACTTTCGGTATCAGGTGAAATCCGTCGGTCACGAGTGATTTTTCATCTGTAAAGGAAATGGACAGCACCAGTAAAATAGGTATAAGGCACATCACACTATATACGGCAAACATTAAATTGATCAGAATCTTCGGTACTACATTCCATCCTGTGAAGGATATCATTTTCACTTTTACACGCTCCTCAAATTAGTACGCTAGAATAGCGAGCTGTCGGAATCATATTTTTTGACCAGAGAGTTGGTTATCAGCACCAACACAAATCCAACAACTGCTTGATACAATCCAACTGCAGATGACATTCCGATATCGTTAACAGTACGCAATGACCTGAAAACGTAGGTGTCGATAACATCAGTCGTAGAAAACAAAATCCCCGATTCCCGTGGCAGATTGTAAAATGCGCCCCAATCGCCAAGCCCGCCATTGAAAATCTTCCCAAGCGAGAGGAGTAAAAGGATAATGACAACGGGCATCAATAACGGAATCGTAATGAATTTTGCCTTCTGCCACTTGTTCGCCCCGTCGATTTCCGCTGCTTCATAATAATCTGACGATATTCCCAGTAAAGCCGCAACATAAACAACCGAAGTATAGCCTACTGACTTTAAGATAAAGGCCAACGGCATTATAAAACGCCAATATAACGGCTCACCATACCATTGTATCTCTTCTAATCCTAGTGATCTTCGAATCCCGTTCATTACCCCCTGGTCAGGGCTAAGCAAGGCGTACACAATATACTCTCCTACTACCCAAGATAGGAAAAACGGAAGCAACATCACACTTTTATAAAGCGATGTCCGTAACCGGCTTCCGGTTTCCTGCAACAAGATGGCGAAAACAACGGAAATAACGGTTACTGTCAGCATGATGATCAGGTTGTAAAAAATCGTATTAAACGTAACCCTCCATACCGCATCGGACTTGAAGAAAAACTCGAAATTTTTAAACCCGATCCATTTGCTGCCCCATACTCCCTTTATCGGGTTATAGTCCTTGAAAGCGATCACCGCCCCGAACATAGGCAAGTAACTGAATATGATGAAATAAAGCAATCCTGGCAGCGCCATGACGTAAAACGGCCAGCGTCTGAAAATTTCCATTAAAAAACTTTGCCGACGCACGGAGCTGGCCTTTTTGAAGCCATTCTTTACAGCAGTTGTGGCTGGTACATTGTTATTCATTTACCCACTCCTCATTAATGAAAGTCTTGTTTGTTTGGACATAATTCCACATTAGACGAAAAAAGAAAATCATAAAACAGTAAAAAGCATGTTTTCCTTTAATAATTCGTTATTACGGTTCTATAAAAAATAATGGTTTCTCTATTTTTTTTGATATTAAGCTAGAATGAAATACTCGAGCTCAAAAGTTGGGGCTGAGATTCAAATATGATTTGAAAATCCTCCGCACATATTTTTAAAAATAGATGCTGATTAAGGGATTGTCTGAAGTGGGTAAAAACTTGGAAAAAATTACATATTGATGAAATGTAAAGTTTTTGAAGAATCACAATAGTAAATTATCGAAGGAAACCATATTTTTTTCTGTATTAAAGATTATCGTAATTTATTATTGTGAAATTGCAGTCAATAGCATCTGCGCTTTTCCATATAGGGGGAGATGAGGCTAACGTTAACTTCTCGAATGTTTTGAATTTATTGTATGGATTGTAAGAAACTCAAAATCGCGGATCAGAAAAAAGGAGGACAAAATGCTTAAACAGAAGAAGAAAATTGCATCAGTAATAGCTTTATCCCTTATTATGCCCCTTACGCTCGCCGGATGCGGAACAGACACGAAACAAACTGACGTGTCACCGAGCCAGACAGCCCAGGTTAAAGGACAACAGAATGAACAGCCGGTAGAATTAACATTTTATATTGCTAATTCACCGGTTAAAGACATGGATCGAATTATGGAAGCGGCAAATAAGATCATTAAAGAAAAAATTAACGCAACATTAAAGCTTGTTGTTACCGACTGGAGCACGTACCCGCAAAAAGTGAATTTGATGATTTCCTCGGGTGAACCGTTTGATCTTGCCTTTACCGGAAGTTTTGGAGAATTGAACTATTTCCAGAATGCTTCCAAAGGAGCTTTCAAGGATATCACCGCGCTTCTGGATAAGTATGCTCCAACGACCAAGTCGAGAGTGCCCGAGAATATATGGCAAGGTGTTAAAG
>NZ_JBFUHL010000006.1:0-179080 GCF_056402415.1 Paenibacillus sp. P4_A9
AGCAAACGGTTATTACGAAGGGGAAAATACGGCAGTGAATTACCGCATATCGTCCAATAATTGGATTTATGCTTCCGTCGTTTCCATTGATCAAGTAAMGATGGAATCCAAGAAGATTGCACTCGTTACGATAAATGTCTGCCTGATCGTCTTTGTCGTGATTGCAGCTGCCGCTTTCTACGGGAGTAGACGTATGTATTCTCCAATTCGACGGTTGTTCAAGACGATGGAGCAGTTCGGAGGAGAAACGACAGAGTCTCGCAGGAAAGATGAATTTGCTTATATGGAGGATAGATTTACTGCTTTATTCCGAACACGGAAGCAATTTCAACAGCAGCTTCAAGGTCAAACGGGACAGATGAAAGAGTTCTTCCTATTGAAACTGTTCATGGGACAAGTGACGGAGAGCGAATTTGCTTTCAAGTGTGATACCTATGGTTTCGCGGAAAAAGGGAAGCCGATGGGTGTGATTGTACTGCAGATCGATTCCCTTCAGGATACGAGATACATGGAAAGTGATAAGGAATTGCTGCTATTTGCTATCCAGAACATCGTCAGTGAGCTTTTGCCAGCAAATCGATTGCTGGGTTCACTTTTGCTGGATCAGTCCCAGGTATCATTGCTTACGGGAGATGTCGATGATCCTCAGGAACTGCAAAGGAGCTTTCATCAGGCAGCAGAGGAAATTAAATCCAAGGTTCACGAGCTGCTACAGCTGAAAGTCAGCATTGGAATCAGCCGTGTGTTTTCTCGGTATACAGATGCCATGAATGCCCATGCAGAGGCTTTGGAAGCGCTGAAGAGAAGGATCCGTCTAGGTAGTGACATCATCATCCATTATGATGATATCGAATCCGTTCAAGAGAACAGCAAGCATCTGGCATCATCCCTGACTTACTTGAAAGATTATTTCGTCAACGCATTAAAAACAGGCGATACAACCTCTACCTTTGAACATTACGATCAATATGTTGCGTCGATTATGGAAAAAGAAATCCGGTTTAATGATTTTCAATTTGTGATGGTTGAGCTGATCACGGAGATTCATGGCTATGTCCAGCAGCAAGGCGGCACATTGGAAGGCTTAATCAGCACCAAGTCAGTGCTACATGCTTTCATGAAACTGAACACGGTACAAGAGATTACGTCGTGGTTTAAGACGGACTTGTTGCCACCTGCTCTTGCCTTCTTCAAAGGACGCGCAGATTCGCAATATATCAATCTCGCACATCAAATGGTTAAAATGATCCATGAAGGATATGAACAGGATATTTCTCTGGAATTATGTGCCGCGCAGCTTAAATATCATCCTGTTTATATAAGCCGCGTGTTTAAGAAGGAAATAGGTGTTACTTTTATTGATTATTTAA
Organism: Paenibacillus sp. P4_A9; assembly: GCF_056402415.1. Lineage (NCBI taxonomy): Bacteria > Bacillati > Bacillota > Bacilli > Caryophanales > Paenibacillaceae > Paenibacillus > Paenibacillus sp. P4_A9. The sequence continues at coordinate 1,371 of NZ_JBFUHL010000006.1, forward strand.
CGAACTATCGGGTTAACATGGCGAAGAAATGGCTGAAAGAGACGGATATGAAGATTTCGGAAATTGCGGAACGACTGAATTATGCCAATTCCACTGGCTTCATCCGGACATTCCGAAAGCTGACAGGGATGACACCTGGCCAATATCGCGACAGTTAAGTTAACCATTCGGGAGAGGGATCGTATGAATTATCAAATGTTGGATCAACTCAGAGATCAGTATTTAGAAAGTGAAGGAAAATGGTTTTCCTTACGATGGCATTATATCGAGAACTGCATTCTCAAATCGTATATGGACAGCTATAAGCAATCAGGCAAAGAAGCGTATTACCAGTTTGTCAAAAATTTCATCGATCGGCTTTATGATGAGAGTGGCCGTATTCCTGCCATTGATGTGAACTATTATAGTATCGATCAAATCAGACCAGCGACCATTCTCTTTGACTTATACAAGAAAGAGAACGATCCCAAATATAAGCAAGTGCTTGACTTGATTTATGAACAGTTGAAGACGTATCCAAGAACAAAGTCCGGAAGCTTCTGGCATAAAGAAAATTATCCGAATCAAGTATGGTTGGATGGACTTTACATGGGGCAACCGTTTTTGGTTCGTTATATCAAGGAGTTCGAGAAACAGAAGAATTATTCGGATACCATCAATCAGTTTATGAATGTTAAAAAATTCATTTTTAATAATGAGAATCAATTATACTACCACGCTTACGACGAGAGCAGAGACATGTTTTGGTGTGACAAAACGACGGGAATGTCTCCGAATGTCTGGGGACGTGCTGTGGGCTGGTTCGTAATGGCTCTAGTCGACGTGCTTGAGCTACTGGAAGATGAACTCGCTGACACCGAACCGCTGAAAGTGATGTTGCAGGAAACGCTAGATGGGATGTTACCTTACCAGCATAGCGGGGGCATGTGGTACCAGATCGTTGATATGGGGGATCGACCAGGGAATTACTTGGAATCCAGCGGAACCTTGATGCTTGCATATGCCATGTTGAAAGGTTCGCGTCTTGGCTATCTTGGTGAAGAATATGCCGAGCGCGGGAAGTTTGCATTTGATGGCACCGTCCGGCAATATCTCCGCGAGGAGAATGGCGAAGTGCTGCTTGGCGGGATCTGCAGAAGTGCAGGGCTGGGCACCAACCCTGATACCGGTAAGGTTCGAGATGGGACCTTTAAGTACTACACAGAGAACGAAATCATCGTGAGTAATAATGGACATGGTGTAGCGCCGCTGCTTATGGCCTATAGCGAGGTTAAGCTATGCTGCACAATTTAAACAAAAGCCTGGAGAAATGGCTTCCGCTGATTACTCCTACGAGTGTTATTCTAGGAATTATTTTTACTGTATGGTTAAAATCCTTTACTTTTTTAGTACCATGGAYTTTCGGTTTTATGACTTTTACAGGCAGCCTAAGTATGAACTTTAAAGATTTGAAAAGGGTATTAACGCAGCCGTTTCCAATCTTTGTTTCCATGATTGCTCTGCATGTGTTGATGCCTGCCATTGCATGGATCATCGGCTATGTATGTTTTCACGACGATATTTATTTGCGAACAGGGTTAATTTTAATGGTCGTCATTCCCACGGGTGTCGTAAGTTTTATGTGGGTATCCATTTATAAGGGGAATATTGCCCTAACGTTGTCGGTTATTTTGATTGATACGCTATTATCTCCGTTTCTAGTGCCTTATACAATGAAGGTGTTTGTCGGTGTACAGGTGCAGATGAATGTGTTTGGTATGATGAAAGGCCTTTTCTTGATGATCGTCCTTCCGTCACTACTGGGTATGCTGCTAAATCAACTTTCGCAAGGAAAGGTGAAGGAGAAATTGGGGCGTCCCTTGTCGCCATTCTCTAAGATTGGGCTAGCTTTCACCATCGCGATTAACGGTGCTGTAGTAGCACCTTACTTGACTAAGATTGACGGTAAACTGGTTATGACGGCTTGTGTGATTGTGGTCTTGGCTTCGTCTGGCTATGTCATTGGTTGGTTGATCGCCAGATGGCTAAAGTGGGACCGAGGTACCATGATTACAATGGTGTTTAATAGCGGGATGAGAAATAATAGCGCTGGTGCGGTGCTGGCCATTTCGTTTTTTCCGCCGCCTGTCGCAATACCGGTTATTATGTGTATGCTTTTTCAACAACTGCTCGCTTCCTTGTTTGGTCAGTTATTTTGTAAATCACCCGAATGGATACAACAGAATAAGCCCTTATCACAAAAAACGATCACTTAAATGAACGCGCTTTAAAAATCAGGAGGGTTTGTTATGGATAGGCATCACAGTAGTGCGAGAGCAGCAGCCGGCTCCGGTATGACATGGGATATGGCGGAAGATATTTTACGCTGTATAAAAGATCCAATATTTTCTGATTATAAAGTAAGTGTGATGGATTTTGGTGCGAAATCCGATGGCATTACGCTGGACACGCCAGCCTTTGAAAAGGCGATAAGACATACGCACGAACATGGCGGGGGAACCGTCATCGTACCTAAGGGGACGTACCTGATCGGTTCCCTTGAGCTTTTAAGCCATGTGAATCTTCACTTAGAGGATGTAGATACTCTACTCAAGTTCACGACCGAAATCAATGAACGTAACTATCCTGTCGCTTATGGCCATTGGGAAGCTTCCCCAGCCTACAACTATCGCGCACTTATTTATGCCTACCGTGCAAGTCATATTGCACTTACCGGTAAGGGTACGTTAGATGGGCAGGCAAGCACCGAAGTGTGGTGGAACTGGAAGCATCAGATTGAGCATACCTGGTCGGAAAGCAAGATCAGCTTGCAGGAGAAAGCCAGCAACCAATTAAGGGATTTGAACAACGCGGGTGTTCCTGTTGAGAAGCGGGTATTTGGCGATGGCAGTTATCTGCGTCCGAATTTTATTCAACCCCTCTATTGCGACAATGTACTGCTCGAAGGCGTAACACTGATCAATTCCCCCATGTGGCAAGTGAATCCTGTTCTGTGTACGAATGTGATCGTTCGCGGTATGACACTTCGCTCCCACGGCGCAAACAACGATGGTGTCGACCCGGAAAGCTGCAACTATGTGTTAATAGAAAGCAATGTGTTCGATTCCGGGGATGACTGCATTTCGCTTAAATCCGGCCGTGATCTGGATGGAAGAACGCTAAATGCTCTCTGTCAAAATATCGTGATCCGAAACAACACGTTCGCCGACGGTCACGGCGGTATCGCACTAGGCAGCGAGATGAGTGGCGGGATTAAGAATGTATTTGCCGACGATAACCATTTTGACAGCCTGAATCTTACGTATCCGCTCCGTCTGAAAACGAACGCTAGAAGAGGCGGTAAAATTGAGAACATTTATTTGCGTAACTCGATTATCGAAACGGTCAATCAGGCGACGATCCATGGCACGATGTTTTATGCGGAAGGAAGGGACGGCGAATATCTCCCGGAGTTTAAAAATATTGTGGTGGAACATGTAAAAGGCAATGGCGGGCAGTACGGCATCTTTCTCGAAGCGTTCGAAGAGGTGCCTATTACCGGACTTGTCTTGAGAAATATTGAAATTACGAACGTGATAAATCCAATCCGTGCAATTAACTGGGGCAAAGATGTCCTATTGGAGAATGTGACCATCAATGGCGAAGCGTACCCGCGGCCAACAGAAGCGAGGATTTTGGGAGTTCCTGCTCCTGGTGCCACGTTGCACGCATCAGCTCTTCTGATCGGTGGTGATGCAGACAAGCTGACGTATACCTGGTTGCTGGCAAATGTATACGACGATGATTACAACTCCATTTCAGTTGGCTCGACGTATACCGTTCCAGAGGATGCGATCGGTAAGTTTGTCACGGTATGTGCTACGGACTTAAGTGGAGCGGTGGAGGTCAGCATGCCTTATAAAGTGTTGGCAACTGTTTCCGCTGCCTGGCTTCCAGAGAACAGTCCGATTGCGTCAGCTGTCAGTCGAATTGCATCCAAAGGGTTTATTAATCGGGATGACGCGATTGATCCAGAAGGATTGATCACGCGAATAGAGATTGCCCGCATGTTGGCGAGAATGTGGAAGATAACCACGCCTTTCAACAAGCTCGTCATCGCAGATATGGACAACTCGGACCCTGACTACAACGTAGCGGCGGCTGTCATTGAAAAAGGCATGATGGCGCTTCATAAGGGCAACTTTTGCCCAAATGAAACGATCACAAGGGAAGAAATCGCGTCCGTTGCCATGATGAGCTGCGGCGTATCGTTCAAAAATGCTTCCACGATTTACGATTCTACGTTTCAAGACGGAAACGAAATCGGCGATGTTTATTTGACGAATGTTGAGCGCAGCTGCTATTTCGGGTTTATGACAGGAACTGAGGACCGTAGATTCTCGCCCAAAAGAGTAGTTACCTATGCGGAAGTAATCACCATATTGGATCGGATTTCGGATTTTGCTGGGATGTAATGAAGAAAAGGATGGCGAAAAACCTATGAAGATGATGAATCTAAATAGACAGTTAGAGGATGTCTTGGAAAGAGAATCGGTTCATTATCAATTATCTGTTCCTAGACTTGTGGAAAAGGCGATCGCACGTAAAGAAGGTGTATTAGCCGCAAATGGGGCTCTTCGAGTTTCCACAGGTAAATTTACAGGACGATCTCCGAAAGATAAGTATATTGTTCATGAACCGTCTGTCGCTGATCATATAGCATGGGGAACTGTAAACCCACAGATGACCCAGGCTAATTTCGATAAGCTTTACATAAAAGTAGTGGATTACTTAAACGATCGTGAGCTTTTTGTATTCGATGGTTATGCGGGTACGGATCCCAATTATCGTTTGCCTATTCGAATCGTTAATGAGTATGCATGGCATAATCTGTTCGTTCATCAACTCTTTGTACGTCCAACGGAGGAAGAATTAAAAACGCATTCAGCGGAGTTTACAATTCTAGCGGCACCGGGGTTTAAAGCGAATCCGTCTATGGACGGGACACGATCTAATACTTTTATTGCCATCTCTTTTGAGAAAAAAGTAGTCTTAATCGGTGGCACGGAATACGCCGGTGAAATGAAGAAGGCTATTTTCAGCATACTAAACTATCTGCTCCCCTTTAAAGATATATTTCCAATGCATTGCTCTTCCAATGTTGGTAGGAATGGTGATGTGGCGTTGTTCTTTGGACTTTCGGGCACTGGGAAAACGACATTATCAGCAGATCCTGATCGTCATTTAATTGGTGATGATGAGCATGGTTGGACAGAAACGGGAGTATTTAACTTTGAGGGCGGTTGTTATGCCAAATGTATTGGCCTTTCTAGAGAGAAAGAGCCTCAAATTTGGGATGCTATTCAATTCGGTTCCGTATTAGAGAATGTAGTATTGGAAGCTGATACGGGAAAAACGGACTATAACGATAACTCGATTACGGAAAACACGCGTGCTGCCTATCCGATTGAAAATATTCCTGGTGCAATGATTCCTAGCCTTGGCGGRCATCCGGAAGTGATATTATTTCTGACAGCAGATGCTTCAGGTGTGCTTCCTCCTATTTCCAAGCTAAACAAAGATCAAGCTATGTATCACTTYCTTTCCGGGTATACGTCGAAATTGGCTGGAACTGAGCGTGGAGTCACACAACCAGAAGCTACGTTCTCGGCTTGTTTCGGAGAACCCTTTCTTCCACTTCGCCCAAGCGTGTATGCGGAACTTTTAGGTAAGAATATCGAAAAGCATCATGTACGCGTGTATCTTGTGAATACAGGATGGTCTGGCGGGGCTTACGGCACGGGCAAAAGAATGAATCTTGCTCATACAAGAGCCATGATTACGGCCGCGATTAATGGAAGTATTGAACAAGCCGAGTATAACCTTGATCCTATTTTTGGTCTTTCGGTGCCCAACCATATTCAAGGAGTCCCAGATGACATTCTTATCCCGCGAAACACGTGGGAAGATAAGGCAGCCTATGATTTAAAAGCCTCTGACTTGGCGTCTCGCTTTGCGAAGAACTTCGAAAAGTTTGATGATGTAAGTGAGGGTGTTCGCTTAGCTGGACCTAAAGTGTAAATAAGTCTATCCCTTGTTGCTTTGTGCAGCGAGGGATTTTTTTGACAGATAAGAATTTATTTATTTTGGGTTTTGAGGTGAGCGAAGCTTGAGATTTCACAGCTCTCAGAAATAGAATAACTGGAAAATCTCCAGCTACTTTTCGCAAATTTCGCTCATAAGTCAACTTTGATGGAAAATCTCCAGCTAATTCTGCACGAATCGTGTCAATTGCTCGAAATGGACAAAATTAACTGTATAAAATCCATTTATTCTATAAATTACTAATATTTAGCTATATTTAACTACAAAAAATCCATCTATTTGTGGGGAATGAACGGTGGTTTAAGTTAAGAAGATAACTTGTTGGATACTGATAACAGACATTCAAAAGCACCCTGAAGAAATTCGGGGTGCTTTATTCGTATGTCGCGCTGACGCTTCGATGATAGGTAGTCTTTTAATACCTCGTAACACCAATCAATTCCATCCTGTCATTGTAAGCCAACACGTACCAAGGTTCTGATGCAGATTCAGGATTTACTTGAATGTCGATTTCCCAAGGAGCCTCATAACTAACGCCAAGAAACTGTTTCCCTTGATAAATGGCGATGGCAAATGGGGGTTCCCCCTGCTCATTTTCAAGCTTAGGATAGACAAGAACGGTTTGTTTCCCAGTAGGAAGTGAAGGGCCAATGACTGGCGTATAGCGGTATGGAATAGGATTCACACCTGTTTCGACTTTGCTTAAAAACCAATCGGATGCGATCAGTCTTTGATATAACCCGTCCATGAATGGATTCTCCCCGATATCGTACACATAATTCCCGTTCGTTCGAACCGCCTGAGCTTTGCTGAAGTTGAAGTATGTGATCGCTTTGACCTGTGGAAACAATCGCGGCAGCAGTCCGTACATGTACCCCAACTGGTCTTCTGCCCAGCTCCAGTAAGCATTGTTAGTGGGCAAATACGTGTGAGCAATGGCGCCCTCTGAAATCATAATAGGTTTATGGCTATAACGGTCGTAGAGCGGAGCGAAGGTATCGATCACGGTTCCCTTAAGCAGTTCTTTACCTGATGAAAAGGGGGTACTATACAGTGATAAACCAACCCAATCCACGTAGGAGTCCCCTGGATAGTAATCATCGATCGTATCCGGTGGCCAGAAATTTGGCGACCACACCATAGCCACATTAGGCGCTTCTTGGGCCATGATGTCGTGGATAAGACGGAATTTCTCAATGTATTTCTGAGGCTCTCCGTGCCATGGCACCCATTCTCCGTTCATCTCCGAAGCATAGCGGAGGAAGATTGGAATGCCGGAGGCCTTGGCTTCTCTTGCGAAGCGGCGGACGTATTCGTCATCCTGCACGTCGTCTAAGCCATAGCGCGGTTCCCAACCGATCTGAAGTGCACCGCCAAGCTCCTTCACTCTCTCAGCTGTACGTGCGGGGAAATAAGTATTCGTATCAGTCTGCAGCTTTCGCCACCCGACATAAGACAAGTATAGAGCGTGCTTGCGTCCGTAAACGTCTTCAATCTTCGTAACATCGTAACCGACTCTGCGATCGGCCCCGAGCATACCGATATATACCCCCGATGCCGGCTCATGTTTGGCTAGAGGGGAAGACTCAGAAGTTTCAACCRATTCGGGCGTCAAGGGAGTACGGATATAAAGTTCCATATTTGCTGAAGGAGTTTGAATGCTAGAGGAAGTAGGTGTAGATATTGAAGGAAGTCCGGCTGTGTATACAGCGATCCGGTCCCGATAGGCAGCTGCGGCCTCCAGTTGTCCTGATTGCGCAGATTTCTTCTCTTGGTTGTTCCAAAAAGTTAGGATATCCGACTGTTTAGGCCGTTCAGGTGAAGAAGTAACAGTAGGATGAGTCAGCACGGCAACCGTGTCAGCTTGATTGTGCTCGAGCTGATCTCCTTCACCACTCATGACTAGTGTAGTAATCACGATGCAACTCGCCAAGCTGAGAAGGGCTCCCAATGTCCAAACTACCTTTTTTAGCATGATCCAAGTTCCTCTCACAGGGGATTAACATTCATTGTATGCCCAAGTCTAGGAGATGGTCAATGGAGGAAAACAGGCTGTCCCATAAATGAGACAACCTGTTTTTGTTAACCCTTTTTGGATTGTAATCGGATCACGTTCCAAGATGCTTTAGCCAGTTGGCTTTTGACGTGACCATTGTCAATGGAGGATTGACCGCCCCTATGCGGAGTGACATGATTCGGGTTAGCCTTGGTATTAACGGCTTTAAGATCCTCATGCTCAAGCACAATATGCTCAATCAAGCTAACATCGCCGAAGCTGCGGATGTCGAGATCCAGTTCCATAGCTTCTGAGAGATGCCGATTGACGGCAAAGACCGTAATTTGACCATGTTCTTCGTCGTATACGCAAATCGATTCAAGATAAGGGACGTCCGTAAAATCCTTGGAATCATATTTGGGTGAAGAATTGACCGTATGAAGAACGGTTCCTCTGCCATAAATAGAAGCGTGAAGGAATGGGTAGTAAGTCGTTTGCAACCATAATGGACCACCAGTTTCTGTGGTAATCGGCGCGATCACGTTAATCAATTGAGCCATGCAAGCCATTTTGACACGATCAGCATGTTTCAGGAGCGTAATGATGAAGCAGCCAACGGCCAAGGCATCTTCAAATGTATACACATCTTCGAATTCGGGCGGAGCGATCTGCCATCGCTCTTCCATGCGACTGGTTCCGATTGTATGCCAAACATTCCATTCATCTAAGGAGAGCATAAGCTTTTTCTTACTGCGCTTTTTGGCTTTCACATAATCACAAATGGAGGCAACACTGTCAATGAACTGATCGAGATTAAGCGATGTGGCAAGGAAATTGGAAGTGTCATTGTTATTATTATTGTAATAGGCATGCAAAGATAAATAGTCAACATTCTCATAGGTCAAATCGAGAACGGTGGCCTCCCAGTCAGCAAAAGTACTCATGCCGCTTGATGAGCTTCCGCAAGCAACCAACTCAATGGATGGATCGACCCAACGCATCACTTTGGCGGTCTCATTGGCGAGGCGACCATACTCTACAGCAGTTTTGGTGCCGATCTGCCATGGCCCGTCCATTTCATTGCCGAGGCACCAGGTTTTGAATCGGTGAGGTTCCTTATAGCCGTGTGAAATCCGTAGATCACTATAGTAGGAGCCAGACGGATGATTGCAGTACTCGATCAGATTTCTTGCGTCGTCTATGCCACGTGTCCCGAGATTAACTGCCATCATGACCTCTGTACCCACTAACTTCGCCCAATCGGCGAATTCATTGGTACCGACTTCGTTCGTCTCCGTTGTCCACCAAGCAAGCTCTAGAAGTCGTTTGCGATCTTTCTTCGGGCCGACACCATCTTCCCAATTATATCCGGAAACAAAGTTGCCTCCCGGATAACGGATGATAGGAACATTCAATGCACGAATGGCTTCGATTGCATCTTGCCGGAAACCATTCTCATCCGCGGTAGGGTGACCTGGCTCGTAAATACCGCCATAAACAGCTCGCCCTAGGTGTTCAATAAAAGATCCATAGAGACGAGGATCGACTTGTGCTGTAACGAAATTTTTGTCTATGAGCATACTTGAACGAAGGGACATGGGGTAATCCTCCTATTGAATTAGCTTATTTATGAATTCTGAGTTCGTTGATTTCTTCACTATTATGTACGATGATGATTATGTGGTTCAAGTATAAAGTTTAGGATTAATAAAATTGCATATTCTAGGAGTGGAATTCGATGTATCTAAAGACGGATGCTGCGTCGCTACAGGTGTACGAAGCATTGGCGAGCGAAGTACGCCTGAAAATCATAGATAAGCTTTTCATCAAGGAAATGCACATTAAGGAACTCGCTGCCGAGCTCTATCTCAGTAATGCGATTGTCAGCAGTCATGTCAACAAACTCGAACAAGCAGGACTTGTAGGCAGTAAAATGAGGCGAGTTAACGGTGGGACCTATAAATTTTGCTTCGTGAATACGGAATACTTGCAGATCAAGCTGTYTCCTGAGCGAAAATCAAGCAGCAGCTCGAAGGAAGTGTCCGTGCCGATAGGTCATTACACGGATTATGAAGCATGGCCGACATGTGGACTTGCGACGACCAAGAAGATGATTGGTCACTATGATAATCCCACCTATTTTATGGATCCGGAAAGGGTAAACGCGGGTATTCTTTGGTTTGCGAAGGGATTTGTCGAGTATAAAGTGCCCAATTATTTGTTAAAAGATCATATTTTAACCGAAATAGAAATTTCGCTGGAAATTGGATCGGAAGCTCCTCAAGTGAACGAAAACTGGCCCTCAGATATTTGTTTTTCGCTAAATGGGACGCAACTGGGTACCTGGACAAGCCCAGGCGATTATGGCGAGACGAGAGGGAAGTTGACGCCAGAGTGGTGGCATTCGGATGTGAATCAGTACGGGCTGCTGAAGGTACTTCGCATCACGGACAATGGTTCTTATATGGATGGTCAACGTCTTTCTGATGTGAGCATACAAGACTTGAACGTAGACCCGAAGCACTGGATATTCCGAATAAGCGCGGAGGATACCAAAAGGGGGCGCGGCGGTTTAACACTTTTTGGTAAGGGATTTGGGAACTATGAACAAGATATCTTGATGAGATGTTTCTATGAGTGAACAGCACGCAGCAGCCGTAGGATCGGCTGCTGTTCGTTTTTCATAGCTCTATTGTGAAAGTATTCGAATACAAAACTGATCTTAGATCCTCTATCTGGTTCTTACTAATTAGTCTAGAAAGTACTAATTTTGCTTGTATCTTGACACCAACGGGAAGCGCGGTAGTACCGAATCAAGATATCAACGGCTTCTTCCGATCGCAGATGTGTGAGTGCTTCTACTGCATAGGCTCTGACGTAACGGTCCTTGCTGTAAAGCGCTTGCTCCAAGGATTGGACAACTTCTTTCACATCGCCAGCATGACCTGTGCGCAGTAATGAAAGTGCAGCTGTATATCCAATTTTATTGGCAATGTATGGCTGAAATAACTTTTTCGATTCAGTAGATTGTAATGCTGAATCAGTTTCGGTTTCACCTAGTAGAGAATCATTCAATACTTTCGCTATTGCCGAAACAACTTGATGATCTGCATGCTTGAGCATACCTAAAGATTCAACCGCATTACGAAGAACCCAATCGCTTTGATCCTGCAAGCTTGCAATAAGAGATGATACAACATCACCTTCCGAAGATCCTATCATCCCGAGTACGAATACTGCCAATGCCCTGCGCTTCTCATCCGTATGCGTAACAACGTGGAGAAGCTCGGGAATTGCCGCAATGCCAGCACTTTGCAATCCATATGCAGCACGTTCTGCTTCCAGGTTCGACCCCTCCGTAATTGCCGCAATCAGCTTTGAGATCCCTTGGGTGCCAAGTTGTCCAAGCTCATAGGCAGCATTCAATGCGGTCATTTCCTCTGCCTCAAGCTCTTGCCGTAATGCCAACAATCGCTCCTCGGTCATTGTCGTGTCATCCTGTTTTGATCTATGTTCTCCACGAAGCCAATCCCAGACGTCTTGCCATAGACTCATATGGATAGCTGGCGTTCCTTCCGGAACAATCATCTCACTGCTTTGATGATTCCAGCTCGGAGAGGTTGGTGCACTCAATCGGAGAAATTGAAACTTAAGCATATAACGATCTAGTTCGGATACGTTAAGCGAAGCTTTATGCCACAAGTCGAAATGGATGAGCACCATAGTACCTGCCTTGCCTGTTGGAAGCAGGGTCTCACCACGGTCGCCAAGAAATTTTTCGTAGTATTGGGTGCCTGGCATTATCGCAGTTGGTCCTAAATCTTCCGTAATATCGTGCGTGTAATACAAAATCATCGCCCACCACGGTCGGTGGCTGCGCATCGAAGACCAATAGCCATCCTTATGCCATTGTCCGCCGCCTGGCGTCGAATTTCCAGGTTGGTTGTAATGACAGTGGCGATGCGGATGCATGTAATAATCCGGTCCGAGAACACTGCTTAAGGCTCCCTTGACGACTGACGTATCGAACAACTGCTGAATGTCTGGAATACGGGGGAGAATGTTATTGCCAGGATTACCTTCGTTATGCATAACGTAATGAATTTGATTCATAATGCTCTTATGAAGCTTATCAGGCATGTCGTTCTTAAGTACAAGATAACCCTTTGTAATAAATTGCATCATTTGCTCATCCGTCAACAAATAATTGCTATCCAACATGTGAAATCCTCCTTGAAATCTTCGTCGTTACTTAGAAATATTACAATGTTTGCCGTATTTTGTATTTGCAAAATCGTCAATTATTTGTACAATCGTCATATGAATTAATCATAAATCTCACTTTTATAAGGTGGTGATCGTGGATGGATTTCGCCGACTTGCATCCTTATGTGTACTATGCAACCCGTTACTCTTTCTCCAAAGGACAGACTAACAACAATCGGATCTGCTATACCTCCTCGCTATATTTAATCAGCGAGGGAAGAGGTGTCATTCAGACAAACGGTCTCACGTATGAAACGGCACCTGGTTCTCTTTTCTACATACCGGCAGGACAACTCCACCATTGGGTTGCCGACAGCCAAGACCCGATGGTCCATGTTTGCTGTTATTTCGATTGGTCATACATAGATCGACGGGTCGAGTTCACCCACCCGAGCAGGATATGTTATGATGCAGCCACTCTGGTTTCTACGCTTATTGGACCTGCATTTCCTTATTCTTTGCCCGAGCATGTAAAAGTGGAGAAGTTGCAGCTGTGGGTGGATTTATTCAAAAAGTTCTATACCGAAAATCAATACATAAACGAGCGAACATACGTGCGAAACTTAAAAATCCAGAGCAACTTTCAGCAGTTTATCGAGTTTTTTCTAACTTTTGTCCTGAAAGAGGAGCATATTCCGCATCTTCGCATGTCCAAATTGCTCGAGCGATTGGATCAGGATCTCATACATGGGAATGTACAGCCTTTGGATGTCTATTATAAAGAGCTGGGTATAAGTCGTGGTTACTTTTTTGATTTGTTCAGAGATGCAACTGGATTGCCACCTACCCAATATGTCATCCAATTTAAGATGAATCGGGCGGAATTTGACCTCCTGTATACAAATCTGAGCATTACCGAGATCGCAGACAAGCACGGATTCTCTTCTGTGCATTATTTCTCGAAGCTATTTCGCAAGTTAAACGGGTTATCACCTCGGGAGTATCGAGAAGAGAACAGAGAAGGTTTATGATTTTTTCTTACCACATAAGAATTTATATGTTTCCGGTACTCGGAAGTTCAAATTCTTATTGGCGATAAAAATAACATCTAAAACGCGGTCGCTCATCTTCGAAGTACTTCGATAGAAATTTTTCTCATTGTATTTGCAGTTTATGGATTAAGTATAACCCTTCTCTTTCTGACGGAATCGACCTGGTGGAACCTTTTTCTCCATTTGAAAAGTACGAGAAAAATAATGCACCGATGAGAAGCCGGTCATTTCGGCAATTTCTTTAATCGGCAGCTCACTGCTGAGCAAGAGATGGGCAGCTTGGCGGATACGTTCGCTGCGGATGAAATTGGTAAAAGTTTCATGGATCCCCTCCGCAAATAAGCGAGAGAGATGACGTTCCGATACGTTCAGATAGCTGGCAACATCTTTAAGCTGAAGTGCTTGAGCGAGGTTATCGCGAATATAGAGCTTGGCACGCTTCATCAAGACATGTGTGTTTGTTTGGCGGTTCATGTTCTTCTTCGGCAACGATCCGAATACGGCTGGAAACGAAACTAGCAAGGCGTAAGCAACGGAATGAATCGCTATGTAGGGCAGACTCCCATGACCATCCCGTATCAGAAGGGATCGCCACAACTGTGCAATGGGCTGATCCTCTGACGTATATATGCAAATATCGCCATGTTCAGCAAGTTCATTGAAGGCCATTTTCATCGAATCCTCACATAAAGTTTCATCGAGCTCGAAGGCGACATAGACAATGTGCAATCCTTTGTCAGTGCGGATTTGGTGTGTAATGCCAGGCTTTGAACAAAACATAGTACCAGCGCGGAGCGGATAGATGCGCTCATCCTCTGCATAGTCTCCTTCTCCATCCAAAATGTAACAAATCTCGAAGAATGAATGTTTATGGGGCTGATTCTCAAACATACAGGGCTCAACCCCCCAATAATGAACTTTAAAGCAAGCGCCAGCTCCTTGGATAACGCTTACAGCCTCATTAAGCATGGAAAAAGTTTCCATGTGCAGATACATTGGCTTCACCTCTTCAAGAAAAATATTGGCGTCAAAGTACAAAAAGGTGTCCTCTGGTGAAAAAGAAAATAATGACGATACTTCCTATAATTATAGATAGAAAGTGGCTTCATGATCAACTACCAATCGGAGGGATAGACAATGATTCAATCTAAGGATGTCGATTTTTACAAAGAGAACGGGTATTTACTAGTAAAGGGTGTTTTCAATGAAGTGGAAGTTGCCCAAATGAGACAGGGTGTTGAACACATTATTACACGCGCAGCTCAAGCGAAAGCAGATCGCAACGATGCTTGGCAAGGGGACTATATTCCGGCAGAGGAGCTGAAGAAGCTCGTACTTAAAGGCTTTCACGATGTGCACTATCATGATGCGGCCTTCATGAGAGCTGTTATTCATCCTAATATGGTTGCTGTGTTAACACAGATTATAGGACCTAATGTTCAATTACATCATACCAAGATGCTCGTTAAGCCACCTGAGAACGGCGCTGCATTCCCCATGCATCAGGATTATCCCTATTTTCCGCACGAAAAACATACAATGCTCGCTGCAAGTATTCATCTTGACAATGCTGACGAAGAGAATGGGTGCTTGCGAGTCATTCCAGGCTCTCATCTCGAGGGGAGCTTACCGCATGTCGGCACCCACTATCTGAATCATAAGGAATATCCAATTCACCTAGGAACACCATGTGAGGCTGAGGCTGGCGATGTATTGTTCTTTAATTATTTAACGATTCATGGCTCTTCCGCGAATAAAAGCGCTAGAACGAGAAGAAATGTGTTGTTTCAATATCGGGAGGCTAGCGACTTTCCTTGCAATCAGGATCATTTTGATTGGGGCATGGGACTGATGGTAAGCGGTGAGAATCCTAATTTCACTAAAGTGAAACCCAACTTCCAAATTATTAAGGAAACCTAAAGTTTTCTTTGGTAAAAACAGGTATTGTTCTATGACTATCTAAGTTAAAGTAAGATGGTATACATAGGCTTTACCTGAGGAGGGATTTCGTGAATTGGTCGCGTAAAGAGTTAAAAAGCAGAGCGAAACAAGTATTACGAACGACGTACTGGAAAGCATTTCTAGTAAGTTTGTTACTAGCTTTCATTAGTGGCGGGTTTCCAAGTTGGTCTGGGAACTGGAATTTGAATTCGCATTCGAATCCAAACATTAACTTGTCCGATACGCATCTAGGATTCGGTCATGTGACTGATGGTGTAGGTGTCATCATTCTGATCGTGATCATTATTGTAGCGATATTGGTAGGCTTGGCCGTCACAGCTTTCAACATTTTTGTACTTGCTCCATTTAAGGTGAATACGCAGCAATATTTTAAACAAGCTTCTCAGGGCGAAGCTGACTTAAATTACCTTTTATATGCATTCAAAAAAGGGAGATATTTAAGTGTTGTCGCAGCTATGTTCTGGAGTGCTTTACTTAATTTCTTGTGGTTTTTATTGTTCATCATCCCTGGCATTGTGAAGACATATGCGTACAGTATGGTTCCGTTTATTCTTGGTGATAATCCTACGATCGGTAGGAAAAGAGCCGTTCAACTCAGCAATCAGATGACTCGCGGATATAAATGGCGGATGTTTGTCCTGGATCTCTCCTTTATTGGTTGGTTTCTTCTCGGTGCCTTAGCTTTAGGCGTAGGTGTGTTGTTCGTGTTGCCGTATTATAATACGACGAAAGCAGAGTTATATCTGTTTTTACGTCAGCAAGCCTTGCATGATGGTCTGAGCGACCCGAAAGAATTAAATCTACCCATTTCATAAGGAGCTGATTGTTTTGTCTGTCCCAGTGATAGTAAATAACGCGCAAATAACCACAGCTAATTCGAAGCATTCGATTACGATGATCATGGGGATGTGGCTAATCATTGGCTTGTTTATTGATGGGTTCGCCCATAACCATGGTGCGGTCGAAACTTTTTTTACTCCATGGCACGCTATTCTTTACTCCGGGTACTCGGCTTGTGCGGTGTGGATTTTTATGATGATTCGCTCGAACAAAATCAACAGCCAATCAACCACTTGGTTCGCGGCGATCCCCGTAGGCTACAAGCTTGGTGTAGCAGGCGTGGTCCTCTTCTTTCTTGGCGGGCTAGGCGATATGTATTGGCACACTGTCTTCGGCATTGAGGTTAATATTGAAGCCCTGCTTAGCCCGACACATCTTCTTTTGCTTGCGGGTGCCCTCTTAATTCTGACAAGTCCCTACCGTGCGATCAGCGCTGCTGAAAAGGGTGCTGCGCCAACGTTCCGCCAATTGTTACCGGCGTTAACTTCAATAGGGCTAACCTTTACGGTGTTCGCTTTCTTCCTGATGTATGCTTGGTCTTTTCGCCAGAACTTATGGATGGCTAGGGACTACGATGCGATCGCAAGAGCCGTCGTGGATTTCATGCTGACAACGATGATTCTTGTGATTCCATTAATGTTTGTGCTACGGAGATGGAAACTCCCCTTCGGTACGGTTACTTTTTTCTTTCTGTTTGAATCTATATTCTTAGCGGTATTGGATGGATTTAGAGATTATGGATCAATTATCATATTGCTCATAAGCGGCGTGATCGGTGATGTGTTATTTCGAGGGATCAAAGAGAGGGAAGTGACAGACTGGCGATATAAGGCTGTGTTCTTTGTTCTTCCGATCTTGATCTGGGGGCTGTATTTCGCCAATTTGAAATTATTTCATACCTTGGATTGGGCTCCTGAGCTGTGGGGCGGCTCGATTTTCCTATGTGCGCTAACCTCGCTTGGATTAAGTATTCTTGCAGCACCGGTTACTTCCAGCCCAAGCGAATGAAAGTGAAGTCGCTGTCAATTCTCTGTTTAGTTGTCTTCCTATCGGCTTGTGGCTCATCATCCAATACGACGATTGATATGTCTGATATGTCTGATATGTCGGGCATGTCGATGACGCCGTCATCCGTCACCCATCAACACACCAATGATGCGCTTGCCCATTTCTCTGTGGATTCACCGAATTACTTACCGAATGAGCTATCGAACGTCACGATTCTGGTTCAAAATAAATGGAATCGGCCCATCGAGAAATTTGATGTGATGCACGAGAAGCTCATGCACCTCATCGTGGTCAGTAAGGATTTGTCCTACTTCGAACATTTACATCCAACCTATGCAGGCGCCGGGCGATTTGATGTCAAAACGTCATTCCCAGCAGGCGGCTATTATCAGCTATTTGCTGATTTCACGCCAACTGGGTTAGGGGAAACGGTTCAGTCCCATTGGGTGACGATTAACGGGAAGGCGTCGAAGGCTGTTAAGCTTCAGCCAGATAAAAGTTTAACCAAACAAGTCGGTGACAAGGAAGTCACACTAGCTTTCGATCATTTGATGGCTGGCATGACATTGGACATGGTATTCACGTTTAAGCAGGGTGCTGCGAAAACACCTGTTACGGACCTGCAACCGTATTTGGGAAGCATAGGTCATGTTGTTGCGATCAGTGAGGATGGAAAAGAATATGTTCACGTGCATCCGACTGATTCTGCAGCCACTTCGGGCCCTGCAGCGGCGTTCAAAATTCAGTTCCCCAAAAAAGGGATCTACAAAATTTGGGGCCAGTTTCAGCAAAATAACGAAGTTTTCATCGTTCCGTATGTGATCCATGTGAATTTGTAATATAAAAGAAATATAGTAGACATCTGCCATACATGTTAATCGATTATAATAAAAGACGACCCCCTTTTAAAATATAAACCTTTAGACCCGCAGCCCGTTGCTGTGGGTCTCTTTTTGTTCACTTATGGTACAATAGGCGATATAACCAGATTAGGAGTGAGAAGAATGACTGCACCCATGAATGAGCAGGAGCTTTTACAATTCATCATCAGTAAGTCGAAGGCAGATCCGAAGCAAGTTGAGCTCGTTTTGAAGCATGAGAAAGCTTATATTGCCAAAGCCGGTGAAGTAGATATCGACAGCGATGATTTGATCGATCATATCCTGAGCCGCCCTGACGTGAAGCTAAGTGAGCTTGCGGTGGATACGATCCTGGAAGCTGAAATGGAGTATTTAATGAAAAATGGCATGGCCGGCTATATCGACTAAGTCATCATAGGCATGGAAGGACTGCCCTCACGTAGAGATATCTATGTGGGGGTTGTTTTGATTATTTTCTGAGGGAAGCAGAATAGTTAACCAAAAAGTTAATTGAGTAACGCATATTGACTTTATATTCGGGCGATTGCATAATGAAATCAGGGATTATTACATTATTTAGTTAACTTTTAAATTATCTAATTGGAGGTTTTCCAACACAATGAACAACCAACCGAGAGCTGAATACCCAAGACCGCAATTTGTACGAGACAGCTGGGTGAATTTGAATGGTGAGTGGCAGTTTGAGTTTGATGATGCGTGTGAGGGGACGAAACAGAAGTGGCATAAGGGAGAGAAAGATTTCTCACAGACGATTCAAGTGCCGTTTGCTTTTCAAAGTCAATTGAGTGGTATTGGCACCAACGAATTTCACGATGTCGTCTGGTATCGCCGCGAGCTGGAGATTCCACAGACTTTTGAGAATAAGCGTATTCTGCTTCACTTTGGTGCAGTCGATTACCTAGCATCGGTTTGGGTGAATGGCATCCTGGTAGCAACTCACGAAGGTGGCCATACACCTTTCCATGCGGACATTACAGATGCTCTTCAGGACGCCAACAATCAGCTCGTTGTGAAGGCTGTGGACTTTAGCCAAGACGTTACGCTGCCTAGAKGAAAGCAGTATTGGAAAGCAGATTCCGCAAGTATTTTCTACACAAGAACGACGGGGATTTGGCAAACGGTGTGGATGGAGGCCGTTTCTGCGAACGCTTACTTAGATAAAGTGAAGATGACGCCGGATATCGATGCGAAGCAGATCGAAATTAGCTACGAAATCGAAGGTATCGACGCACACTCGGCGTCTAAGCATCAGCTGAAGGTTGATATTTCTTTTAAAGGCGAGCTAGTTTCCGAAGATGTATATGGCATTCGGAGCGGGACGGGCACGCGGAAGATCCGACTCAATGATTTCAATGATCACGGGCTTGGCGGTTGGTGGACGCCGGAAAATCCGAACCTCTATGATGTTACATTTACTCTACTGACGGATAACGAGGTTGAAGATGTCGTGTCGAGTTACTTCGGTATGCGTAAGGTATCGATCGAAGATGGCAAATTGTGCCTGAATAACCGTCCTTATTTTCTGAAAATGGTGCTGGACCAAGGCTACTTCCCGGATGGGAACTTGACGCCTCCGAGTGACAATGCGATCAAGCAAGATATCGAGCTTACAAAGGCGATGGGTTTCAATGGGGCTCGCAAGCATCAGAAGCTGGAGGATCCAAGATTCCTTTACTGGTGTGATGTGCTGGGGCTCGTAGTATGGAGCGAAGCGGCAAATGCCTATGAGTACTCAGACAAATATGTGGGTCAATTCACGAGAGAGTGGATGGCCTCGATGGAACGTGACTACAACCACCCGTCGATTATTGCTTGGGTACCGCTCAATGAAAGCTGGGGGGTCCCGAACATTCAAATCGATAAATTGCAGCAGCAGCATGCTTTAACGATGTATCATTTGAGCAAATCGCTGGATCCGATGCGTCCTGTCATCTCCAATGATGGTTGGGAGATGGTGACAACCGACCTCTATGCGATTCATGACTATGAGTGGCGCGAAGAGGTGCTCGCCGAGCGTTACAGCTCGAAGGAGAAGGCTGTTCATGCGATGCCTGCGAATCGACGTATTTTTGTGGAAGGCTTCCCGTACCAAGATCAGCCGATTCTAATCACGGAGTTTGGCGGAATTGCCTACAAGAAGAGTGAATGGGAGGGCTGGGGATACTCGGGGGCCGATAATGATGAGGATTATGAGCAAAAGCTGCGCGCGGTCATACGACCACTCCTGAACTCTGGTGTTGTTCAAGGCTATTGTTATACGCAATTGACGGATGTTGAGCAGGAGATCAATGGCTTACTCACGTATGATCGGAAGCCGAAAATCCCTGTGGAAATCATCAAAGCGATTAATGATCGTAACTAATAAGCAAGGCCGAGGCTGCCACAGCCTCGGCTTTTGTGCGATTACGGCAAGTGTAACTGGTGGATAAAGTGCGGCTAACGCCAGAAGTTGCATTAGTCCGATATCTCCGAATTAAAACGAGGATTACTTGTGAAAAAATACCAATAGTCCGATTCCACCGAATTATTTACCTCTTTTTGCCTGTGTGAGAGTTGTTTTGGTCGATTTAGTTGGGCTATTTAGGACTAAATACGATTTAATAATGGAGTCAATGTGATTAATTCGGCAATTTCGGACTATTAGCTGCAGAGGGAATAATCCGATCCGAGTTAGTCCGAAAAATCGGACGACGTTTGGTCATTACCCTTTGACAGCGCCGATCATGACGCCTTTCACGAAATACTTTTGAACGAAAGGATAGAGGATGAGAATCGGGACAGAGGCAACCATGATGGTGGCATACTTGATCGTTTCCCCGAGCTGAAACTGATCGGCCGCATTCGCGCCTGAGGACATCATATCCGTGTTATTCGCGATTAAGATTTCCCGTAGAGTCAGTTGAAGTGGATATAACTCTCGGTCTTTCAGGAAGATCGAGGCCCAGAACCATCCATTCCATTTCTCAACGGCATAATACAAGATCATTACCGCGATAACAGGCATGGAAAGCGGGATAATGATTTTAAACAAAATGGTGAAATGGTTGGCACCGTCCATTTTGGCTGATTCTTCCAAGCTTTCGGGAACGGCCATAAAGGCAGTGCGCATAATAATTAAGTTAAAGGTATTGACGGCGAAAGGTAAAATGGTTGCCCATAAGGAGTCGATTAATCCAACGCCCTTCACGACGAGGTAGATCGGGACAAGTCCGCCGCTGAAAAACATGGTGAGGATGACGATGAAAATAAACACTTTGTTCCACATGACATTTTTACGGGAGAGTACATAGGCGCCTAAGGCTGTGACAATGAGGTTGGTTGAAACACCAAAGACGAGAATAAATAGCGTGTTGCGATACCCTTTTAGTATAGAGGGATTACTGAATACATTATTGTAGGCTTCTAGACTGAAGCCCAGAGGGCGATAGAGGAACCCTTTGTGCGTGATGAGCTGTCCACCGTCGCTAATGGAAGCGAAAGCGACATAGATGAGCGGATAAAGCGTTACAATCACTAACAAAATCAATAGAACATGGTTGACTGCGTAAAATATTCGGTCTGAATAGCTGGCTCTCATCTTGGCCCCTCCTCCGCTACCATAAGCTATTTTGACTAATTCGTTTACTAATTTTGTTGGCTGTAATGAGCAATGCTAGATTGATAACAGAATTGAATAGGCCAACGGCGGCGCTATAGCTCCATCCAAATTCGAGCAAGCCTTTGCGGTAAACGAAGGAGGAGATAACATCAGCCGTATCGTAGGTACTTGGGTTGTAGAGCAAAATAATTTTCTCGAAGCCTACGTTGAGCAAATTCCCCATTCGCAGAATGAACATGATCGAAATGGTAGGTAGAATACCTGGCAAGGTGATGTGCCAAATCGATTTTAGTCTAGACGCGCCGTCCATTTTCGCAGCTTCGTATTGCTCTTGATCAATACTCATGAGTGCAGCTAAATAAATGATGGATTCCCAACCGATTTTTTGCCAAATTTCGGATAATACATATATCGTACGGAACAGCTCAGGCTTCTGCAGCATCGCTGTATCATTCGCGCCAAAATAAGTCAGTAGGTTATTCACTAAGCCGCCATTATTGGTAAAATCTTTAATCATTCCAGCGATGACGACGAGTGAGATAAAGTAAGGCATATAAGTAACCGTTTGCACAAACCGTTGGAACTTCTTATTCGCCAACTCGTTAATCAGAATGGCCAGAATGATCGGGGCAGGAAATTCAAAACATAAGGTATAAAGTGAGATTACCACTGTATTTTTGAGAATCCGCCAGAAATAATAACTGGTGAAGAAATCATGAAAGTTTTGGAATCCGATCCATGGGCTGCCTAGTATCCMTTTAATGGGAGTATACTCTTTGAACGCAATGATGGCTCCATACATCGGCGCATAGTGGAAGATAAAGTAGTAAGCCAGGACGGGAACCATCATAAGGTATAAGTATTTATTCAATAGAAAATCGCGTTTGAAGCGTACAGAAAAGCTAGCCTCCGCTGTTTTACGCATCATATCTCTCCTTTCGCCGAGGAAATTGCATACATGGTGAGGGGGAGCTCATGCTCCCCGCCCCAATGTTACGTTCTACCGTTTGTTATAACGATCTAGTGATGCTTTTTTGATTTCGATCGCACGGCTCAATTTCACGGAATTGAACTTTTCCATGTATTTATCAAAGCTATCAACAGGCTCTGTTCCCAAGATGATTTTGAGTGTCATTTCATCAACAAGTGTGTTCAGATCTGTCATGATTTTAGCAAGCTCTGTACTTTCTTCAGGTGTTGCAGTGACTGGCGGAATTTTGTGTTTGTCTACAGTGGTTTTTGACCAAATGGAAACGGCGTCGCGTTGGGATTGCATAGCCAGATATTGCTCGATATAACGTTTGTCTTGTACGAAAGGACCGTTATAGTTACCGCGAATATACAAGGACATGGATTGGGCTGGTGCCAGCTTATCCGGATTTTTCATGAGCAAATCTGTATATTTCGGATAACCGGAGCTATCTAGGTTATAAGAAACGCCTGGTGTACCGAAGTTGAAGAGCATGCCTCCCTCTTGTGAGTAGCCATAGTCAAGAAGCTTGGCAGCTGTTTCGATATTTTTGGAAGAAGCCGTAATGGCAACAGATCCGCCTGGTGCATTCGCAGGGTCTTTTTGACCATACATCGCGATGTCGCCTTTTTTGAGAACTGGATAAGGAGCGCCGATCAGAACGCCTTTAGGATCTTTCGCTGTAATAAGCGGCTGGAATTTACCGATACCGCCACCTGCGTTCCCGACTGTTACTCCCGTAGCACCGGAAGCCATGTTCGCATCCATTGCTTTGCTGTCTGCCGTTGCAAAGTTTTTATCAATCAAGCCTTCGGCATACCATTTGTGGAAGGTTGCGAGATAGTCTTTGTAGCCTTTCTCAGCCGGGCCAAATTTAATGGCGCCACTGTCGTCAATAAAGAAGTCACGCGTTACACCGAAAGCACTGAGGAAAGCGCCATTACCAGATTCTTGGAAGGGTCTAGGAACAGATACCACGGAGAATGGGGCTGTTGCGCCTTTTTTCTCTTTAAATGCCTTAAGTGTTGTGTACCACTCATCGATGGTTTCAGGAACAGGAAGTCCAAGCTCATCTAACCAATCCTTACGCACAATTGGACCTTGGAAGACACGCAGGTAATCGTCGCCGCGGATGAACGGGAATACGTAGTAACTTCCGTTATCTGTTTTAACTTGCTTATCCACTTCGGGATGTTCCTTCAGATATTTCTTCAAATTCGGTGCAAATTTATCTATCGTATCATTCAATTTGAGAATGTATCCGTCTTTGATCGCTTTCTCTGGTCCGCCCGGGAACTCGCCTTGCCAGTTGTATTCGATCATGTCAGGCAGATCACCAGTTGCTAGCAAGACGTTAAGTGATTGCGTCGTTTGGTTGGTTGGCGGTGCTGTGAATTTTAAAGGGACACCAGTGGCCTTCTGCCAATTTTGAAAGAATGGTGTATCCGCGTGCGTCGCTTTAACCCCAGTTAAGTTACCTGGAAGCTCGCCCCAGTAAGTTAAGGTTTTGTCCGTTTTGAGTGGATAAGTAACAGCTGCACCGGCTGGCGCTGTAGAAGCATTTGCTGTACCTGATGAAGCTGCTGGACTAGCTGTACTAGTAGTTGAAGAATTGGACGAACAAGCAACTACTAAGCTTCCCATTAAAGATGTGGTAACCAACATGGTGAACATTTTTTTACTGTTTCTTTGCATGTGTAGACCTCCTCAAAGTTTTTTGCCAGAAAAGAAAAACTGGCATCGTAATCGTAACTGGGGTATTGAGAAATTCACCAGAAAAACAAGCTTCGGAAGTCTTATGGGTTAGTTACCTGTGCCATACCCTAACTATATGGTAACGCTTACATGAATGGTATCTTCAATTTCTCCAATTGCGTCTCGATAATTGCCGAAAGTATCTACAAAATATCCAATCCTTTCATGAAAAAAGCCAATTTCGGGTGAAATAACCTTATTTCGTACACCGGTATTGCGACTTTTTACGAAAATAAGAGCGGTTGCCCGCTCTTATCTCGATCTGCTATGTCGTTAGTTTTTCTCATTTTTCAAGCATTTCCTTATATTTGCCTGGCGTAATGCCTTCTACCTTTTTGAACACACGAATAAAAGCGTTAATATCATTGAAGCCTACCCCGTATGCCGCGTCGCCAACCGATTGTTCTTTCCCTTTGAGCAGTTGTTTGGACTTCTCGACCCGCACCTTGTTAATCCGATCAAGCAATCCTTCGCCGACATAATCCTTAAAAATCTTGGATAAATAAGTTGCTTTACGGTCAAAATGACTGCCGATCATCGTCACATTTAAATTCACATCGGTATAATTGTGCTCAATATAGGTGTTTACTTGCTCTACGAGCTGCTGCAGTGCTTTCTGCTTGGTTAATGAATTGGCATGTTGCCGTTTGGCTGCAGTAAAGGCACATACCTGTTCAATCATCTCACCTAACTGAAGCTCCATGTCTTGGACGGTTTTACTGCTTAAGAGGCGATCAAGCTGCTTAGGATTGCGGATGAAGAAGCTTTCCTGAATACCGTCAATATGATTCAAACTCCTCATTATGGTGGACACTAGGCACATCATCAGGCATTTGGTCAGTGAAACGGATATGCCGGATCCTTCAAAGTTTTTCTCGATAATTTCACGTAGGATTTGACGAGCATCGGATAATTCACCGAATTTCAAAGCATTGAGAAACTGTTGCTCCACACTCAGCGGGTAATAATAGCCAGAAAGGTTATCACAGTGAGTATTTGGCTTGAGATCGTTATAGGCTAGAATTTCGTGTCCACCCATAACGAGCTTGTAGGTCATGGCATCTAATGCTTCTAAAAAGGCTTGTGGAATCAAGGAAATATGCTCGTATACGTTACTAATTGAGATTGTAAGATGAATATCATACGTAGAAGCAAGGAAGGTTTGTGCTTCATCTGCAATACGAAGTAATTCCTCTTTGGAACTATGGCCATTGGCCATCGAAAGATTAACTAAACAAGCAAGTGTATCATCAATTTCGGCCACATAGCCGCGGTGCTTTTGTGCCACTAATTCTTCTACCACATTGATGACGATAAATTGAAGCAGTTTCCACTTTTCCTCGTCGGATGAATGCGTTATTCGTTCGAAAAAGGACTCACTCTTATCGATGACAAAGAGCATGACAGCAAATTCTTTCCGATCCAGCTTCATATCAAAGGTCGTTAATGCCTCTGCGATCGGAATTTTGCCATCTAGTTTTCCTTTTAATAGCTTTTCTACGAAATGCGAGCGTACGATATGCCGATGCTGTTCGACCTTACTTTTGAAATCAGCCATCTCAATTAAAGTACTGTCTAGAGCTTCCTGTATAAAATGAAATTCATTGTAGGTTTTGCCGGATTCGAGCGTCTGTTTCTTGGAAAAGGCGTGAACTAAGCGGCGAACAGGGTTGTAATTTCTTCTTAGGAAGACAAACGTCAGTAAACCTCCGCCTATTAGACTTATGATCATGCTTAAATAAGTTAGGTTGCGGATATGTGAGGCCTTTTGCCAATAAGTTGTGCTAGGCATAATCGAGACGTATTTGAGCTTGGAACGCGGTGATTGAATATTAAATACTTCATACTTCTCGCCATCATTACTTTTAAAATAGAAGTTCGTTGCGCTATCCAGGTTGGCATACGGGAAATCCGCAGGCATTGTGCTCGAGGTGCTGGATGCCAGAACTTGATTTTGTTCATTGAGAATAAGAACATGGCCTTTATTGAATATTTCCATATTCTGAATGGCACCTAGTATGCGCGACTGATCGATCATAATGACATTCGTAGCCAGCGGCTTATCGTGTTCAAGGGGATAAGTACTCACATACGCCACAGTTTTACGAAGGCTATTATCGTCGCCAATTCGGTACATGGGGATAAATCCTTTGAAATTACTGTGTGTCATGATAGATTGCCAGGAATTGAAGGAGAAATCATTGCTTTTATGTAAGGTCTCGTAGGCAAATTCTTTCGAACGAACGGTAGTTGGGAGAATGACAGACTGATTTTTATTCAAATAAATATAAAAGGAGTCGATCAACGGGTAGGAGGTTTTGTATAAGGATAAACTCTTTGCTATTTGATACGTATCATAAGGTAAATCTTTGGGATAGGTCTCATATTTGTTGGAATAGAGCAGCTCTTGAATATTCACATTCCATGTAATCTCAAAATTGAGCTGTTCCATGGCTTTGAACTGGTTGTCCATCACTTCTCGTACTTGCTTTAGCAAGGAGTCATTTGCTTGCTGAATTTCTTCCTTTAATGTACGGTTGGACTCTATATATAGTAATAGTCCAATCGCTACCGGTAATAGGAGGATTACGATATATGAAATTAACCATGTTAATACAATGCTCTGTCCATTAAAGATGATTTTATTCCGCATAGGCAGCGACCCCCTCGTATAGAATGAATGCGCTATCATACTATTGTATTTCCTTTCCTTCGTCTACGTCAACGAGGGAAAAGAGATATTTTATGTGGGATTATTCAAGGGTTTTGAATCGTTGCTTACCAAAGAAGAAATAAAACAGATAGGAAATGACAGAATATACGACTGCGGTAATGCAGAAGGCGTACGCATAGCCGAAATAACTGCCGTATCGGAAAACAAGGCCAGTACTAATCGGAGAGGCAATAAACCAACCTAGGTTAAAAACAGCTTCTCCCGAGCTTGATGCAAGACCGCGAAGCGAACGATGTACGTAGCTCATTTTGATGGAATTGTAGAAAGGATTCGCCGCGTTCATCAGGGCTTGACGGAATAAATACCCGCCAGAAGATAAGTAGAAGTTAGCTGAAAAGGCAGTTAACAGCAGAAAGGGAATGGAGCTTAACTGCAAATACACAACCGATTTGACTTCACCAAAGCGCTTAGCAATCATAGGCCCGATCAGGAAGGCGACGCCTGTCGCTGCTTGTCCCATGGCTACGACGATCCCAATGGCGGATTTGGAAGCTTCAAAGCGATCCTCGAAATACACATTTAGATATGGAACGATCATCCCGCCGCCGAGTGAAGATAGTAAACCAAGTAAGCAGAAAATACTAATAACTTGGATAGACGTTTTATGTTCACGCCAAGTATGCTTCCAGTTCAATGCTTCGCGTTGAGGTGCTACTTCCTCTTGTTCACTCTTCTCAAATAAAGACATAGGAAGGACGCCAAGAGCTGCGATCCCAACACCAATTAATAAGGTGTATCGCAGGCTATGTATCTCATCCACGCCAATCAGGAATTGAAAGAAATCACACAGGATGCCGCCAAGGGAAATGCCAATGACATTAGCAAGCATAACCAGCGCCATATTAAGGCTGAACAGATGCACCCTTTGCTGCGGTGAGGAGTTATTCGCCATAAAGGGCAGTATCGTGGCCGAAACAAGGGCTAACGCCATGCCGCCTAGGAACGCAGAAATCATCATGCCTTCGTTGGCTTCGATGAGTGATCGCGCGGTGAGCGCGGCAATCGTGAAAATCAGGCCAAACGAGATGACGCGCTTCGGTCCCAATCGATCATTCATGATTCCCGCTGGGATCAGAATGATAGCCGCGGCGAGCGCGGTCATGCCAACTAAGCTGCCGACCATAGTTTGATGGTAGCCCAGACTTCTTACATAAAGGTTGTACACCAGGCCAAACATACTGATGCCTAAGTTCCAAACGAAATTAAACCAGAAAAACAGCTTAATATTTCGGCTATAACCACCGAGTTGCTGCTTCCATTCAAGTAGTAGATTGGTCATGCGATATTCCTGCCTTTGTATTTTGTGTCTAAATTGCAATCGCTTTGTCTATTCTACCACTGGTAAATACTTTTGAACACGGGAAAGACTTGATATTCGATCCAATCTGTATAATAATAAGTAGTCTAATCTACGAAGCAGGGAGCACATAATTGAAATGTCTACAACAACGAGTATTGTAACGGAAGAACAGAAACCGGAAGTTGAACAGATTGAGATTTGGAAATGTAAAGGAACCGATTGTAAAGCTTGGGTTCGCAAAGAATTCGTGACAGAAGCATTACCAACCTGCCCGCTTTGTAAAACGCAAATGGTACGCAGCTACAAGCATGTACCCGTAACATCTAAAAAAGGAAACAAAAAGTTTCTTGTAGGAAAGAAACGTTTCTAATTTCGAAATTATTGAAGTTATTTCTTCTAATAATAGGTTAAGATCAAGAGCATCTTCAGCGAGGCGTGAAGAGTGATGCTCTTGGTCTTTTTTTTTGTAAAGAAAAGCAGTAGACAAGCATAGCATGGTTATGAGGGGGAGATGCTGTGTTTGGACCTACTATTAATGTGAGTGATGATACAGAAGCTATGCTGAAAGAGTTACAAGATCGAAAGGTGAAATGGGACAAACTTAAAAAAATTCAACCCATTCTATCCATTCTTACGGGCGGCATCCTGCTTTTCGTCATCTTCTTATTGTATCGTCATGTGATCGTACGTTCAGGTGGTAATGCCCTGCTGATCTTAGAGCTTTTGATAGCCAGTAAAGTATTATGCGGCTTATTGCTTGCTTGTATAACCTTGTTTCTTTACACCTCCAATCGTGCGGGTGAAACGGAAAAGGCGAAAAGTAAGTATGAGGACTTACGTATTGAAGTGATTGAGCGTTTCGATGCCTCTTGGCTCAAAGATGTGAAGTCGGAGTCTCGCGATCAAATTTCGCACTTCCTATCGAAGGAATTTGATATTAATATTGTTTATAAGAGTTAAAGTATGCAAGGTAGAGGTGAGGAATTGGCAACAGGGATGAAATATGAGTGTTGTTACATCGAAGACGTTACTCAGTGGAATTGGTCAGAAGCGCAAATTGGTTATTTGCTTGATGTGGTGACGGAGGAAGCTACGAGGTTGGAAACTCGTTTTCGTGCCTGCTGGACGAAGGCGTGCTTACATATCCGATATGAATGTAAAGATGATCATGTTGTCGCGACAATGACGCGGCGTGACGATCCTCTTTATAAGGAGGACGTCGTAGAGGTGTTCCTTGATCCATTCGGCGGAGGCAGGACCTACTACGAGTTTGAAGTAAGTCCGCGGGGCGTCTTATTCGATGCGTTAATTCATAATACGCTGGATGGGAATATAGAGGTGGATACCTCTTGGATGGCGCAAGGATTTCAAGCAGAGGTCACGTCGGGTACTGAAGACGATGGATGGCTCATCTATGATGTGCGGATACCATTTGCGGACTTGGATGATGTTGGCGCGCCTCTGCCGGGAACGGTTTGGCATTGGAATGTATTCCGGATCGATGATGATCGCGACGGCACCCGGCATTATTCGGCTTGGTCGCCTACGGGGAAGGTCAATTTTCATCTTCCTCAACAATTTGGGGAGCTTGTGTTTGTATGAGAATGATTAAGAGACTCCCCATGCTTCCTTGTGGAAGTGTGGGAGTCTCTTGTTGTTTTGAGAATTGATAGTATGCAGGGACGTATTGCATGGGAAAATCGACTTACTCGAGTGCGACAGATGCAAATTGAGAGTGTAAGTCGAAAAAATCGACTAACTCGACTGCAAAAGAGTCAAATCGAGAATGTAAGTCGAAAATATCGACTTGCATGGCCGGAATAGAGTCAAATCAAGAGTGTAAGTCGAAAAAATCGACTAACTCGGCCGCAACAGAGTCAAATCGAGAGTGTAAGTCGAAAAAATCGACTAATTCGTACGCGGCAGTGGCAATGTGTATGGATCTGTAGTTTTCACCTTTTGAAGGCGTAGAACCGCGAGATAGTTTGTTGTTGTAGTTGTAGTTGTTGTAGTTGTAGTTGTTGTTGTTGTTGTTGTTGTTGTTGTTGTTGTTTACTGTTCATTCAGCACATCATATAGATGCTGCCAAGCCCAATCCAGCTCATCCTTCGTTATGATAAGTGGAGGCGCTAAGCGAATGATATGATCATGTGTTTCCTTGCACAGCAGGCCTTTTTCCTTCAGTGCTTCGCAGAAAGGACGTGCGGCAACGGTTAGATCAATGCCGATAAACAATCCGCGGCCGCGAATCTCGTTGATCCGCGGCGACTTGATTTCCTGAAGCCGCTTCAGGAAATAAGCCCCAAGCTCATCCGAACGCTCTGCGAGCTGTTCGGCTTCGAGCACCTCAAGAGCGGCGATCCCCACGGCGCAGCCGAGTGGATTCCCGCCGAACGTCGAGCCGTGAGAGCCTGGCTCGAACACCTCAAGAACCTCGCGATCTCCGGCCACCGCCGAGATCGGGAACACACCGCCGCCAAGGGCTTTGCCTAAGACATACAGGTTCGGCGTGACGCCTTCCCAGTCGCTGGCAAAGCGGCGGCCTGTACGGCCGAATCCAGTCTGGATTTCGTCCGCAACGAACAACACTTTATTCGCTTGGCATAGCTCATAGCATTCCCGCAGATAACCATCCTGCGGGATGACAATACCTGCTTCGCCCTGAATGGGCTCCACCATAAACCCAGCCGTGTTCGGTCCAATCGCCTCACGCAGCGCATCAGCATCCCCATAAGGAATGATGCGGAAGCCTGGCGTGAAAGGCCCAAACCCTCGCTGATATTCTGGTGAGGAAGAGAACGACGTGATCGTCACGGTACGACCGTGAAAGTTACCCTCACAGACGATAATTTCAGCCTGATCGCTCGGAATTCCTTTGACATCGTAACCCCAGCGGCGAACAGCTTTGATGGCTGTTTCAACCGCTTCTGCGCCGGTGTTCATCGGTAAAATCATAGGTTTGCCTGTATATAGCGACAATTTCTCATAGAACAATCCAAGTGTTTCACTATGAAAGGCTCTTGAGGTCAAGGTAACCTTACCCGCTTGTTCAATCAATGCTTTTATGATATGCGGATGGCGATGCCCCTGATTCAGAGCGGAGTAAGCACTCAACATATCCATATATCGATGACCTTCGGGGTCCTCCACCCAAACACCTTCTGCTTTGGAAATAACAAGCGGCAGTGGATGGTAATTACGTGCACCATATTTCTCTGTTAGTTCAATGAGATAGGAGCTTTGCGTAGCCATGTGAATTCCTCCCCTAAATGTGGTCAAATCACCTTCAGTTGTACTTCATTGTATTCTAGTATTAGCGTTCGATGTCTTCCTAAGTATATAATTGAAAAATAGGCGAGGCTACGCAAACTTTAGCCGACCCGTGCATATCCCTGACTTTTAAGCTAAAAATAACCACGATAGTGGACTTGAGGCCGCGTCAGGTTCAATGAAAGCTTTGGGAATGAAATATGAAGTGATAAAGGATGGTTCCGATGACTTTTCGCATTGAGAAAGACTTTTTAGGTGAAAAGCAAGTCCCTTCTCATGCCTATTATGGCATTCAAACGATGAGAGCAATTGAGAATTTTCCCATTACGGGTGTTACCATTCATGTGGAGCTGATTACGGCACTAGCCCAAGTGAAGCGTGCAGCTGCGCTAGCGAATATGGATACCCACATGCTGCCTAAGAAAATAGGTGAAGCTTTAGTCAAAGCGGCTGAAGAAGTAAGTGAGGGACGGCTTGTGGAGGAATTTATCGTAGATTCCATTCAAGGCGGAGCAGGTACCTCCATTAATATGAATATGAACGAAGTGTTGGCGAATCGGGCCTTAGAGCTGCTAGGTGAAGACAAGGGCAGTTACTTCCACTGCAATCCGAATAACCATGTGAATATGTCGCAATCGACGAATGACGTAATTCCTACAGCGATTAAAATAGCTGCCTACCGCTTGTCTGAGCAATTAATAGAAGCATTAAGCTCGTTACAAAGTGCTTTTGTGCGGAAGGAAATTGAGTTTGATGATGTGATTAAAATGGGCCGGACACACCTCCAAGATGCCGTGCCGATCCGTATGGGACAAGAATTTGGCGCCTATGCGCGCGTGTTGATGCGTGATATTAATCGAATCAAGCAGGCCATGCGGGGGCTTTTGATCGTCAATATGGGCGCTACTGCCGTAGGAACCGGGCTTAATGCGAAGCCTGAATACGTGGAACGTGTCATGTTTCATCTGAAAGGCGCAGCGGGGATTCCAGTTGAGATTTCGGAGCACTTGGTAGACGGAACTCAAAACATGGATGCCTACACGGAATTGTCTGCGTCCTTAAAAGTATGCGCCGTGAACCTATCGAAAATATGCAATGATATTCGTATGATGGCCTCTGGGCCTCGCGCAGGGTTAGGTGAGCTGAAGCTGCCTCCTAGACAGCCAGGGTCTTCGATTATGCCGGGAAAAGTAAATCCAGTGATGCCGGAAGTTGTGAATCAGGTGGCGTTCCAAGTCATTGGCAATGACCATACGATTTGTCTGGCCTGTGAAGCAGGTCAATTTGAGCTTAACGTCATGGGGCCTGTCTTAGCCTTTAATCTTTTGCAATCACTTAAAATATTACGAAACGCAGCCGACGTATTTGAACGCTTCGCAATTGAGGGCTTGGAGGCTGATCGTGAGCGCTGTAAGAATTACGTGGAACAAAGCTTCGGCATCGTTACAGCCTTAAACCCGCATCTTGGCTACGAGGTTGCCGCGCAGCTTGTCAAAGAGGCGGTTCGCACAGGACTCACATTAAAGGAACTCATCTTAGAACGAGGACTTCTCACACAGGAGGAGATTGAAGAAATTCTGAATCCGATTCAAATGACCACGCCTGGGATAGCAGGGGACAGATTGCTTCGACCAGCAGATTAAATGTTCGAAATGACAATACCCCCGTCTCCATAAGGAGCGGGGGTTATTTGTACATTTATCATTCCGATCTTTCGAAAATGTACAGCTTATAAGATTTGCTCACCGAAAAAGGAGCTGATAAGGCTTACCGCTAACTCGGAGGTTTTGTTGCTATCGTCGAGCAGCGGGTTCACCTCAACAAATTCAGCAGAAGTCACAATACCTGCTTCGTGCAGCATTTCGACGGCGAGATGAGCTTCACGGAATTGAAGTCCGCCTTTGACGGCAGTCCCTGTGCCAGGTGCCTCAATAGGATCCACAGAATCAACATCATAGCTGAGATGAACGCCATCTGTTCTTAATTTAATATAATCAATGGCTTCTTGCATCACGTGTGCCATGCCTTTGCGGTCAATATCGTACATGGTAAAGCATTTGATACCAAGGGAGCGAATTAGTTTCTTCTCACCTTCATCCAGAGATCGAGCTCCGATAAGCACAATATTTTCTGGCTTTACCTTCGGATTTATACCTTTCATGTTGGTCAATAAGGGATGCCCGATGCCAAGGCTGACCGCAAGCGACATGCCGTGTATGTTTCCAGACGGGCTTGTATCTGCTGAATTTAAGTCAGAGTGTGCATCAATCCAAATGACCCCTAACTGCTTATAATGATTAGATAATCCCGCAATGGTGCCAATGGCAATACTATGATCGCCCCCGATAATGAGTGGGAAATAATCTTGGCTCACGACGTGAGAAATTTGTTCAGCTAGTTGGGTATTGATCTCAATAACCTCAGCGAAATGCTTCAAATTTGTCGTATCCACTTGAGCATCTAAGGGAGCAACTGTTTCATTATCCAAACGCAAATCAGCAACGTGATCAACGGTATAATCCATTTGGTGTAACGTTTGAAGTAATCCTGCTTCAAAAATGGCCTTAGGCCCTTGACTTGCGCCCCGACGACCAGCCCCAAGATCAAAGTTGACACTGATTGCAGCTATTTTCGGTTTGATACTCATCGGATCAACTCCTTTTGATTGAATGATTAGATGATAAATCCTCAGGTTACGCTCCTTTGACTAACATTCCCAAACTTCATGTAACCATCCTTCTTTACTATATGAAGCTATGTTTTCTTTGTTCGTTTGTGAAATCCTTTTTTACAGCTATGCAAAAAGAGCTTGGATCGTAGTTTACTACCTACAATCCAAGCTCTTCCTTCTTAAAATGCCCAATTTCCCTTACGGAAAATAGGTTCTATCGTACCATCTGCATGTTCACCGTCAATGTCCATCTCCGCGGAGCCGATCATAAAGTCTACGTGAATGAGACTATCATTAAGCCCAGCTTGCAGTTGTTCTTCTTTGGTCATCTTCGTGCCGCCTTCAATACAGGTAGGGAAGGCTCTGCCGAGGGCCAAATGATTTGAAGCATTTTCATCATAAAGTGTATTGAAAAAAATCAAATTCGTGTTCGAAATCGGGGAGACATGCGGCACAAGAGCGATTTCGCCCAAGAAGTGCGCACCCTCATCCATCTCGATCATGGCTTGCAGCGATTCAAATCCCTGTTCCGCCGTGTAGTGCGTGACGCGGCCTTGCTCGAAAGTGATCGAGAATTTATCGATCAAGCTTCCTTGGTAGCTTAATGGCTTGGAGCTGCATACCGTGCCATTCGTCCCTAAGCGGTTAGGGGAAATGAACACTTCCTCTGTCGGGATGTTCGGGTTGAAATCGAAGCCACCCGTTTCGTTCGTAGCAGATCCGCCGCGCCAGATGTGCTGAGGCGAGAGTTCAACGGTAAGCTCAGTGCCCGGCGCACGATAATGAATTTTATGGAATTGCTTCGCATTCAATTGTTCCCGTTTGCTACGGAGAGTGGCGTTGTGATCTTGCCACGTTTGTACCGGATTTTCTTGATCTACACGGGTAGCTTCGAAGATCGCACCCCATAAGGCATTTACGGCTGCCTGATCTTCGAGTTCAGGGAATACCTTCTGTGCCCAAGCGAGCGAAGGCGCAGCGATGATGGACCATGTCATTTTGTAGGAGGACATATATTCTCGCCATTTGACTAGCTTAGGACCAGCCGCTTTGCCATTCGCAGCAATACGAGCGGGATCCACATCCTTAAGCAGCTCTGGATTATCAGCATCGATCCATAGATAGGCACCATTGTTTTCAGCTAATTCCGTTAGCGCTTGCGCACGCCAAGTTGGATACTCGTTGAACGATTCTTCAGGTGCGTGTGTATAGCGGATTTGCGTGCAGATTTCATCCACCCATTCAATATGTACATGCTTGGCGCCGGCTTCATACGCTTTGCGGGAGATGAGTCGCACGAATTCGGGGTGCCCAATTGGCGCATTAATCCAAAGCGATTGACCGGACTGAATGTTGAGGGCAACTCGTACCGTCAGCTCCGCATATTTCTCGAGATTTTGTTCAAACGTCATTAGAAAAATCCTCCTTTTTCCACATTAGAAAGTATAAGTTTTCGGTTCCCGAAAACGTCTTTCTAATTGGCGATAAAACTTACCTCTAAACGCGGTCGCTCATCTTTGAATGGCCTCGATAGAGGTTTTCTCACTCCGTCTTTCTTGAAGTTTATCGCTCTGCTAGCAGACTGTCAAATAAATTTTACCGTTTGAAAAATGGCTCAATTCTGGTTGTCATTGCATGGAATTTTGACATTTGTTTACACTAGTGGCAGGAGGTGAGTTGCGTCATGCGTTATGAATGGTTATTGGGCCTACTGCTGCTAGCTCAGCCCAAAGAAGTACCTTTTCAACTATCTGAAAACTCTCATGGAGAGCCGATGGCCCAGATTCAGCGGGAGCCTTACACGATACAACTTCTGGATGTGCCGATGGTTGATACTCAGAAATTAGACAAGCTTGCAGAGCGAATTGACAAGTCGATTTACCGCAAACCGATCAACGCCACGATTCATGACAACGGGACAATTGTAAAAGAGATCGCAGGCGCTAGGCTGAATCGTCGTGTGTTTATCGATCAGTTTTATGGACAGTTCTATGCAGAAGGTCCCATGAAAGTGGCGTTGCCGCTTCAAATTATGTATCCCAAAGTAGACAGTGAACTGCTTGCCAGCATACGAGTCCGTCCTATCGGCTATTATGTTACCTATTTTAATTCGCGCAATAGTCATCGTGTTAATAATCTCAAATTAGCTGCACAGGCAATTAACAACTATGTTGTGCAACCGAATGAGACGTTTTCCTTTAATCGGGTGGTTGGTGTTCGAACACCGAGCAGGGGATATATGTCAGCTAAGGTTATTGTAAGGGGGGAATTCTCCGAGGGGATAGGCGGTGGGATTTGTCAAATATCCTCAACGCTTTTTAATGCGGTAGACCGCGCAGGTCTTACGATTATTGAGAGATACTCTCACAGTAGATCGGTGCCGTATGTGCCGCATGGAAGAGATGCGACAGTCAATTGGGGTGGGCCGGATTTTAGTTTTAGAAATGATTATAATCAGCCTATTTTAATTCGAGCGCACACGTTGCCTGGACGGGTGCAAATTAGTATTTCTTCTTCTGACCTTATCAATTTCAAAGCACGTCATGTGCCTGGTGCAACGGAATCGATCCCAGAAGAAGTAGAAACGAATTCGAATGTAGGAAAAATGCTTCCTTAACCCCTGAGAGCCCAAATGGATGTCAAGATATGCATATTTTATGAAATAAAAGCACGAAATCGCAAGATTTCTAAGCTGATTTTTTGCTAAAATAGGGGGCAGATCATTCAGCTTAAGAAGGGTGGAAGTGCTTTATGAAAACGTTTTTAGATGAGAATTTCTTACTTACGAATGAAACCGCCGTACATCTTTTTCATGAATATGCCAAAGACCTACCGATTATTGACTATCACTGCCATTTAAGTCCTAAAGAAATTTATGAAAATAAGCAGTTCAACAACATAACGGAAGCTTGGTTATATGGTGACCATTACAAATGGCGGATGATGCGTGCTAATGGTGTTGATGAGTCCAAGGTTACTGGCGAAGCAAGTGATTATGATCGCTTTGTAGCTTGGGCCGCGACGCTTCCGATGGCGATTGGGAATCCGTTGTACCACTGGTCACACATGGAGCTTCAAACATATTTCGGTGTGAATGATATTATTAATGAGGCGAATGCACCAGCGATTTGGGAAAAAGTGAATGCGAAGCTGGCTGAAGGCGGATCACGCGCTAGAGACCTGATCACCAACTCCAAAGTAACGGTTATTTGTACGACAGACGATCCCGTGGATTCCTTGGAATATCATATCAAAATTAAAGAAATTGAAGGCTTTGATACGCAGGTGTTGCCGTCCTATCGTCCGGATAAGGCACTCGAAATCAATCGTGCGACGTTCCTTCCTTGGATCGCACAATTAGAAAAAGCGCTAGGTACGCCAATTCGCTCCTATGATGATTTGCTAGCGGGTCTAGAAAGCCGCGCTGTCTTCTTCGACTCCGTAGGTTGTAAAGTATCTGACCACGCGCTTGATTATGTACCTTACGCAGCAGCGACCAAAGAAGAAGTGGATGCGATCTTCGCGGCAGGACTTGCTGGTCAGCCTGTTAGCTTGGAAGATGAAAAGAAATACAAGGCGTTCACGCTATTATTCTTAGGCGGCATCTACAAGAAGTTGGATTGGGCGATGCAGTATCACATTAACGCTTCAAGAAACAACAATGGACATGCTTTCGCTACGCTAGGTCCAGATACAGGTTTTGACTCCATCGGAGACAGCCCAGTGGCTGGAGCATTAACAGGATTGTTGTCCTCCTTGGCTGTGGCAGGTTCGTTGCCAAGAACGATTCTTTACTCCTTGAATGCTCGGGATAATGAAATTTTAGCTTCCTTGATGGGCAGCTTCCAAGGCGAAGGCATCGCTGGTAAAATCCAGCTAGGCGCCGCATGGTGGTTCAATGACACACGGGATGGCATGGTATCTCAAATGAAATCATTGGGTAACTTTGGTTTGCTTGGCCGTTTTGTCGGGATGCTGACAGATTCGCGCAGCTTCTTGTCCTACACGCGTCATGACTACTTCCGCCGAATCCTGTGTAATATGTTCGGTGAGTGGGTAGAAGCAGGCGAGTTCCCGAACGATGAGCAGCTGCTGAAGCAGTTGGTTCAAGGCATTTCGTACAACAATGCTAAGCAATATTTTGGCTTTTAATTTTAGGACCTTCATGCGAGCGTGAGCTTGCATGAAGGTTTTTTCTACATAATAGGAACGCTGCCCGATACTTCAAAAGGCTACCGAGCATCTCGGTAGCCTGAGCAATTCTTCAAACACAGATTTATCATTATGCGGCTTTGCCTTACTCCAAAAGGCCTCTTTTGACGACGTTTACGGTGATTTTGGGTTCGATGGACATTTCGGGATAGACATCGTCCCATTGAATTGTTTTCCAATAGCGATAATGATGCGCTTTTACTTGCAACCCAATACCTAAGGCATCGCAATTAGCTTGTTGCAGCTCCTTAATGACTTCCTTCGCCCTCTCATTCAACTTTTGCTCCAATTGCGAACCGAGCTTCTTCAGCATTTCATCATCGTAGTGAATAGTATCAGGCACTTCTACTAGGTCACAAGTGAAGTCGGCACTTATAACCGCCCTGACGGAGCCCTTGTCGTTTGTGACGTCAATTTTACGGTTGCCGTCTCGGTTCATGAACAGCGAAACATTCATGTTGGAAGAAATGTCCTTCTCGGTGATAGTGAAATACTCAGGCTTGAATTTCGAGAGCATGATGAAGACCATGGATGCTTTGCTGTCAAGCTCGCCGGTCAGCTGCTTTTTGTGGAATAGCGCGAGTCCCGTTATTTTAGCCCGGTCTGCGCCCTTTGGATTGACGATCGGAATCGTAGCGTCGGTACCGGTTTCCGTTAACATCGAATAAATTAAATAAGGAGAGGCTTTCGGAATCAGACCGTTATCTTCGCCACTCTGTAGCAATTCGTAAAGATACTCACTGACCATCAATCGATCCTCCGCTTTCAACTGCAGCAACTTGCTTGCGGAATCATCCACGATGGCCATTTTGACATTGATCGGACTATGGGGTTCTCGGTAATACGACTCCAGCGCGGGATACAAGCTTTTTCGTGCCAATCGTTTGTTGATGAGTATAATGCGTGTCTTCCCGAAATCCAGATTTTGGGAAGCCGTTTTCTTAATTTCCACGTAAGCCTCGTTGATCGTCCTTCCTTCAGCGCCGAGTACTGGCACAACGATTTCGGATTGGGCTCCTTTCTTTAACTTTATGGTCGGAACGGATATAGAAAACAGAATCTTGCCGTTTTCGAGCAAGTCGAAGGCTTCTGCATCCTCGATCCGTATTTCCTTCAATTCGCGTTGGTCCCAGCACCCGGTCAACCCTAGAAGGAGGAGAACTAGGAGCAAGCTTCCTATGTATGGCTTCATGTTCGAACTCCTTTCCCCCCTGTTAGCCATTTTTTAAGGTAGATCATCATCAACATCATTGCCGGGATCCCGAATACCGCTGCCGGCCCATAAAGGGAGACGAAGCTTTGGACGCGATTTAATTGCGAGACATCCAGCTCCCGTTGGCCAAGCACGATCAAGACAAGCGCGCTCACGATCAGCGCCGGAAGTTTGATTCCCTTCTTGGGACTTGCGATGGC
The DNA here is from genome assembly GCF_056402415.1 of Paenibacillus sp. P4_A9. NCBI lineage: Bacteria > Bacillati > Bacillota > Bacilli > Caryophanales > Paenibacillaceae > Paenibacillus > Paenibacillus sp. P4_A9. Next base: position 41,323 of record NZ_JBFUHL010000006.1, read on the forward strand.
AGTCACCGAGGACACAAACAGTAACAGATAAGTAGATAATGTAGTGATAATAAACAGGATCCAAACAGCCAGCACGATGATATCCGTTCGCTCGATGATCTTAAACGATATCGTTTTGACCTGAAACAGCAGCGGATGTCGGATGAAATTGATTATTTCGGAACTGAAAATGACCGTCGAAGAGAACACGCAGAGCATATAGATGGCTGTGATTGTGATATTGCAGAAAATCGCAGTGCGCAAGACGGATTTAGACGGCATCTGTAAACAAGGCGAAAGAACCAGAAGAATTTCTAAGCCTATAAACGACATCATGCTTTCCCAAGCGCCATGACCGATTTTTACAAAGCCGGAAGAAAATAGAGGCCTCACATAGTGAAAATCGGCATCCTTGAGCGTATAGCAGATCAGCGCGATGAACAATGGAACGAACGCCGTGGCGAACACGGCGAAGCGGGCGAAAACACGTGTCGGATAGGAAACGAGATAGGTGCATCCGCCTATGAGCAGCAGCGCCAGCATCCAAGCGGGAACATACTCGTAAGCCCATAAATGCGTTATAAAAATCCAACTCGCAAGGGCTTCATAACATATGGTAAACGCATAAACGGCAAACGCCAGAATGAAAAAGCGTCCTAAGTACGGGCCGAGCCGCTGTAATAGCATCTGGAAAACGGTTTTGCTCCTGTCGTGCTTGCTAAGGATCCAGACCAGAATCAATAGAATAGTATTCAATAGGCCGCCGAACAGGCAGGCAATCCAGCCGTCCGACCCGGCATAGGCGTTAACCGCATGCGGGATAGATAAGAACCCAAGACCGAATTGCGCTTGGAATAGCAGGCAGAACAACTGAATGGAACCTATGGGCATATTTACGGTCTTCATCGTTTGATGCTCCTGACCAGCAAACAGTACGGGACGCCGTATGGTTCCAGGGCAAGGAAGTGGATGAGGATGATAACAAACACAAACATCATACCGTAAAAGCCCAAGATTGTTGCCCCGATAATAAGTGCGAACTGCATTATCGTCGTTGAGGAGCGTAACTCATTCGATGGAATCACAAACTTCCCGATCGTCGTAAGCGCGATGATAACAATGAGGACGTTGGACACGAAACCAATTTGGACGAGTGCCTCACTGATGGTGATACCGCCGACGATACCCGTCATCTGGGCAAGCGTCGAGGGCAGACGGAGAGTGGCCTCAGCAATGAGCTGGAAAATCATAATCATGAGTAACGCTTCAAATATCGGGGGGTAGGGTACATTTTCCAGGGAGCTCTTGATGGTGTTAACCATCGAGAACGGAAGGACTTCATAATTGAAGCCGACAATCGTGATATAAAGACCTGGCAGAAATAGGGCGAACAGCAATCCAAGTACTCTGACCATCCTCATCAATAACGAGGGCATAGTGCCTTGTAAGAGGTCGTCCACCGTCAACAGGAACGTATAAAAAGAAACGGGGAGAATAAGGCATGAAGTGCTTCGGTCGCATAGCACGCAGATCCTGCCGCGGGCAAGCAGAGCGGCCGCAAAATCGACGCGTTCCGTGCTGAGGGTTTGCGGAAAGATGGAATACTTGCTTTCCCGCAGCTGCTTCCGAATTAGGCCGGGGTGCAAGTCGTGTGATGATGTCATTGATGATATACGGTTAGCTGCAATATTTACGATTTCCGTATCGGCTGTTCCATCCAACCATACCATAGCGATTTGACGATTGGCGTTCATGCCTAGCTTGAAATAACGCACTCTGAGTTTACCAGTGGACAGATGTTTGCGAACCAGATTCAGATTAGTCTGCAAATGCTCAATGAAACCGTCTCGATTGCCCCCTAAGGAGCGCTCATTCACTGGCTCTTCTGGAGAGCGGTTGTTTGGCTGACTGGCATCGAAGCTGTAGCAGAGACCCGCTGCTTCGCTGCAGATGATGGCGCTGCCTTCGAGCAGAGCGTCAACAGCATCATGCACCGAGAGGCAGGGCTTCACTTTGGTAGCGGTCAGCAGTTCTTCCATAGGAATTGCTATTTGCCCATCAATGGATTCACGTTGTAACTGCTTAAGAAGGCTAAGTTCAATTTTTGCCTTGTCGCACATCGTTTCCAAATAGAGAAGCACGGCTTTGTCCTCGCCCATATTCAGTTCTCGAATGATAAAATCGTCGGTATGACCTAGGGCCTCTTGAATCGAAGCGATATCAACGGTTGGCAATATTTGTCCCTCCTTCTTGGCTTATGATGACCAGAATTTAGGAATTCATTCACTGGGCGGAGTGGTTACAGTCCGAGATGCATCATCTTCCGACACTGCAAAGGTGTTTGAGAAGTCACTTGTTTGAAAACCCGTCCGAAGTGAGCGACGCTATCGAACCCAGATTGCTCGGCGATGTGAATGACCTTCAGCTTGGTTTCTCTCAAAAGCCGCTGAGATTCCCGAATGCGAATATTATTCAAGTATTCAACGAAGGAGAAACCGGTCGTTTCCTTGAAAGAACGGCAGAAATAACTGGGACTGATATGGAATTTATCCGAAATTGTCGCCAAGCTAAGCCGTTCGTGGAAATTTTCATTGATATAGGTGGCGATCTCGAAAATTTTGGGATTATGCGCCTGCGGCTGCTCTTCATATGTGTCGAGCTGATCCATCAGTCGACTGCAACAGATCAACAATTGCGTAAGCAGTGCCTTACTGTTGAGTTCCCAACCTTTTTGCTCCAGCTGCTTTTCACGCAATAAACTAAAGAGTAGATTCTCAACGATTGTGCGATTTGCACCGGATAGCGAGAAGATACGCTGCTTATGCTGAAATGGGGCTAGCGCAATGGCGTGAGAGTCATGCCCGATTGTGCTAACCCAAGGGGTATCAAAGTTTAACAAAATACGCTCGTGTGGCTGATCGTTGGCGTCCAGCGTTTTATGGAGTGTATTTTTATCAATAAACACAAGGTCACCTTCATGCATCAAATAAGTGCGATCCTGTATGAAGTAGTAGCGTTTGCCGCTGAGTAAGTAATAAATTTCATAATGGTCATGGTAATGATTCACAGGCATGTTATAGGATTGCTCTCTTCGCAGTCTTTCAATCAAATAATGAATCAACGTCGGACCTCCTTGGTTCTCGTTATATCTCTTTATTTTACAGCAATATATGCAAAGAAATAAAGTCATTAGGCAATATTCGATTAGAAACCATACAAATATTGTATTAATCTTAATGTAAGACATGGTCGAGGTTCTAATTCGAGAGGGGATAAAGCTAGATGAAAACACGTTATGCGATTGTAGGTACCGGAGGACGGGCAGAATTTTTCTATGGATCAATGGTAAAAGACTTTCAAGATACATCAGAGCTTGTTGCGATTTGTGATATTAATCAAACACGTATGAATTTTACGAACGATTTATTGTCGTCCAAATATGAATATCATGCTGTTCCTACGTATAAAGCAGACCAATTCGAGGAAATGATTCGTCAAGAAAAGCCGGATGTAATCATTGTTACAACGGTAGACCGTACGCATCATACGTATATTATTAGAGCAATGGAGCTCGGTTGCGATGTTATTTCAGAGAAACCGATGACGGTTGATGAAGAGAAATGCCAAGAAATTCTGGATGCTATCAAACGCACAGGAAAGCAGCTTCGCGTGACCTTTAACTATCGTTATGCACCGCATAATACGAAAATCCGCGAGTTGATCATGGACGGCACCATCGGCGATGTGCATTCCGTGCATTTTGAGTGGTTGCTTAACACAGAGCATGGCGCAGACTATTTCCGCAGATGGCACCGCGATAAGCGCAATGGCGGCGGCTTGCTTGTCCACAAGTCAACGCACCATTTCGATCTTGTTAACTTCTGGTTAGGGACGCAGCCTGAGACGGTTTTTGCCATGGGCGATCTGATGTTCTATGGAAAAGCCAATGCAGAGAAACGTGGAGAAACGAAGTTCTACCAACGTGCTACGGGAAATGAGAACGCCAAAGGAGATCCATTTGCACTTCATTTGGATAGTAACCCGCAATTAAAAGGGCTTTATTTGGATGCCGAGCATGAGGATGGTTATCAGCGTGATCAAAGCGTTTTTGGTGACGGGATCTCTATTGAAGATACGATGGGTGTGATGGTTCGCTATAAAAACAAAGCGATTCTGACGTATTCCCTGAACGCGTATTTACCTTGGGAAGGCTTTAATGTGAACATTAACGGCAGCAAAGGCCGAATTGAAATGAAAGTTGTCGAGAAATCCTACGTGAATTCCGGCGGTGAAAAAGCAGACGAGGGAGCTTTGAAATCGAAGACGATTACGGTATTCCCAATGTTCGCAGCACCTTATCAAGTAGAAATTGAAGAAGGTGTCGGCGGTCACGGCGGCGGAGATCCTGTGTTGTTGAAGGATATTTTCGATAAGCCTTCCGATGACAGATTCAATCGTGCAGCTTCACATGTGGATGGGGCGATGTCCATTCTGACTGGTATTGCTGGAAATATTTCATTACGGACGGGGCAACCTGTTGCCGTTGATAAACTCGTTAAATTTTAAAATGTGACGGAGGGCTGATCTATGTGGAGTCCAGACGCAAGCATGGATAATCTGTATCGTTCCTTCGAGTTGAAACGCGAGCAGCAGGAACTGACGAAGGATCAAATGAAAAAGCGTTTGGCGAGCTCCTTAGCAGTGCCAATGGAGGAACAGGACGAGCTTCGTCCTGTTCTTCTTGAACGTGTGGTGTGCGAGGATCATATCTGTGAACGTATCGAAATCGGTACATTATGGGGCTTTCGGGTTCCGGTTTATGTGCTGTTGCCCAAAGGATTGACAGGTAAGTCTGCTGCTGTGTTGGCGCTTCATGGGCACGGCTTCGGCAGTAGGCAGATCGTTGGTTTGAACGCAGATGGAACTGAGCATACAGGCGAGCCGGATATTCATGGTAACTATGCATTGGAAATGGTAAGGCGCGGTTTCATAGTCGTCGCTCCCGAAATCCTTGGCTTCGGTGATCGGCGGTTGGAGGCTGACCAACGTGACGGGCAAGTTGGCAATTCTTCGTGCCAAATGCTCGCCGCACATCTTATGCTATATGGGATCTCGTTAGCTGGTGTACGTGTAAAGGAAGCAATGCGAGCCTTGGATTACATGGTATCACGTGAGGATGTAGATGCTAACCGCATCGGTAGTTTCGGATTTTCCGGTGGCGGACTGCTTGCGGCTTATACGGCAGCACTTGATCCACGAATAGAGGCGACGGTAGTGGTTGCATTTACGAATACGTTCAAAGGCAGCATCATGGCGGTTCGACATTGCATCGATAACTATGTGCCTGGCGTACTCGGCTTCGCTGAACTTCCTGAGTTGATCGGGCTGCTAGCTCCGCGTCCTGTGTTCATTGCATCGGGTAAGCAGGATCCGATATTCCCGATTGCAACCGCAAGCTCTGCGGCTTCGGATGTGCGGCGCATTTACGAGGAAGCAGGCGTGGCTGATCGCGTTGGCGTCCATTTCTATGAGGGAGTCCACGAGGTGAATGGGAGTCAGGCGTATCCGTGGCTGGTTGAGGTTTTGAAAAATGAGAAAGACGACTGAGCGTTCAGTCGTCTTTTTGGTATGTTTATTTCACTTGTTCACGTACGATACTCTCGATAATTAATTTATGACCAACCATAACGCCAATACGAATATTGCCTGTTGTTCGACCGGAAATCACATGGCGATGACCATTCGTGACATTGGTGAAAATTTGAAAACGATGGAAATGGTTCGGGCCGACACCAATGTTAAGACCTGTTTGTCCGGAGTAGGAATGACGGTGTCCATCTGCTGTAGTCGTAATGCCTCGGAACGTATGGCGGTGTCTTCCACCCACGAAAATGACTATATCCGATAAATTGCCGAAGGAATGTCTATGACTTAGCACTAGTGATGTTAATCCTTGAAAACGATGTCTGAATTGCACATTGCCGCCGCTTCCTTGCGTAAGTTTAGCCATGCTATCAACTACCTTTCATACTGAGATATTAATAGTTTATGTATCGAAGCAAGGAATGGCTTGGTCGAATGGCTAGCATAGCGAAAAATTGAGTGATATGTCCTTCCTAATTAGATGCAACTATGCTAACCTGATAGGATAATCAACAAGGGGGTGAGTTCGTTGAAAAGAGTACTCATTACAGGGTACAAAGCGAATGAGTTAGGGATTTTCTCGCTGAAGCATCCTGGCATTCCGATTATTAAAAAAGCGATTCAAAAACGACTCATCGCCTTGTTGGATGACGGACTTGAGTGGGTTGTTGTAAGTGGTCAATGGGGCGTGGAGCTCTGGGCAGCAGAGGCCGTGCTTGATCTGAGAGAGAGCACCCATCCCGAACTGAAGCTCGCTGTGATCACGCCATTTCTGGAGCAGGAAGAGAAGTGGAGCGATGACAAGAAAGGCTGCTACGCGAGCGTCATGCAACGCGCCAATTATGTGAACAGCATAACAAAGACCAAATATGAGGGGCCCTGGCAGTTCAAGGAACGGGACAAGTTCCTGCTCCGTAACTCGGATGGTATCCTGCTTGTCTATGACGAAGAGACTGAAGGTTCACCGAAGTTTATGAAACTGCAGGCAGCTCAAATCGCGGCGCATCATGCCTATCCAATCATGACGATCAATGCCTTCGATTTGCAAAATGTAGCCGAGGATGAGCAGGGAGATTATGCTGGCGACATTCAGGATGACATGACAGGTGAAATGAGCAGTAGTGGCGGAGATAAATGGCATTTCGATGATGATATCTAATCCGAATGAGGCGTTCGTCAGGTCGATTGATCTGACGAACGTCTTTTATTTTTAGAGTTAGTCGATAAAATCGACTAACTCATGTGCTAGCGAGGCAAAAGGAGTAGTGTAAGTCGAAAAAATCGAGTTACGCGTGGCGAGCGTGGCAAAAGGAGTAGTGTAAGTCGAAAAAATCGAGTTACGCGTGGCGAGAGTGGTAAAAGGAGTAGTGTAAGTCGAAAAAATCGAGTTACGCGTGGCGAGAGTGGCAAAAGGAGTAGTGTAAGTCGAAAAAATCGAGTTACGCGTGGCGAGCGTGGCAAAAGGAGTAGTGTAAGTCGAAAAAATCGAGTTGCGTGTGGCGAGCATGGCAAAAGGAGTAGTGTAAGTCGAAAAAATCGAGTTACGCGTGGCGAGAGTGGCAATAGGCGTGGATGGAGTCGAATTATAGCTTCAATTAAGAAAAGGAAGAGAAACAAAAAGAAACACAATCAAAACAATAATCGAAGAGATTCGACTCATCAACAGATCCGCATCGCTGGGCTCTGATTCTCCTTTCATCATCCAGCCATATCTCATTTGCCATCCGAACTTGGGAAAGAAAGTATTGAGAACTGCCACTGCAATAAAAAGAATGCAGAAAAAAATCATCCTAATCATCTCCTTTCTTCTATATACATCACATCGAGTAAAATGTTTATTTTGCAAAGAAAAACAAACATAAAAATAATTATTCAAAAACAAACAAAGATATGTTAAGATGAAACCATCAAAAACAAACACGTACTCATGGGATGTAAAATTAGGAGGGTAATTAAATTATGGTTGCGAATTTATGGGAAGCATCAAAAGCGAATGCAGTATCGAAAGGCGTAGAGGAAATTGTTTATCGCTCTAATTTATTAGGAACGGATCGCGCTGTTTGCAACTGGGGCGGCGGTAACACCTCTTACAAAACGATCGAGAAGGATTTTCGTGGTCGCGATGTTGAAGTGATGTGGGTTAAAGGAAGCGGTTCTGACCTTGGAACGATGAAAGAAAAGAATTTCACAGGTCTTCGCATGGAAGATATTCGTCCATTGATCGAGCGTGACGAAATGTCCGACGAAGAAATGGTTGCTTACCTTGTGAACTGTATGATCGACAGCAAACATCCGCGTGCTTCCATTGAGACGCTTTTACATGCCTTCTTGCCATTCAAAAACGTTGACCATACGCATCCAGATGCGATTATCTCGCTCTGCTGCGCACATAATGGACGTGAGCTTGCGAAAGAAATCTATGGCGATCGTTTCGTTTGGGTTCCTTATGTACGTCCTGGTTTTACACTTTCCAAAATGATCGCAGATGGCGTTCGCAACAATCCAAAAGCTGAGCTTGTTCTTATGGAGAAGCATGGTCTAGTTACTTGGGGCGAAACATCCGAAGAGAGTTACCTCAAAACAATTGCTATCATCAATGAAGCAGCAAGCTTCATCGAAGCTCGCGTGAACGAAGCTAACTTGTATGGCGGTTCGAAATACGAAGCGCTTAGTGCTGAAGCACGCAGTGAGCTTTTGGCGCAAGTATTGCCAATTGTCCGCGGTGCGGTAAGCAACGAGAAGAAAATGATCCTTACAATTGACACAGAGGCGGATGTTCTTCAATTCGTTAATAGCCGTGATGCAGGCGTTCTTTCCCAAGTAGGCGCAGCTTGCCCAGATCACCTTGTTCATACGAAAATGAAGCCACTTTACATCGACTGGAATCCGACAACTGGTGACGCAGCTTCCTTATCAGAAGCTTTGAAATCCGGAATCGAAGCATATAAAGAAGAGTACAAAGCTTATTTTGACCGTAACAAAAATGAAGGCGACGTTATCAACGAAGCAGCTCCGCGTGTTATCCTTATTCCAGGTATCGGGATGATCAATACAGGCAAAAGCTGGGCAATGGCGCAAATAAGCGGCGCTCTATACCACCGTGCAATCTCCGTTATGAGAGGCGCTACAGCTCTTGGAACGTTCGTATCCCTAAGCGAGAATGAGTCTTATAATGTGGAGTACTGGCCTCTTGAACTTTATAAATTAACATTAGCTCCTGCTGAAGCAGAGTTCTCCCGTCAAGTTGCTTTCATCACTGGCGGTGCTGGCGGAATCGGAAGCGTAACAGCTCGTCAATTCCTCAAAGATGGCGCACACGTCGTGCTTGCTGACCTGAACCTTGAAGGTGCTCAGAAGCTAGCGACTGAACTGAACGAACAATACGGCGAAAACAGAGCGATTGCTGTTCGCATGGACGTAACGAAAGAAGAAGAAGTAGAAGCAGCGTTCCGTGAATCCCTTCTTAGCTACGGTGGGATCGATATTATCGTGAATAACGCAGGTCTTGCGACTTCCAGTCCTTTTGACGAAACATCCCTTAAAGAATGGAACTTGAACATGAACGTGCTTAGCACAGGGTATTTCCTTGTTGCCAGAGAAGCATTTAAAATTATGAAAAAGCAAACAATCGGCGGCAGCATGGTATTCGTAGGCTCCAAAAACTCCGTATTTGCTGGTAAAAATGCATCTGCCTATTCCACTGCTAAAGCGGCTGAGATTCACTTGGCTCGTTGTATCGCGGCAGAAGGCGGCGAATTCGGAATTCGTGTGAACTCCGTATTGCCAGATGCGATTCTACAAGGTTCCGCGATTTGGAACTCCGGCTGGCGCAATGAGCGTGCTGCTGCTTACGGGATCGAACCGGATCAGTTGGAAGAGCACTACCGCAAAAGAACAACATTGCTTGTTAACATTTTCCCGAAAGATGTTGCAGAAGCTATTGTGTACTTCGCTTCATCCAAAGCAGCTAAAACAACAGGTTGCATGATCACTGTTGATGGTGGCGTACCTGCTGCCTTCACGCGCTAATACATCAATTAGGAGGCAACAAACCGATGAGCGACAAAGCCTACGCATTATTCGAAGAGCAACAAGCCCTTAGAGGCATTGATATAGCAGCTGTTAAAGCGAAACTGAAAGCCCTGAAGGTTGAGACGCCTTCTTGGGGTTACGGGGATTCAGGAACGCGATTCAAAGTCTACAAACAAACTGGCGTACCGCGTAATCCGTTCGAGAAATTCGAAGATGCTGCGCAAGTTCACAAGCTGACGGGTGTTTGCCCGTCGGTTGCCATCCACATTCCGTGGGATAAGGTAGACGATTACGCGAAACTCAAGCAGCATGCGTCTGATCTAGGCGTTTCTATCGGTGCGGTGAACCCGAACCTTTTCCAAGAAGATGATTATATCTTCGGAAGTGTAACGAACTCGAACGCTGCCATTCGCCGTAAAGCGACGGATCACCTCTTGGAGTGTGTAGACATCGCCAAAACAGTGGGTTCCGATGTGTTGAGCCTATGGTTTGCAGACGGCTCCAACTACCCAGGTCAAGTAGATATCCGTGCTCGCAAAGCGTGGATGTACGAGTCACTCAAAGAAATGTACAATGCGATGTCACCAAGCATGCGCATGTTGATCGAATACAAGTTCTACGAGCCAGCGTTCTATCACACGGATCTTGCTGACTGGGGCATGGCGTTCAATTTGGCTAACAAATTGGGTCCTCAAGCAGAAGTGCTTGTCGATACGGGACACCACCCGCAAGGAACGAACATCGAGCACATTGTGACTTACTTGTTGGACGAGAATAAACTCGGCGGCTTCCATTTCAACTCCCGAAAATACGGGGATGATGATCTGATCGTTGGGTCTGTGAATCCGTATGAATTGTTCTTGATTTTCTACCAAATCATTGATGCAGCGAACGATAAGAATCCTCAAATTCGTCAAGCGGCTGACAATATTGCGTATATGATCGACCAAAGCCATAACATTGAGCGTAAAATCCCAGCAATGCTTCGTTCCGTACTTAACGTACAAACACAATACGCTAAAGCGCTTCTTATTAACCTTGAAGAAGTTAGAGCTGCACAAGAAAATCAAGATGTTCTTGGCGCTGAGGATGCGGTTCGTAAAGCTTTTGAATTCGATGTAACGCCTCTGTTACAAGCGGTTCGTGAAGACATGGGAATGCCGGCAGATCCGATGAAAGCTTACTTAGCAAGCGGCTACGACGAGAAAATTAACGCTCGTGGCAAAGGCGGTGCAAGCTGGTGAGTACCCCATCGACTGTTCTAGCCTTTGATTTGGGAGCAAGCAGCGGCAGAGCGATCGTCGGACGTCTTGATTCTAAAGCGGGCCGGATAACGATCGAGGAAATTCACCGCTTTTCGAATGATCCCGTGCGGGTGGGCAACCACCTTCACTGGGACATTTTGCGGTTGCTTCATGAGCTGAAGCAAGGCATTTTACAAACCAAGCAACATGGATATACCGAGATTGAAAGCTTAGCGATTGATTCGTGGGCAGTCGATTTCGGATTGATTGCTGCAAATGGTGAGCTGCTCGGGAACCCGTATCACTATCGGGATCATCATACGGACGGCATCATGGGCGAAGTGATGGATATTGTGGGTCGTGAGAAGCTGTATGCCCTAACTGGGCTGCAGTTTTTGCAATTCAATTCCATTTTCCAACTGTACGCTTTAAAAGAAAACAATCCGGACATGCTTAATCGCGCAGCAACCTTTCTAATGATTCCTGACCTGCTGCGCTACTTCTTAACCGGCGAAAAGCATAGCGAATTCACCAATGCCACGACTACGCAGTTGTTTAATGCGACTAGCTTGACGTGGGACACCGAGTTGATCGACCAGCTTGCCCTCCCGGCACAGATCTTCCTGCCGCCAGTCGCTTCGGGTACACGAGTAGGTGCATTAAGTGCTGACGTCTGCGAGGAACTGGACGTTCCTTCCATTCCTGTCATCGCCGTTGGCGAGCACGATACCGCTTCTGCGGTCGTAGCCGTTCCTGCTCTGGATGATGACTTCGCATTCCTCAGCTGTGGAACATGGTCGCTGCTTGGTACGGAAACGAGCGCTCCTGTGCTCACGGAACAAGCCTTAGCCTGGAATTTCACGAACGAAGGCGGCGTGTACGGCACGAACCGTTTATTGAAGAACATTATGGGCTTATGGCTCATTCAAGAATGTAAGCGGACGTGGGAAAAGGAAGGCAAAACCGCTAGCTTCGCTGAGCTTGTGAAACAAGCGGAAGCCGTGAAGCCGTTCCAATTCTTCATCGATCCGGATGATGATATGTTCCTTAACCCTGCTCATATGCCTAAGCAAATCCAGCAATATTGTCGTGATACGCAGCAACCCATGCCTCAGACCGATGGTGAGATCGTGCGTTGCATTTTGGAAAGCTTAGCGCTGAAATATCGCTTTATTCTGGAGCGTACTGAGCAGCTTTCAGGCAAAACGTATCGTGGACTTCACATCGTCGGCGGCGGCATTCAGAACGAGCTGCTCTGCCAGTTCACATCAAACGCTACGCAGCGTGAGGTGTGGGCTGGGCCGGTTGAGGGTAGTGCCTTAGGTAACCTTGTAGTACAATGGATAGCACTAGGGTATATCGCGAATTTGCGCGAAGCCAGGAAACTGATTCGGAATTCGTTCCCAGTCAAAACGTATGAGCCAGAAGATGGCACGGGTTGGCAGGCGGCGTATGCAAGTTTTTGTCAGGTGGCCTCCCGATCGACGGTGAAATGAGGGGTTAACGATGCTGGTAGCAGAAAGATGGCAGAGAATCGTTCAATTGGTAAATGAAAGAGGAAGCATCCGCGTAACCGAATTGAGTGAACTGTGTCAGGTCACGGAAGAGACGATCCGACGTGACTTGGATCGGTTAGAAGCCGACGGCAAGCTCATGCGCAGCCACGGCGGCGCGGTGAGTGTGAAGGAAGCACAGACCGAAGTTCCTTTCATGGAGCGGGAAACTGCTCACGCTGACTTCAAGAACAGCATCGCGAAGGAAGCTGTTTCCCATATTCAGGAGGGGGACCGCATCATTCTCGATGCGAGTACCACGGCTTGGTATATGGCGAAAATGATTCCGGATATGGCGATTACGATCATCACCAACTCGATGAAGGTTGCCCTAGAGGTAAGCGGCAAAGAGAAGATTCAAGTCATTTCGACCGGGGGTCTTCTTTCTCCTAAGTCTTTGTCCTACGTGGGTCCTTTATCGGAGAGATCCTTAGATATGTACCATGCGCATAAATTGTTCCTCTCTTGCAAAGGGGTTCATGTTCAGCGGGGCATCAGCGAATCGAATGAGCTTCAAGCGCTCATTAAACGCAAAATGATTAGTATCGCAGATGAAACCTATCTGCTGGCTGACCATAGTAAATTCGGTATGCAGGACTTAACGCAAGTCGCAGACTGGTCCGATATTCAACATGTCATTACGGATAGAATGACCAACAAGGACGCTCTTGCGCGTATTCGCGAAAAAGGTGTAAATGTTAGACAATTGGATTAGCGGATATACTAAAACCCAGTCAAAACACGAAAATAAAGTGTTAGACTGGGTTTACTATATTAACCGGAGAACAATACAAATTTGCCAAGCACACTTTTGTGTGCTAATATGAAGTAGTAAACAGCTTTGACATAAACTCACATATTGAAAAAGTGATCATTTGTGTAATGGTGCCTTTTTCAATGTGTGATTTTTTTTGTTTAAAAAAGCATGTTAAATAACAATTTGGAGGTAATTATATTATGGAAACAGGAACAGTGAAATGGTTTAACGCAGAGAAAGGCTTTGGATTTATTGAAATGGAGGGCGGAAATGACGTTTTCGTTCATTTCTCCGCAATTCAAGGAGATGGCTTCAAATCGTTGGACGAAGGTCAACGCGTTCAATTTAATGTAGCTCAAGGCAACCGCGGTCCTCAAGCCGAAAATGTTGTAAAACTGTAATACACAGTGAACTGTCCTTAACAAGTGTTAAGGGCAGTTTTTTCATTTAAGGAGGAGAAAACGATGTATTTTCGAAGAAAACCGCTAGAGGATCTCATTCAGGAAAACACGAAAGTTTGGGCTTGTCATAACGATGATTGTAAGGCGTGGATTCGCGATAATTTTTCGTTCGAGTACGTCCCAACCTGCCAAAACTGCCATTCTCCCATGATTAGCAGCTTGAAAATGCTCCCTATAATTTCCAACTCCAATAAAAATATGAAATCTCTTCATAAAGGTAGACTAATCTCCTAGAACTCCCAAGCACTTATTTGCATTCCTACTTTTTCCTGACTAGTATATCCTTATTGACTAGTTGATGTTGGAAGGGGTAAAAAAGCGATGCGAATAGGTGTTATAGCAGATACTCACTTATCTTACAAAGCTCAGAAGCTGCCCGATGCTCTTGTAGCGGGTTTACAAGGTGTTGATCTTATCATTCATGCCGGTGATTGGGTGAGTGAGCATGTCATCGAGCTTGTCGAGCAGATTGCGCCTTGTGAGTCCGTGGCTGGTAACAATGACGGTGCAGACATTGTGGAGAGGTTTGGGAAGAAGAAACTATTAACCTTCGGTAATTTTCGCGTAGGACTCATCCATGGGGATGGCTTCCGGAAAACGACGGAAGAAAGAGCGCGTGAGGCATTCGAAGCTGAGCGGCCTGATATGGTGATCTTTGGACACTCGCATATCCCTTATTTACAAAATGTTCAAGGGACGATCATGTTCAATCCAGGCTCACCTACAGATAAAAGAAGACAGCCTCGCTACTCTTACGGCATTCTCCAATTCGGGGAGCAATGGAAGGCTGAGCATTTCTTCTTCGATTCCAAACAGTAGTCTACTGTGACGTGTTGGTTATCCAATAAAAAAGCTCGATAGTCTCATCTGAGCTATCGAGCTTTTCGCAGTTTCAACTTAAACGCTACCGCACATACCACTCGCCGGACACCCAGTCCGTCGATTTCCATTTAAGCACATCGGGATTCGCTAGATGCATGATTTCCTTGAGGAACTCGAGCTGTTCGAGATCGGTCATCGGAGTGAAGTTATTGGCAATGGCGAGATTCTGTTCGAGCTGTTCCATGGACTCCATTCCGACGATTGCGGTGGAAATCGGCAAAGAGAGCGTATATCGCAGCGCTTTCTCATACCAAGGCGCCAATTTACCGAGTGCCATGACCTTCATCCCGATGATCGCAATCCCTTTTTCATTTGCCTTCGGTAGAAACTCATGCGCAAAGCTATATACAAGGTGATCTGCGGCGGACAGCGCGACAAGTGCGCTATCGAACGGATAGCGATCAATCGCTTCCAATTGGACGTTCGGATTCGTATGACCACTAATGGAAATATGTTTAATCATACCTTGCTCTTTAGCTTCAATGAGAGCCTCCAAAGCACCGCCTTTGGCGAAGCACTGATCAAGCTCTTCCATTTTCATAATGTTATGTAGGCGCCATTCCTCCACATGATCGGTCTGCAGACGCTTTAGACTGGCTTCAAGAAGTCGCAGGGAGCCGTCACGCGTGCGATCATGGGTCTTCGTGGCAATCCAGACCTCATCCCTACGCTTATGTAGCGCTAACGCTTTGCCGAGACGATCCTCCGATTGACCCGCAGAATAGCTAGGCGCCGTATCATAATAAGTAATTCCCTCATCAATGGCACGATTCACAATCTGAATCGCTTGTTCCTCCGTGCAGTTATGTTCATCCACAATACGTTGAGCGCCAAAGCTTAATAGTGGGAAACGTGCTCCCGTCGAGCCAAAAGGCCTTTTCTCCAATCCAATCATTCCTCCTACGATGGCATGCTACTATTATTCTGTCCTATCGTTCCCAAAATGAATACCAAGACATACCAATTTTACCACAGATGAAAGATGAAGTTTTCTTCGTTTGAAATCGTTAGTAGAGCGAAACAAGCAGGAATCATCACGTGCAACATGTAACTTATAAGGTAGAGATAATCGTCAAGATTCGACCTAATTAGATCGAATTTATGAACGTGTGGGACTTTAGTCCTAATATTTTTATGGAAAAGGATTGTGATAATGGCTGAATAAACTTATTATGGAAGTAAGGACTCATTTAATGTCGAATACCTTGCTTGAACAAGATGATATAAATTGATCGAATACGTAAAGAGGTGCATAAGGATGGAGAAATCATCAATCATTGGTATTGTGTTAGCGGGTGTATCAATTGGCTTAGGTATGGTATTAAAGGGTGCAAGTCTAGCTGCCTTATTAAATCCTGCTGCGGCCTTAATCATTTTCGGTGGAACAGCTTCGGCGCTGCTCATTGCTTTCTCACTCGAAGAAATCAAGAAAATTCCAGTCTTGTTAAAAATTATTTTTACAGAACAAAAGTTAATGCCCAAAAAAGAGTTGATCGAGACTTTCATTAACTGGGTGAGCATTACACGTCGTGAAGGGCTATTGTCATTGGAGACGCAAGCAGAGGAACTCTCGGATCCTTTCATGAAAAGTGGTATGCGTCTGATCATTGATGGGAACGACCCTGATTTCGTGCGTGATGTTCTTCTTGAGGATATTGCTGAAATGGAAACGAGACATAAGAAATTTGCGAGCATTTTTACACAAGCAGGAACGTACGCGCCAACATTAGGAGTACTAGGTGCTGTAGTCGGACTCATTGCGGCTCTTGGTAATTTGAGTGAAATTGAAAAGCTAGGACACTTGATCTCAGCGGCATTCGTTGCCACCATGTTTGGTATTTTCTTGGGGTATGTCGTGTTCCATCCTTTTGCAAATAAGCTTAAGCAGAAGTCCAAGAAAGAGGTTGAAATCAAGCTAATGGTCGTTGAGGGTTTGCTTTCCATTCAATCTGGCGTTTCTGCGAATTCCGTGAAGCAAAAAATGATGATTTTCGTTCCTAATAAAGAACGTGAAAATTATGAAGAAAGAGCGGAGGGGGCGCAGCGCGGTGAGTAAAAAAAAGAAGCATGAGGATCATGAAGAACATATTGATGAAACCTGGCTCATTCCCTACGCGGATTTATTAACTTTACTCCTTGCTCTTTTTATTATTCTGTTTGCGTCGACTCAGGTTGATCAGAGGAAATATGACACGATCATGCGCTCGTTAAACAGTGCTTTTACTGGTGGCGAAGCACCCTTCGCGATGTCGAATTTAATTCCCGTTAACGACACGGCGAATACTTCGAAAAATACGGAAAAGAGCCAGAGTCCACCTACAAAAGAAGAGAGTAAGACCGAAAGTGGGTTAGCTGCCAAGCTTCAGAAGGAAGAGAAGGATCTCAAAGAATTAAAGGAAAGCATGGATGCTTTTATTAAAGAAAATAAGATGAGTGAGCAGCTGACAACTAAGCTTGATAATGAGAAGTTAACCATTACGATAAGTGATCGTGCGTTATTCGATTCCGGTTCGGCTACGATTAAACAAGAATCCCAAAAGCTAGCCACATCGATGTCGAATTTACTGGGGCAATACCCGGGCTATCAGGTTGAGGTAGCTGGACATACCGATAATATTCCGATTCACCGTGCGGATTTTGAAACGAATTGGGATTTAAGTGCGAAGCGTGCTGTGAATTTTATGAAAATATTACTGATCAACACGAAGATTCAGCCTGCGTCATATTCCTCAGTAGGGTATGGAGAGTATCGTCCAATTGCTGATAATGCAACGACGGATGGCAGAGCTCAAAACCGCCGAGTTGAAGTGAGCGTCCTTCGTAACATCAAGGCAACGGATGAGATCGCCAAATAAAGCGATCGTCACTCTACTATGAGAAAAGAGCCGAAAGCCCAGATGGGAAATCGGCTCTTTTTTCTTCATATCGTTATTTGACCCCAACCAGCACTTTCTTTTCTTGAAGCTGATCCACCTCTTTGATTTCCTTCTGTTTAGGCTGATCACGGTGTTCGAACGCGGGCTCTACGCTTCACTAATTTGAAACTTGCTAATCTGTGTAAAAAGCTGCTGAGCGAGTTCAAGAATATCATCCGATTCTTCGGCAATACGTCGGATCGAAGCGTCCTGTTGGATGCTAGTCGAGTTAACCTCTTCAACACCAGCAGCTGTTTCCTGTGCAATGGCGGCAACAAACTGAACGGAATCGATAAGGTGATCGTTTTTCGATTGGGCTTGCTCGATTTTCTGATGAATCTGTACAATCTGCTCTCGGATGACCAACGTCGATTGCTCAATTCTACTGAAGGAGCCAAATGTTTCCTCCACATGGCTGCTTTGCGTCAGCGCAGATTCACGCGCGTCGACGAGAGAGAGCTGCAGCTCTTGGATCTGCCCTTGCAGCGTCCCAATGATTCCGCTGATCGTCTTCGACGATCCGTTCGTTTGCAGGGACAGCTCGCGCACTTCGTCCGCGATCACGGAGAAGCCGCGGCCGTGCGCGCCGGCCCTCGCCGCTTCGATCGCGGCATTCAACGCAAGCACATTCGTTTGCGTTGAAATATCCATGATCGAGCGCACGATGGCGCCGATCTGCTTCGAGCTGGCGCTGAGCGTCTGCATCGCCGCGTCCACCTTCTGCAGCAGGTGCTGCGACTGCGCAGTCGATGCTTTCAGCGCCTGCACGGACGCAGTCCCTTGCTGCGTACCGACAGCAGCCTCATCGCTGCTGCGTTTCATTTCATACGTGTACGCGCTAATGTCGCGGATCTCCGTTTCCAGCTCAGAAATGAGCATGGAACTGCTCTCTGTTTTCATCGCTTGGTCATCCGCACCTGTTGAAATCTCATGGATCGCCTTGAGGATATCGGTATTCGCCGAGGCTGTCAGCTGTGAGAAGCGATGAAATTCATGGGAGTGGGCGGATAAGGAAGAAGCGATACCCTTTGTCGCGCCGAGCATGAGTCGAACCTGTCTAATCATCTGGTCAAAGCTATTGCTAAATTGACCTAGCTCATCTGTAGCTGTTGAGTTAATGGTTTGCGTTAAATCACCGGCAGCAATGCGTGCGACCGCTCTTTGCAGAATAGAGATCGGACGTGTGAACGACGTAATAATGAGAAACGCAATGACCAAGGTAAGGAAGAAGACGAAAGCGGAAGCAACTAACATGATCGTGCGGCTATCATTAAGTGCCTTGGAGGAGTTAGCAATCGCTTGGGCAGCGCCGTCCGCATAGGTGATATAAAACTTATCGACTAATCCAAAGATACTATCCTTCAGCTCTTGCGATTCACTATATAAGTAAAGCAGATTGATTTGAAGATCGGTTGGCTTGATATTCGGATCCTGAACCATTTTGGCCGCCGTATCGAAATTATTGATGTAATCTACAGATGCTTGGATTAAGAGGCTGCGCCATTTTTGCTGTTCAGGGGTGCTGGCTGTATTGCCGATCTTCTGAATGAAATCATTGTAGGGTTTTCGTTTGCTATTGTACTTCTCGATAAATTCTGGCTTCTTGGAAATCTCAAGTCCAGAAGCAATGATGTTCATCTCCTGAACCATATTCTTAAGCTCTAAGGCCATCACTTTAAGATCTACTTTATCGTTCTGATTAATCATTTGCTGCTTAATTTGCGTCACCTGATTCAGATTGAACAGCGCCACAGCCAAGAAGATGAGCAGCACGCCGCTGAAGCTTGCAATTAATTTTGCACGCATAGAGAAGTTGGACAACATCATTTTACCCATATGTATACCTCCTATAAATAGACAAGCGTAGACATTTTACGTCTTCTTACTTATTAATATAGGGGGCTTCTATTAACTAAAGCGTCGGAATATGTAAACGATTTGTAAATTAAAAGTTTTACATTACGTTTACGTTTCGAGGGTTTGTATTTTACATTCGCTTGTTACCATATGGAAGTAAGGTCGTTCGACACACAAGTAGATGGGGATCGAACTTAACCAAATCCAGCACATACATTCAAAGGAGGACATGTTAACAATGTTTAACTTCATGTCGAGAAAAGGAATTACATTTACACTATCCGCGGTATTAATGATGGGGACTTTGGTTGGTTGCGGCGCTAAAACAGAAACGAACAATGCATCAGCAACAGCAGCTGCTACAACATCGGCTTCCGCTTCTGCAAAGCCGAGCGAAGCTCCGAAAACTGAATTGAGCGGTACGGTAACAGCTTCTGGATCCAGCGCACTTCTTCCATTGGTAAAACAAGCAGCAACTGAGTTTATGGAGAAGAACCCAAAGGTTACAGTTAACGTAACAGCAGGGGGTTCAGGTACAGGAATTAAAAACGTAGCAGACGGTACATCAGACATCGGGAACTCTGACGTAGAACCTGCTGCTGAATATAAAGATAAAGGTCTTGTTGATCACCAAGTAGCTATCGCGCCTTTCGCCTTGATCGTGAACAAAGATGTGAAAGTGGATAACGTAACGAAACAACAAGCAGCTGATATCTATACAGGTAAAATCACGAACTGGAAAGAAGTTGGCGGCAATGACGCAAAAATCGTTCTTGTTCACCGTCCAGACAGCTCAGGTTCCCGTACACTTGTTAAACAAATTATTTTGGATGGTAAAGAATTCACGAAAGACGGTATCACACAAGAGAACAGCGGCGCAATGAAAACAGCCGTTGCAGGTCCATCCGGTTCTGGTGCCATTGGATATGTAGATACACCTTATATCGATGACACGGTAAAAGCATTGAAAATTGACGGTGTTGCTTTCTCTGAAGAAAACATCAAAAACGGCACATACAAATTGTTCGGTGTTGAGCATATGTACACAAAAGGTGAAGCGAAAGGTGCTTCTAAAGCATTCATCGACTACATCTCCAGCAAAGAATTCCAGGGTAAGCAAGTTCGTGAGTTGAAGTTCTTACCAGCTGATTTGTTGAAAAAATAAATGGTTACAGCAAGAGCGTCTGCATATCTATGCAGCGCTCTTTTTCGACTAACTCGCCTCGCGAGGCTCTGATTTGGCCCGAGATAGTCGAATTTTTCGACTAACTCGCCTCGCGAGGCCGTGATCTGGCTCGAGATAGTCGAACTTTTCGACTAACTCGCCTCGCAAAGCCGAGATCTGGCCCGAGATAGTCGAATTTTTCGACTAACTCGCCTCGCGAGGCTGTGATCTGGCCTGAGATTGTCGAATTTTTCGACTATCTCGCCTCGCGAGGCTGTGATCTGGCCCGAGATAGTCGAATTTTTCGACTAACTCGCCTCGCGAGGCTGTGATCTGGCCTGAGATTGTCGAATTTTTCGACGATCTCGCCTTGCGAGGCCGTGATCCGGCCCGAGATAGTCGATTTCATCGACTAACTGCCCGCCACAGGCCAAGCCCGCACCCGATTTTACAGCTACTCTCCAAATCAAAACTTTTACATTCCCTTAACAATTCATTTACGATCCAATGACATTCATATTCTATGATAATAGTAAGTCATGTGTATTGAAGAGAAAGGGGAATCACGAAGTGAATTCCATAGTAGATCAACTAACCAGCGCGAAATCGGACGTAAAGAATCGTCCAGTCATCACCAAATGGACCCGAGGACAGCATAGACAAGATAGAATAATGAGGTGGTTGTTTGTAGGTAGTGCTGCTTTAGTTTCTGCCATTATTTTCTCTATCATCATTTTCGTAGGTATGCAGGGTATCAAGACATTTCAAGGTGTAAGCCCTCTGGAATTTTTCTTCTCAACCGATTGGACGCCTAGTCAAAATAAATTCGGAGCGTTTCCTTTCCTATACAGCACGCTGCTGATGACGCTTGTTGCGGTTGTCATTTCCGTTCCGCTTGCGTTATCAGGTGCCTTGTTTATGGCCAAAATAGCACCGAAATGGATGCGCGAGATCATGCGTCCAGCGACGGATTTATTCGTCGGGATTCCTTCTGTTGTTTACGGATTGATCGGGATGACCGTCATCGTGCCTGCATTAGGTAAAATAACGGGTGGCATCGGTTACGGCATCTTACCAGCGGCCATTATCTTAGCCATTATGATTCTTCCTACTATTCTATCCATTTCGGAAGATGCGATTCGTTCGCTTCCTGGTCGTTTGGAAGAAGCCTCACTAGCACTTGGAGCAACACGGTGGCAAACGATGTGGCGTGTACTCTTACCAGCAGCTAGACCAGGAATTCTGACAGCAATCATTCTTGGAATGGGCCGCGCGATTGGTGAAACGATGGCCGTGTTCATGGTTATCGGGAACTCACCGCAAATGCCGAAATCGCTGCTCGACTCCACGACGGTGTTAACAACAGCGATCGTTAAAGACATGGGGAATACGAATTACGGGTCAACATGGAATAATGCGTTGTACTTGATGGCTTTGTTACTGCTTGTCATCTCCTTATCTCTCATTCTCATCATCCGTATCGTAGCCAAGAGGAGTGAACTTAAATGACAAGTAAAACGACGGACCGCATTGCAACGATCTATTTCTGGTCATCTGGCATTATCATTATCGGGATTCTAGCATGGTTTCTCGTTCGTATATTAGGCGATGGCATCCCGCACTTATCCTGGCATTTCATCTTCGGTAAGCAAGAAGAAATCAAAGCCGGCGGCKGGGTAGGACCTCAGCTTTTCAACTCTTTCTATGTGTTGTTCTTATCACTTGTGATTTCGATTCCAATCGGATTATTCTCAGGGATTTACTTAGCCATTTATGCGCAAAAAAATTGGTTCACTGACCTCGTCAGAATTTCGGTTGAGGCCCTTTCTTCTGTGCCTTCTATCGTGTTTGGTCTTTTCGGATTTCTTTTATTCGCTAATTTGCTAGGGCTCAAATTTTCAATAATCGGTGGCGCGGCTACCGTAGCACTATTAAATCTACCCGTCATGGTAAGGGTTACGGAGGAAGCTATTCGTACAGTGCCTGATTCCTATTGGGAAGCTAGCTTGGCGCTGGGTTCAACGAAATGGCAGGCCATCCGTAAGGTACTCATTCCTGCTGCTTTACCAAACTTGATTACAGGGATCACATTGATTGCCGGCCGTGCGCTTGGCGAATCAGCGATTCTTATTTACACGGCTGGATTATCCGTTTCTCGTTATTTTCCAGATTTCAATCCGCTCAAAATGGGTGAGACACTATCCGTTCATCTCTGGTATATCGGTGCTGAGTCACTCGTTCCAGATGCGAAAGAGATTGCCAAAGGCAGTGCTGCTTTACTTCTAATTGTTGTCCTGATCTTCAATCTGCTGGTTTCGATACCAAGTCGAATCTTACAAAAAAGACTTTCCGGGGGGAAATAACACATGGCTATTGCGACGAAGTATAAGATTAAAGCAGAAAAACTGAATTTATTTTATGGTGAAAATCAGGCACTTCACGACGTAGATTTAAGTATCGAAACAGGAACTATTGCGGCGTTGATTGGTCCTTCTGGTTGTGGGAAATCTACCTTCCTTCGTACCTTAAACCGCATGAATGATCTGATTGATAGCGTCCGGATCACAGGGAATGTAGCAGTGGATGGACAAAATATTTATGGTTCTGATTCGGATGTCGTTTCCCTACGTAAGCGTGTAGGCATGGTGTTTCAACGTCCGAATCCATTCCCAATGAGTATTTACGATAACATTGCCTACGGCCCGCGGATTCATGGTACGAAGAAAAAGGCAGTTCTAGATGAAATTGTAGAACGCAGTCTCGTACAAGCTGCACTTTGGGACGAAGTAAAGGATCGATTGAATAAGTCTGCCATGGGATTATCGGGTGGGCAACAGCAACGGTTATGTATAGCTCGTCTTCTAGCTGTTGAGCCTGATGTGCTGCTTATGGATGAGCCGACATCGGCTTTGGATCCGATTTCAACACTGAAAGTAGAAGAACTAACACAAACCTTAAAAGAGAAATATACGATCATCATCGTGACACACAACATGCAGCAAGCAGCACGAATATCAGATATGACCTCCTTCTTCCTTAACGGTTATTTAGTAGAAACAGATCAAACCGATAAGATCTTCACTAATCCGAATGATCAACGTACGGAAGATTACATTACGGGACGATTCGGCTAAAACACATCGAAGGAGAGATATACATGGACGCAAGACCGGGGTTTCATCAATCATTAGCATTGTTACAAAAAGAATTGCAGCACATGGGAGAAAGTGTAGAAGAACTCATCTACATGTCGGTGGAGTCGCTAGCGAAGCTAGACGAGAAGGCTGCACAGCAAGTCATCCAGAAGGATGATCTCATCGATGATTATTTAACGACTATCGATGAGCTGTGTCTGCGATTAATTGCCTTACAACAACCGATGGCCAGTGACCTGCGTATCATAGGAACGGCACTCAAAATTGCAACGGACTTGGAACGTATCGCGGATCATGCTGTCGATATTGCCAAGATTACGATTCGGTTTTCAGGCGAGGAGCTTGTAAAGCCGTTAGAAATCATTCCGCAGATGGCCGAAATTGCCATCGAAATGCTGCACGAGAGCCTTCTATCCTATACAGAACGTGATGTACATAGGGCAGCATCACTTGCTGAGAAGGATGACCGCGTAGATAAGCTATATAGTACGGTGATGCAGGAGCTGATGGGGATGATGGGTACGGATTATCATCGCAATCGTCAATTAACCCATCTGTTGTTTGTCGCACATTTCTTAGAGCGTGTGGCAGATCATACCACGAATATCGGCGAAGGCGTCATCTATATGGTCACAGGGAAACGTAAGGATTTGAACGTGTAAGTCAGCGATGAGAATAGAAAGGCCGCCTCCAAAAGTAGATCAATCTACTTAAGAGGCGGCCTTTTCTCAATTTCGAGGTAACGGAAAGCGAATCAAGAAGGTTGTCCCTTTTGTACAGGAGCTCACTTCAATGGTCGCTTGATGCCTTGCCGCAATGCTGTAGCAGATGGCTAAGCCTAGACCGGTTCCTTCATCCTTTGTGGTAAAGAATGGTCGTCCTAGTTTCTCCAAGTGCTCCGTCTTAATGCCGCTACCTTGATCTGCAATCATGAGGACAACATGCTCAAGGTCCTGGTAGGTTTGAATCGTTAATGTACCGCCAATACTCATGGCTTCAAGTCCATTCATGCACATGTTCAGGATGAGCTGACGCATTTCTTTATCGTCGAGCTGAATGTCTGAACAATACCCGAAGCGACCATCGACGTGCTTGCCAGACATTACAGCTTCTGCCTGTATCAAGGGCAGCAAGCTCTCGATAATCCGATTAATACTTTCAGGCCGCTGGTAGGATTGTTTATTTTTGGCGAGAGATAGATATTCCGTAATGATCTCATTCGCTCTATCTAATTCTTCTAACATGATGGGGATATATTGTTTTTGCATATGGCGGTCATTTTCTTGAAATAATTGCAGGAAGCCGCGAATGGTCGTCATGGGATTGCGAATCTCATGGGCAATACCTGCTGCCATTTCCCCAACAAGATTCAATTGAGCTAAGCGGGCCATCTCGGCTTCAAATCGCAGGCTTTCCGTAATATCAACAGCTACGTGAAGCAAGCAGCTTTCATCCTCAATATCGATGATCTCTGTGGAAAGGAGAGCGGTTCGAATTTCGCCCGATTTGGTTTCATACCGTACTTTCTCATTCCGTACGATATCTCCATACTTCGTTACATTGTTGAATTCGTCACGCATCAGATTTAATGGTGTGCCAATAACTTCGTCGCCATAGCCGGTGTGCTGCTTCCAGCTTTCATTAACATCGAGATAGGTAAGATCTGGAAGACGACGGATGGCCATTAAAGAAGGTGAAAGGATGAACATTTTTTTGAAATGCTCTTGGGAATTCATAAGCTTCTCATGAGCATCCACTAGTTCAGAGGTTCTCTCTTCGACCCAATTTTCAAGAAGCACATTCTGCTCGATTAATTTTGCTTCGGCTTCAGCGAGTTTGCGATTCGTTTCTTCTAGATCCAGGGTGCGTTTATGTAAAAGCTCACTCTGAGCCTTCAGCTTCTGATGGTTCAGATGCATATTCACGAATCCATCCACTTTCATGCGAAGCATTTTGGGATGGACAGGCTTAAATAAATAATCAATTGATCCCACATGATAGCCTCGCAATACATGTTCAATCGAGGTACTGAGGGCAGTTAAGAAAATGATGGGGATATCCTGACAAGCTTTACGTTGCTTAATGAGTTCTACGGTTTCAAAGCCGCTGAGCCCTGGCATCTGCACATCCATCAAAATGACCGCGATATGATCGGCGGGCTCTTTTAATAAATATCGAAGTGCTTCCTCCCCTGATTGTAAAGAAATAACGTCATAGGAAGAAGACGCCAGAATACTATTCAGCGCCAGCAAGTTTTCATAGCGATCATCTACCGCCAAGATTTTTACTTGTTGTTCCATCAATTTTCCTTTCCGCACGAGATCTGCTGTACGCACCTAACAATCCATACACATCTTTTCGAGGAAAAAGTGCAATTCCCTCTTTTTTCTTGAAAGTCTTTACATACATTTTACATAAGGTTAATCAAGCCTATCATTTGGTTTGTTAGACTGGAGGTTCAAGCTGAAATAGATGAGGGATGATGGACATGGAAGATCAGTCAGTGTATTAGTAGAGTTCCAGAAACTGATAGAAGAACAGCGTATTTCATCTGTTTCTTTACGATCTTGTCATTATCACGAGTAATGGGAAAATGGCGGAAACAGCGTCCATCCGAACGATACTTGAATTTTATCGCGATATCCACGTGCCTTTCGCCGAAATTGCTATGTCAGGAAATTATTAATCGCTTTGAAGTGGGTGTACGGCTGTTTTACGAGGGAGAAGAGTGTGAGCATGTGGTGGATCGAAGCGGTCATCACGTGAAGAGCGAGGGGGTCACGCTTTCGCTGTCGTTAGTCATATGCAGCAGTGAGTCCCCCATTGCACTTGAGCACATTTCGCAAACAGCCGCCCAGTTGAAGAAGCATGCGAAGGCGCATCAAGGCAGTATATATTTTTTTCAAGCGATAGGTTAGTGCTTATATAGTCCAATTCAAAAATCAAAACGTGTAGATCAACTGTTTGAACGAACGAACAATGATGACTTTCTGCTTCCCGATTCGCCTCTCCGATATTTTCTTAATATTCGCTGGATGTATCCAGACCGCGTCCATCCCCGTTGAAGCTGCGCCTACCACATCGTTACGCCACGAGTTTCCGACCATCACACTTTGGCCCGCAGCTGTGCTCATCGATTTAAGGGCTTGCTCAAAAATCGCTGGATGCGGTTTGCGCGGTCCATCATTCTCCGTAGTAAACAGACGCTCCTGATCAAACCACGAGGTCAGCTTCATTTTTTCCAAATTGCGCTGTAGACGTTTCCGATTACCGTTACTAATGATAGCCAGCTTATATTGGCGAGACAGCGCTTCTAACGTATCTTCTACCCCCGGGAATAAGGCGACGAAATTATCCTCCCGTTCTTCTACTTGATTGAAAAAAGTTCGTGTAAAAGTCGTATTTACCTGGATAGGAAACGGGTGGAGCGCTTTGACTAAACAAATATGCCGCAGCTCGTCGGGCGAGATGGGGCTTCGGATCGGTGTTTTTCGATGACGGCTCCATTCGGATTTATAGCTAAGCAATGCCTCTTGCGCGGTCAATTTCGTATCCTCTGTTTCCCACCTTGCCGTGAAATCCTGCATAACCTCAAGAAAAGCGGAATCGAAGCATTGTCTGCGATCTAAGATCGTATTATTCATATCAAAAAATATAACCTTTTTACGTGTGGGTGAGAAAAAAGGACTCATACGGAGAACCTCCTTCTGAAGACCGGACCATCCAAACTTACAAATAGTAGAATTTATATGTTGAATCGGATAAATTGGCTACTATTTCTGATAAACGCTCCTGCCCAAGATGGGCAGTGTAGTCGTTTATTATGTCTCCTTAGATGTTTATGTAGCGAACCGTTTTTTTATTTTAATTTCGTATGCTATGATGAAGAAAGTATGTCTAAAATTGGGGTGGAACTTATGGATAAGCTTATAATTATTGATGGGAACTCAATTGCGTTTCGTGCCTTCTATGCGTTGCCGCTGCTCAGCAATTCAAGCGGTTTACATACCAATGCGGTATACGGATTTACAACGATGCTGCTGAAATTAATTGAAGAAGAAAAGCCAACCCATTTTCTCGTTGCCTTCGATGCGGGGAAAATTACGTTTCGACATAAAGAATATACCGAATATAAAGGCGGTCGTGCGAAAACGCCGACGGAGCTCTCTGAACAATTTCCTTTGATCAAGGAACTGCTGAAAGCGTTCAAAATCCCGCAATTCGAGCTATCCGGCTATGAAGCGGATGATATTATCGGTACGTTGACGAAAGCCGCGGATGCGAATGGTGAGAAGGTCCTGCTCGTATCTGGGGATAAGGATATGCTGCAGCTCGCTTCCGAGCAAGTTACAGTTGCGATCACCCGTAAAGGGATCAGTGAAATGGATCGCTACAGTCCAGAAGCGATTATGGAAAAATACGGACTGACGCCAAATCAAATTATCGATTTGAAGGGGCTCATGGGCGATACGTCCGATAATATTCCGGGCATTCCCGGCGTAGGTGAAAAGACAGCGCTCAAAATGCTTCATGACTTCGGTACGGTTGAAGAAGTGTTAGCCAATACAGCAAGTCTGAAGGGCAAGATGAAAGAGAAAGTGGAAGAGCATGCCAAGAGTGCGATCATGAGCAAGGAATTGGCGACCATCTACCGTGAGGTTCCGATGGAAACAGCTTGGGATTCGTTCCGCTATGATGGCTTTGATGGACAAGCTCTGTCCAGTATGTTTCGGAAGCTGGAGTTCAAATCCCTATTGGAGAAGATGGATTTCGGCTCGGTTACTGTGGAGGCTGAAGATCTCGTAGTCGAGAGTTTGTCAGCCGTTGCGGTTACTGAAGCCAATGTTGGCGAGCTGATTGCCAAATTGGACGACCATGCCGCTATCCATGTCGAAGCTGTCGGCGAAAACCCGCATCAAGCCGTCATGGTTGGCATTGTGTGGTTTATTGATGATGGTGCTGGCAACACCTCATATTATGTCCCGTTTGCCCTGCTGCAAAGTGAAGCGGGCAAGCCGCTGCGCGATTGGCTCAACGATGCTTCCAAGAAGAAGCAGCTCTTCGACCTGCACCGCGCGCAGCTCGCGTTAGCCTGGCAGGGCATCCACCTTGCAGGGGTGGATTTCGACGTGCTTTTGGCCGCTTATCTCCTCGATCCGACGGAGTCGAATCTCAGCTTGAGCGGCCTGTCTGTGAAGTACGGTCTGCCGTCCGTGAAGGCAGACGAGGATGTGTTCGGCAAGGGCGCGAAGTTTCGCCTGCCGGAACTAGCTGCGCTTAGCGACCACTTGGGTCGCAAAGCGATGGCGATGGCGCGCATGGTTCCCGTGCTGCGCGATGAATTAGAGAAGGGCGAGATGCATCGCCTCTTCTACGAGCTTGAGCTGCCTCTCGCAGGCGTTCTCGCCGAGATGGAGATGCGCGGCATCAGAGTGGATGCCGAAGGGCTTAAAACGCTCGGCGTGGAGCTTGGCAAGCAGCTGGACACGATCATGTCCAGCATCTACAAGCTCGCCGGCGTCGAGTTCAACATCAACTCACCGAAGCAGCTCGGTGAGATTCTGTTCGAGAAGCTGGGGCTGCCAGCTTCGAAGAAGACCAAAACCGGCTATTCGACGGATGCCGAGGTGCTCGAGCGTCTTGCGCCCTACAACGAAGTCGTCGGGCAGATCCTGCACTATCGCTCGCTAGCGAAGCTGCAGTCGACGTACGTCGAGGGGCTGCTCAAAGAGGTGCGGCCTGAGACCGGTAAGGTGCACACCTATTACCGGCAGACGATTGCCGCGACGGGACGTCTCAGCAGCCAGTTCCCGAATCTCCAGAACATTCCGATTCGTCTGGAGGAGGGCCGTAAGATCCGCAAGGTTTTCGTTCCATCCGAGCCTGGATGGTACATGCTTGCTGCGGATTACTCGCAGATCGAGCTGCGTGTGCTGGCGCACATCTCGCAGGATGAGAAGCTGAAGGAAGCGTTCCTTCAGAATATGGACATTCACACGAAGACAGCGATGGACGTCTTCGGCGTAGAGGAAAGCGCGGTTGACAGCAATATGCGCCGTCAAGCGAAAGCCGTTAACTTCGGTATCGTTTACGGCATCAGCGATTATGGTTTATCACAGAACTTAGATATTACCCGCAGGGAAGCCGCTCAGTTCATTGAACAGTATTTTGCAGTGTTCCAAGGCGTTCGTAGATATATGGACGACATCGTGAAAGATGCACGCAGGGATGGCTATGTCACAACCTTGCTGCAGCGTCGTCGTCTATTGCCAGAAATTACGCATTCCAACTTTAACATTCGTTCTTTCGCTGAGCGTACGGCGATGAACACACCGATTCAAGGGACAGCCGCGGACATCATCAAGCTTGCCATGGTTCAAATGGCGGAGAGATTAGCGAAAGAAGGGCTGAAGAGCCGCATGCTGCTTCAAGTACACGATGAGCTCGTGTTTGAAGTGCCAGCTGATGAGCTGGAAACGATGCGTCAGCTCGTGCCTGAAGTCATGGCCGCAGCGCTTACGCTGGACGTTCCTTTACGTGCAGACGTGGATTTCGGACTTACTTGGTATGATGCGAAGTAATTGTGACTCCAGCTGCGTGAGCCATACTCAACATCTAGAAGGAGGTGAATACCTTGCCTGAACTACCCGAGGTCGAAACCGTCAAAAGAACATTAAACGAGTTAATTACTGGGAAAACGATCGCCCATGTTCAGGTCAGGCTACCTCGTATTATTCAAAAGCCTGACGATATTCAGCAGTTCGAGACGCTGCTGCAAGGGCAAACGGTTGAAACAATAGAACGAAGAGGCAAGTTTCTTCGCTTCGTGCTCACGGACTACGTGATGGTTTCCCATTTGCGCATGGAAGGCCGATATGGCTTGTATGCAGGCGATGATCCGCTTGAGCCGCACACGCACGTGTTGTTTCGTTTTACGGATGAGAGTGAGCTGAGATACAAGGATGTGCGGCAATTCGGAACGATGCATCTGTTCCCTAAGGGTGATGAGCTTACGCAGCCTCCGCTGGTAAAGCTCGGTCTTGAGCCATTGGATGAGGCGTTCACCCTCGAAGTCTTTCAGAGGGTGATTGCCCATCGTTCAACGAAGATAAAGCCCCTGCTGCTCAATCAAGCATATATCGTGGGCATTGGGAATATTTATGTAGATGAGTCTCTCTTCTTAGCGGGCATCCATCCCGAACGGGAAGCGTCATCGCTGAGCAAAAAGGAGCTTGAATTGTTGCACGAGTCGATAATTCGTACCCTCCAAGATTCAGTTGAGGTAGGCGGCTCATCGATTAAATCGTATGTGAATGGACAAGGTGAAATCGGCCTATTCCAACACCAATTGAACATTTATGGCAGACAGTCACAGCCCTGCAAAGCTTGTGGAAATGAAATTGTGAAAACAGTAGTGGGAGGCAGAGGGACGCACATTTGTCTCACTTGTCAACCTTTAAAGCCCAAGCGGTCACGAAAGAAGTCTGAGAAATAGGCACCTGTAACACACCCTCCCCATATGATATGGAGTACTTAGCCTAGATAACTAGCTCGCAGAGCTCGTTTTTAGGTAAAACGCTTAGGAGGGTTTGTATGCTCCCTGTCATTTCTCTGCTCATTTTGGCATTTGCGGTTTCTCTGGACGGTTTCGGTGTTGGTGTGATGTATGGGTTACGCAAAATCCGAATACCGCTTGTCTCTATTGGGATAATATCGCTTTGGTCTGGTATCATCATTTTCACTTCGATGCAGATCGGCGTTCTGATGTCTTCCTTCATGTCCCCCTCGTTTGCGAAACGAATTGGCGCCTTGATTTTAATCGGTATTGGTGTTTGGGCTCTTATTCAAATGAGACAAGGGCAGAAAAACCAAGCGCAACAAGACCAAGCAGCTGCTTCTCTTGATCAAGCTGTCGTCAGCAGTATGCCTTACTCGGATATTCGAAATTCAGGTTATGTGGAGCCCGTGACCTTTGACACCTTACAGCGAACGAAAGAGATCCTCAATATTGAACTGAAACGCTTTGGTCTGGTGATTCAAATATTACGAACGCCTTCCATTGCGGATGTTGACAAGTCAGGAAATATTTCAGCCTCTGAGGCTACTTTGCTCGGCTTAGCGCTGTCATTGGATGCCTTCGGAGCGGGAATCGGTGCTGCCCTCATCGGCTTCGTGCCTTTATTAACGGCTTCTGTCATTTCCATTTCAAGCGGATCCTTACTTGCTGTTGGCTTGCGGATTGGTTTCCGGTATGCCGAGATGACCTGGATGAAGAAGCTGTCTATCCTTCCAGGATGTGTGCTTATTGTCATGGGACTTTTGAAAATGCTATAGTTCACTATCAATGAACTTTTAGGAGAGAAGAGCTTATGAATATCGGCTTAACAGGCGGTATTGCCTGTGGAAAAAGTACGGTTAGCCGTATGCTCGTCAGCCGTGGCGCCCTTTTAATCGATGCCGATCAGATTGCTCGTGATGTTGTCGAGCCTGGCAGCCCTGTTCTTGAACAGGTTGCCGCACATTTTGGACAAGCTGTGATTGGAACGGATGGATCACTGCAACGCAAGAAGCTTGGTGAAATCATCTTTGGATCTCCTGAAGCGCGAAAGCAGCTGGAGGGGTTGCTTCATCCCCCGATTCGCGCAAGGATGCGTGAACAAATGGCATCGTATGAACAGGACTATCCCGCCAAGCTTGTTGTGGTTGATGTTCCTTTACTTATAGAATCGAATTTGGTCTCGATGTTTCAGGAGATCATGGTTGTTTATATTCCGCGCCACTTGCAGTTGGAACGACTGATGCAGCGAGATGGCTTGTCAGAAGAGACCGCACAGCTTCGGCTTGATGCCCAGATGTCGATTGAGGAGAAACGCAAGCTAGCGGATATCGTCATTGATAATAGCGGGACTTGGGAAGAAACCAACATGAGGGTAGAGCGGTTTTGGGTAGGGAAGGGATTAACATGATGTTCTTTCGGAAAAAGCGAATGTTTGCTCTTCTGCTTATTGTTTTTGTCATGATTCTCTTCATGAATAGCGCAATTATAGGTAGAAAGCTATACCCCATCTACTTTCAGCAGGAGATTAAGCAAAGCGCGGCGAAACACAATATAGATCCGTTTCTGATTGCAGCCATTATTCGGGTGGAAACGAATTATCAATATCATTTAGAATCGAGAAAAGGTGCCTTAGGGCTCATGCAGCTTATGCCTGACACCGCCGATTGGATTGTGGAATCTTCAAATTTAGGGCCTCATACGCAAGAAGATTTACTTCGCGTGGATATTAATATTTATTTAGGGTCATGGTATGTAAATTGGTTGATCAAGCATTATAATGGGAATTTAGTCTACGCGATAGCAGCGTATAATGCAGGTCAAGGTAATGTGAATAAATGGAAAAATAATGGCGTATGGGACGGAACGGAATCGAATATCCGTGATATTCCGTTTGGTGAAACCCGTCATTATGTGCAACGCGTCCTTTATTACTATGAGAAGTATACCAAGCTTTACACAGAGCAATGGCATGATGCAGCTGCCTAGTCTAATCTAGTCTAGCCGAATAAAACAAAGAAGCATTGGACTAGCTCCTAATGGAGCGTAAAGTCCAATACTTCCTGTGGTGCAGAATCTAAAGCCTGGTTATTTCAAGATTACTTGAATTGACCTGCTAGAGATTGTTCTGCGATTTGTACCAGGCGACGAGTAATGCTACCACCAATAGAGCCAGCGTCACGAGAAGTCATGTTGCCCATATAGCCATCTTGTGGGATAGCAATACCAAGCTCTTGAGCTACTTCGTATTTCAACTGATCCAAGGCTGCATTAGCTTGTGGAACGACTAAAGTATTGTTTGAACTCATGTCTGTTCACCTCCTTGTCGGTTGGTAAATCTATTGTGTGCAGTACTTCAAATTTCAAGACATGTAACATCTGGTAAAGAAATTTCCAACAGAGAAAGGAGAGGAAAGCGAATGAAATGCCCGTTCTGTGACCATTCCGGTACGAAAGTGCTTGATTCGAGGTCTGCCAATGAGAATAAATCCATTCGTCGGCGTCGTGAATGTGAGAAATGCGCGCGAAGATTCACGACTTTTGAAATGGTAGAAGAAACGCCCTTAATTGTGATTAAAAAAGATGGAAGTCGGGAAGAATTTAGTCGTGAGAAAATTTTACGGGGCTTAATTCGCGCTTGTGAAAAAAGACCGGTTTCGATGGAGCGGCTAGAAATGCTCGTCTCCGAAGTCGAAATGCAGCTTCGTACTACGGCTCATGCCGAAGTCGATAGCCTAGGCATTGGTGAAATTGTTATGGAGCAATTGTACCCCGTCGATGAAGTGGCCTACATTCGTTTCGCCTCTGTATACAGGCAGTTCAAGGACATCAACATGTTTTTGAAGGAGTTAACGCAAATATTGGGAAAGCATGACGTCGGGCTACTCCGAGATAAATAAGTAGCGCATTTTTATATGCAAAAGTCGCTTCGCCTCGTGAATTTATCAGGAGGTGAAGTGGCTTTATTTGTTTTAAAATTGCTTGGGAATTCAGATGATGACACAAATTGATTTGTTTTTTTTCGAAATGTGACAAAAAATAAAAAAAAGACAGCGGTGATCCCGCTGTCTTTTGCTGCTTCATGACGGAGAAGTCAATAAATACGCCACCTCATGAGCTTTTGAAAAAAAAATAATCTATTGACATCAACCGACTGTATTTTTGAATGCGATAAGGCATAATTCGTTTATTGAGTACGATTGTCCAGTTCACTTCGAAGAAACTGAATAAACCGGATGGCTTCCTCAGGTGTTAATACATTGCCACCAAATGAAAAGGAGAACATGTCCAAAATATCACTTTCTGGGAGATGTAAATTATCGATTAATTGCTTCACATCTAAGCTCATATTGCCGTCAATCATTATTTTATTCACGATTCGGGTTTCCTCCTTTGTCGAACTGCAATGATCGGATGGAGGTGGTAGCTGGCTGACATATGGGTCTGTAGATAGAAATACCAATGTAGTCCCTTTAGCTTTGCGTCACCACTTTTCAATGGGTTTGCCCTTTTCATACCGACAATCGCTTTTATGAAAACTATATCACAGGTTAGGTTTGACTTGCTATTAATTACATTAATTCGAAGGATGGTTGAAACATATGTCCGTCAATAGCCCAGAATCCAAAAAAATGATTCAAGAATTGGATATTGTTAAGGTTGCGCTGGCGTTAGGCATTGATCAAGATCGCTTAATCGCTTATGTCTATTCTCGTCCAGAAGCTATTCACGCATATGTCGAAATTGAGCCTGTATCCCCTTCGGATCCTACCTAACGGAAATAAGAAAGCACCGCAACCATAAAGTTGCAGTGCTTGAATGAACAAAATTAAACCATTATTTTGCAAATGTCATTCGTAAATTCAACTGGATCCTGCAGCGGCAAGCCTTCGATCAGGAGAGCTTGATTGTACAAGAGCGCTGTATAGAGGTTTAACTTCTCTTTATCTTTCTCGAAAGCATCCTTCAAGGAAGCGAAAACATCGTGGTTGACGTTGATTTCCAGTACCTTCTCGGCTTTCACGTTCGGGTTGTTCGGCATTGCGTTCAAGATTTTTTCCATCTCGATGGTGACATCGCCATCTGTGGATAAGCAGACAGGATGCTTTCTCAAGCGCTTGGAAGCTTTAACGCTCGACACTTTGCCAGCTAATAAGCCATTCATGTAGTCGAATAGATCTTGGTTTTCCTTTTTGTCAGACTCGGAATCGTTTTGGTTATCCTCGATATCAATACCCAAATCTCCGCTCGAAACAGATCTAAATTCCTTCTCTTTGTAGGTCATAATCATTTTAATTGCGAACTCATCAATGTCATCCGTGAAGTAAAGGATTTCGTACCCTTTATCCGTCACAAGCTCGGTTTGCGGAAGCTTATCGATTCTTTCCATCGATTCACCGGAAGCATAGTAAATGTACTTCTGGTCTTCTGGCATTCTTGAGACATACTCGTCCAATGTAACGAGCTTTTTCTCCTTGGAGGATGAGAACATCAATAGATCCTGCAGAAGCTCTTTATGCGTGCCGTAGTCGCTGTATACGCCGAATTTAAGCTGTCTGCCGAAGGATTTGTAGAATTGCTCGTATTTCTCTCTCTCATCCTTCAGGAGGCTTTGTAGTGAGCCTTTAATTTTGCTAGAAATGTTCTTAGCAATTAATTTGAGCTGACGATCATGCTGCAGCATCTCTCTGGAAATGTTGAGTGATAAGCTTTCGGAATCGACCATCCCTTTGACGAAGCTGAAATAGTCAGGAAGCAGATCCGCACATTTATTCATAATGAGAACGCCGTTCGCGTAAAGCTCCAAGCCTTTCTCGTATTCTTTGGAATAGTAGTCATAAGGCATGTTTTCAGGGATAAAGAGGATCGCTTGGTATACCACCGCGCCATCTGCACTTACGTGAATATGCTTAAGCGGCTTGTCGAAGCCGTAGTGCTTCTCATGGTAGAACTTCTCGTAATCCTCAGGTGTGAGCTCGCTTTTGTTCTTTCTCCAGATCGGCACCATGCTGTTCACATGCTGCTCTTCTTGATAGTCCTCGAATTCGCTCTCGCTGCCTTCTTTCAAACGCTTGCCGGTAATGTCCATTTTAATCGGGTAACGGATGAAATCGGAATATTTCTTGATGATCGCTTTAAGGCGATACTCGTCCAAATATTCGTCGTAGTTATCATCTTCGGTATTCGGTTTGATGGTGAGGACAATTTCCGTACCTACGGAATCCTTCTCTGCTGGAGCAATCGTGTAACCGTCTGCGCCATCGGATTCCCATTTGTATGCAGTKTCACTGCCAAGTGCTCTACTTGTTACAGCAATGTGGTCAGCGACCATGAATGCGGAATAGAAGCCTACCCCGAATTGACCGATAATGTTGTGTCCTTCTTTGCTTTCGTTCTCTTTCTTAAAAGCAAGCGATCCGCTCTTCGCGATAATCCCCAAGTTGTTCTCAAGATCTTCCTTGGTCATCCCGATACCCGTATCACGAATCGTTAATATGCGATTTTCTTTATCGGCAGTAATTTTGATGAAATAACTATCTTTGTCAAAAACGAGCGAGTCGTCTGTTAGCGCTTTGTAATAAATTTTGTCAATCGCATCGCTGGAGTTGGAGATAAGCTCTCTTAGAAAGATCTCGCGTTGTGTGTAAATCGAATTGATCATCATTTCCAAAAGACGCTTGGATTCGGCTTGAAACTGTTTCTTTTCCACGGATAGATCTCCTTTCGAATATGTAACAGGTTTAATAATTAGCACTCGCACACTGTGAGTGCTATACACTAACTTTATATCATCCCTGAAAATTAATGTCAATTGGGAAGGGGATAAAAATGAGAGTGAGTAGCTGATATACGGAGTTATGGAGACGGGGAGAAGTATACGGGCGGAAGCGAAGCGAATAGGCTTTACCGGTTTTCGCCTTGTTCATTTGGTCCATAGTTATCGAGTTGCCTAAATTTGTTACGGCGAAAATAATTTAGTAAATATAAAAGGATAGGGTTACTGTACCTTTCCAATTTTTGTGCGCCCAGCATGGGCGATATCTCTAGGGTTCAAGTCTCGAATACTCGTAATCCTCCCCATTTGGAAGAGGATACAAAATGGTTGACTTTACAGGATACAAAATGTATCATATGTTATAAGTTACATATCGTACTAATGATACGCATTGTATCTAATAGTACAAGTACTATCAACAACGATTTCGCACGGATGTCTTGAAGCAAATTTGTAAATTATGGAAAGAGTAGTAAACTACTCCTTCCACATAGGAGAGGATGAGTCATTGTGAAACGTAAAACAATTCTTGTTACATTAGTCTGTAATTTATGTTGTTCTTTTGTATTATTAACTCCTACGTATGCGGAGGAGGCTTCCAAATTTGTAATGACTATTTCAGATACCGAATCAGATTCCGGCGAATTTACTGTCAGTTTAAAAGGACAGAATATTCAAGATTTATTTGCGTATGAAGCGAAATTAAGCTTCGATACAAGCAAGCTTGAGGTTGTCAAAGCTGATACGAAAATAGAAGGATTCTCCGTTTCTCCTTTCGTTAAGGACAATCAAGTTACGGTTGCTCATACAAAAATAGGAAATACGGATGGCGAAAAAGGAGATCTAGAAATAGGTACAATCACCTTTAAGGCAAAAAAAGTAGGGTCAACGGACATAAAATGGACCTCTCTGAAAATAGTAGATCACAATATGAAAAATCAAGCTTATTTATTGAATGAATCTGCGAAATTCACCAAAATTTTCAGTGATCTTGTAGGACATTGGGCCAAATCGGATATCATGAAGATGGTAGATAAAAATATTGTAGATGGTATGGATGACGATCATTTCGCACCAGACACCAATGTAACTAGGGCACAATTTGCAACCTTACTTTCCAAAGTACTAAACCTGAAGGAGGGCGACGACAAAAATCCGTTCACGGACGTTGCAACTGGCTCATGGTATGAGAAAACGGTGAAGAAAGTTTATGCGGCAGGTATTATCAACGGCGTTTCCGAAAATGAGTTCGCGCCTGAGGCGGATATTACTCGCGAGGAAATGACAGCGATGCTGATGAGAGCAAAGTCGCAGGCAACAGGAACTAAATTGGATGACATGATTGTTAACTCATCGATTCATTTCAATGATGAGAATGCAGTGAGCGATTGGGCGAAAAATATGGTTAACCTTGCTGTTGGGTCGGGATTGATGAACGGCAGAACAGATCACGAGTTTTCTCCTCAGGAGCATGCAAACAGGGCAGAAGCGGTAGTCGTACTTAAGAGACTATTATCTGGTATAGGGACTTTATAAGATCTGAAGAGTTATGGGAAATACACAAATAATGAGGGCAACTTGCGACCAAAATAAAAAGGCTGTACCCAAAAGAACTCCGAAAGGTACAGCCTATGTATGGTCAAACTTACTGCGGTTGCCCAATAAATTTTTTTCGAAAATTAAGTGGAGAAATGTCTTCATGCGTAGAAAAGCAAGATGAAAAATAAGTGGCATGCATAAAACCGACTTCCTCGGCAATGCGGGACATCGACCATTCCGTTTGAATCAATAGTTTTTTGGCCTGTTCGATCCGATACTGAAGCAAATAATCCATCGGTGTCATGCCGTAGACTTTAAGCATACATTTGGCCAAATAATTGGGATGGTAGTTCAACTCTTTTTGCATGAGGGAGTTGGTTATTTTTGTTGTATAGTTTTGTCGAATAAATAGTTCTATTTTCTCGGCTAACTGGATAGCAGTTGAGTCGGTTTTTGATGCGAGTTCTTGATCCAAATGCTGTATGAAAAGCTGGAAAGTAGCTTGTTTCTTCCAATTTCGCAAAGAGCGAGGCTCATTATCCAACTCGAAAAATTGTTCCAATATATCAAGTGATTTTTGCGAAAGTCTTTTATATTTTGGGAGATATATGGAACAAACCTCGCTGTGATTTAGATATGCGGTCTTTTTGTGATTATTGATAAGTGCAGCTTGGTTGTCCATACATTGATTCATGCTGCTGCATTCTTCCCATGAGCCAAACGTATGAAAATGTATCCAAATGATCTCTGTGTCGCTTAAACAAGGTGCAGTTCCGTAATGGTTGGAATCCGGCCTCAGAATAAAAGCTTCTCCTGGCTGAATGACCCATTCATGGCTTCCTTCACCCAAATGCAAACTCCCTTTTTTCACCATAATAAAATCAAATACACCAATACTGTTCCGGCTAATATGCCGCTCTCCTTCGCGATAAAAAGCTCGACCACAATCGATAAAATAAGGTACGGGTGGTGAAATAAAGTGGAGAATTGAAAATTCGGAGCTGTTAGTTTCCAATTTTGTATCCCCTTTCAAGGTTGCAATTTTTAAAAAACTGGTTGTAAACGGCCGTATTCATTCTATCGTACTCCATGTAATATTAAAAATAAAGAGAAACCCAATATGGATGATTCGAAAGAAGGTGCTACCTAATATGGGGAAATTAGTAATCTCTAGACCGCTGCCACTCAAACAAATAAACATTGTTGATGACTTTTGGTCTGGATATATTCAACTGGTTCGAAATATCGTTGTCCCCTATCAATGGGAAGCGTTGAATGACCGTGTTGAGGGTGCCGAGCCCAGTCACGCGATCCGCAATTTTAAAATTGCTGGAGGACTAGAGCAAGGTGAGTTTTACGGCATGGTATTCCAAGATAGTGATGTCGCTAAATGGCTCGAAGCGGTCAGTTATTTGCTAGAAACCGGGCAGGATCCTGACTTGGAGTGCGTGGCGGATGAGGTGATCGAAACCATTGCCAGAGCGCAGCAAGAGGATGGCTACCTAAACACGTACTTTACATTAAAAGAGCCAAAAATGAAGTGGAGCAATCTAGCGGAATGTCATGAATTGTATTGTGCAGGACACATGATAGAGGCAGCGGTAGCTTATTACGATGCAACAGGGAAAAGTAGAATTTTGGATGTGGCCTGTCGCTTAGCTGACTGTATCGATTCGGTGTTTGGTCCAGGTGAAGGGAAAATTCAGGGATATGATGGTCATCAAGAAATTGAACTGGCACTTGTCAAACTCTATCATGTAACCGGTGATCAGAAGTATTTGCTGTTAAGCCAATTTTTTCTAGATGAACGTGGGAAAGATCCTAGCTTCTATGAGATGGAGTATAGACGCCGTAACCAAACGAAGCATTTCCCCATGCTGGATATGGTCTTTGACCGTTCTTACAGTCAAGCGCATTTGCCAGTGCGCGATCAGGTATCGGCTGAAGGCCATGCGGTACGTTCGGTTTATATGTGTTCTGGAATGGCGGATGTGGCAGCCGAAACCGGCGATTTGGAGCTGCTGAAGGCTTGTCGGGAACTATGGAACAATATCGTATCGAAACGGATGTACATAACGGGGGCTATTGGGTCAATGGGGCACGGAGAGTCATTCTCGCTTGATTATGATTTACCGAACGATACGGCTTATGCTGAAACTTGCGCTTCGATTGGATTAATATTTTTCGCCCATCGGATGCTGCAAATTGAAGCCAAGGGAGAGTATGCTGATGTCATGGAGCAGGCGCTGTATAACACAGTAATCAGCAGTATTTCTCGTGATGGAAAACATTTCTTTTATGTCAACCCGCTTGAGGTTTGGCCGGAAGCTTCCGATAAAAATAAAGGACTCAGCCATGTAAAGCCCGAGCGGCAAGGTTGGTTCGGATGCGCATGTTGTCCACCCAATATAGCGAGACTTCTGGCTTCGCTGGGTCGCTACATGTATACAATGAAAGACCGCACGATCTATGCGCACTTGTATGTAGGCAGTGAGATGTTTTTTGAAATTGACGGTCAGAAAGTACAGCTAACTCAGCAATCGCAATTTCCATGGACAGGTAATGTCCGCTTTGAAATTTCGACAGAGCAGGAACTGGAATTCACATTAGCATTGCGAATACCGGGCTGGAGCACGGGGGCAGTCATTCGGGTCAATGGTGAACTTTGGCAATGGGAGGATTCGCTTGTCGATGGTTTTGCCTATATCCAGCGAAAGTGGCAGTTAGGGGATACGATTGAACTTGAAATTCCGATGTTGGTTAGTTGGATGAAAGGCCATCCATTAGTTCGGGAAACGATTGGCAAAGTAGCTTTACAGCGCGGGCCGATCGTATATTGCCTGGAAGAAGCAGATAACGGGGCTAATTTGCATCAAATTAAGCTGAAGCAGCAATCCGAACAAAGTGTTTCTTTTGATGAGGAATTGTTGGGAGGCGTGTTGACGATAGCGGCATCTGCTCAAAGAGTGCAATCCGACGATTGGGGAGAGCAGTTATATAAAGCGAATGAGGAAATAGCGACAGAGTCAGTAAAGGTAACCTTCATTCCCTACTTTGCATGGGCAAATCGCGGTCGGGGTGAGATGACAGTTTGGGTAAGAACGGAATGATTTGAGTAAGATGACAATATTCGGCTTTAACCTGCAAAGGTTCTAGTATATACAGGATGGCTTGAAATATCCTACCTGTGAATGAAGAGGTAAGGTTTCAAGGGTTTATAAGGGGAAGTTCTTCCTATCTGCCTCGGCAAATGCCGGGAGCCTATTCAACTTATTGGAGGCGTTACTATGGGGTCGACTAAACGAGTTTGGAAAATCGCAACGTTAGCAAGTATGGTGCCCGTTATAATTGCAGGCTGCAGCTCTAACACTACGAGTACAGTAACATCCACTGATACCCCTAAGGCATCGGCGACGGCGACGGCGACAGCGCCGGCGACTGCGACGGCGACGCCGGCGTCGAAGGGTGAGAAGGTCAAGATTACCTATTCGATGTGGGGAAGCGCAGAAGAAGGAAATACAACTCAGAAGGCAGTGGACAAATTTAATACTTCCCAAGACAGAATTCAAGTAGAAGTGGTTGCGATTCCATGGGAAAGTTACATCACCAAGCTGAATACGATGGCAACAGCAAAGCAATTGCCGGACGCGGGTATGTTAAAGGAGGACGCTGTAATCCAGTGGTCTTCCCAAGGCATGCTGAATGATGTAAGTGCCATGTATGAAGGAACAGGCAGCAAACCGTTGGATAGCCTGGCCTACAAATATAATGGCAAAACCGTAGCATATGCTGCTGCCAATGAAATCCTCCTCATGTATTACAACAAAGACATGTTTGACAAAGCGAAGGTGTCCTATCCTCCATCCGCTCTAGACAAAGCATGGACATGGGACCAATTCGTAGAAACGGCCAAGAAGCTGACGGTAGACAAGAAAGGCAAGCATCCTGGCGAGGATGGGTTTGATCCACAGGGCATTGTACAGTTTGGTGCATCAATCGAAAATCTGCCGTGGCAGTTGGAAACCTGGGCGATTAGCAATGGCGGCGGCTACTACAACAAGGACGGGACAGATGTGAGAATTGGGGAAGACGCTAGTATCGAAGCGATCCAGAAAGTTGCGGATCTGTACTTGAAAGATCATGTTGCTCCATTGTCCGTTGGGCAGACTGATGATGGCATTCAACGCACCATTATTGCAGGAACGGTTGCAATGGCCACAAACGGTGCGTGGAATGTAGGAACCAGCTTGAATACAGCCAAAAAAGAAGGACTGAATTACGGCGTGGCCGTATTGCCTTACATGAAGGATAAGACCACGCTCAACACGGGCGGCGCCAATGTCGTATTCTCCCAGACTAAGCACCCGGCCGAAGCTATGGAATTCCTCAAATGGTACACATCCGAAGAAAACAACTGGGGACTCATTTCAGAGGGGATCTGGATGCCTACTTTGGAGAAATGGTATAAGGACGAAGCATTAACTCACAAATGGGTCGACAATCCAAACTTCCCTCCATATGCCCAATATAAGTCTGCGGTAGTCGATTATGCACAATCCTCCGCTGCGAGACCTGCTTCTTGGTTCTATACGAATAATACGACGGAATTTAACAATTTGCTCGGATCGACTCTAGGGGATGTATGGACCGGAAAGACGACTGCGAAGGATGCCATTACCAAAAATCTTGATAAGTTGAAGGCAGCCAATAAAGGTAAATAATTAAGAAGAATAATGAGTAGGAAGGATGACCGCCAACGCCAAGTCAATGGCGGTCATCATTTAAAATTGAGGTGAGGTATGGAAAATATAAAAAAACTGTCGAAACGGCGCTACCGCAGTGAGCAGCGTGTCGCTTATATATGCTTAATTCCAGCTTTCCTCGGACTGATTTTCCTTACTTATCTCCCCCTTTTAGGGGTGCTGGGTATCAGTATGACGAATTGGTCAGGTTTAACAAAACCTGAATTTATCGGGATTGATAATTATATCAAACTATTTACCACCGATCCTTATATTAAAGATTCGATTTTAGCGACGCTCTATTTCTCCTTTTTGTCCGTAATTGGCAGCATGATTTATTCACTTTTTATCGCTTTACTGTTAAACCGTAAAATTCCAGCAAGGGGCTTTTTCAGAGCTGTATTTTATGTACCGTTTGTTTTGCCGTCTGTCGCTATATATGTAGGATGGTCCTGGCTGTATGAGGCTAATTTTGGATT
Source organism: Paenibacillus sp. P4_A9 (assembly GCF_056402415.1). NCBI lineage: Bacteria > Bacillati > Bacillota > Bacilli > Caryophanales > Paenibacillaceae > Paenibacillus > Paenibacillus sp. P4_A9. Next base: position 85,057 of record NZ_JBFUHL010000006.1, read on the forward strand.
TTTCAACTATCTACTCTCTGAAATTGGATTGAAGAAAATTCTCTTTATTGCGGATTCAAATTATATTGTTCCTTCCCTTTCTTTGATTGCAGTCTGGCTGTCAGGCAACTTGATCGTTATCTTTTTGGCTGGGCTGCAGAATGTTCCGAGTATCTATTATGAAGCGGCTGAAATAGATGGAGCAAATGGATGGAAGCGCTTCCGGCACGTCACATTGCCCAGCATCTCACCGATCATCTTTTACAACTTGTTATTAAGCCTTATCGCCAATTTCCAGGTGGTTACGCCATCCCTTGTTCTGACCAATGGCGGACCTGGCAATGCTTCCCGATTCATGACTTATCTGATGTATGATCAGGCTTTTATAAATAACAGGCTGGGATATGCAGGTGCGACGACCTTTATTATTTTCATTATTATTGCTATCTTTACTACTATTTTATTCAAAACGTCAAATCGGTGGATCTTCCAAGAAGGGGGGGACGAAAAATGAGTGAAACGGTATACGGTAGACTAAAGAGTAAGAAACGTAATGAACGAATGTTGAACTTGATTACGCTTGTCATCGTCATTTTCTTTGCCATAATCGTATTATTTCCAATATGGTGGATTTTCCGTACGTCTTTAATGACGAATGCCGAGATCTACAGATATCCGCCATCTCTATTACCCAGCAAATGGCTATTTTCCAACTATGAAAAAACACTACACATATTCAAGTACTGGAAGTATCTATGGAATACAATGATTATTATCGTCCCTTCCTGTTTGGCAGGAACGTTTACGGCCACCTTATGCGGATATGCTTTTGCAAGATTAAGGTTTAGGGGCAAAAAGTTCATCTGGACTTTGGTCATTGGTTCTATGCTTTTGCCCACCATGGTTACACTCATTCCTCTGTACATTGCGTGGACCCAGGTTCTGGGCATCCATGACAGCTATCTGCCTATAATTCTGCCTTATTTCTGTGGAGGTGGAGCTTTTAATATCTTTTTGATTCGACAGTTTATCGTTAGCATACCGAGGGAACTAGACCAAGCTGCCACGATCGATGGCGCGGGATATTTCCGCATCTTGTTCCACATTATTATACCGGCAATCAAGCCCGCTATGATCGTCGTAGCATTATTTATCTTTATTGGTCTATGGAATGATTTGCTACAGCAGTTAGTTTATATTAATTCGAGCGATAAATACACCATTGCGTTGGGTCTTACCAATTTTAGAGGCCAGTTAAAGTCAGACTKGGCATCGACGATGGCAGCCACTTGCCTGTCCTTTGTTCCGGGCGTCATTTTCTACTTAATTGGTCAAAAATATTTTGTAGAGGGAATCACAATGACCGGGATAAAAGGTTAGTCCAACCTCCTGTTTATTGAAGTCACGCATTACCGATTGGAAGGAGAAAAATCCACATGAAAGTTAGACTTAATGATCAATTTTGGCAACCCAAGGTGCAGCAGACCATTCAGGAAACGATTCCGTACCAGTGGAATGCTCTTAACGATGAAATTGAAGATGCGGAGCCGAGTCACGCTATAGAAAACCTACGCATCGCAGTTTTTGCCTTCCCGTAGATTCTGAATTCGTAGATGAGTTGTATAGACCTGTCATAAGGGAGGAAAAGAGCGTCAAAATCTCAGCATTTCCCTACGCAACGCATACTGGGGAATCGGAAACCGGGCGAAATGACGGTTTGGATACGCGAAAAATAACAACATCATGAGGGACTCCGTACCGTTGAATGGCGCAAGCACGTTTGAAGTACAGGGTTTGTTTTGCTGTTCACAATTTTTCTCGAAAATTCACAAAGGAGGTAGATGGGTCCCGGATAATTGTTGCTTAGGAGACCATTTTCGGGGATGGGAATGTGACCCAGACGGTGGCAGACTAGTTTAAAAGGTATTTCGTAGAGGGTATTACCTTGGGAATTCATTTGATTGATTTTCATAAAAATAATTACGAAATATATAAACGGGAGGTTAATATGAAAACGATTACAAAAAGTCTGGTCTCACTGGCTTCGGCGTTGCTGGTGTTTTCCGGGGCGCTGCCCTTGGGGATTAACGCGGTGCCTTCGGTAGCCGCAGCAACGGCTGGTATCTCCAATGATAGCCTTTCTGCCAAGATCGGTGATTTAGGGCAGATTGAAGAACTAAATATCAAAAATAACCCTGCAAACAAAAAAGGCAATCCTATCAATTTTGTTTTGCCCAACAATACATCACCACAGAACGACGTCCAGCACCAATGGATGGGCGAAATGCTTTTTTCTTACCGCACCGGTGACAGTAAACAATTTCCTGACGATAGGACTGGTTTTGTAGAAGTTGATACAAACAAAACATTGGCGGCTGGTGGGTCAACAAAGTTTACTACCATCAATCCTACTAACCAATATTTTTCGAAGACGGCTTCACCAGACGGCAAGAAAGTGGAAGTCAACTTTATCGGACAGAATCTTGAATCCGCAGCTGCTCGGGTGATGAAAGGTTTTGACGTGAAGTCTGTATTTAATACGGATACCGATGATGGTTCGATGCAATGGGAAATCACGGTAAAAAACAAAAGCAGTAAATATATTGAATTCGGTGATATCGGCTTGCCGATGCCTTGGAATAACAAATATTTATCTACATCAGATACCTATGACAACCGAGTTACTGTACATAATTTTGCCGGTGCCGACAGCGGGTATTCCTATGCCATCCGCACGAGCGGCGAAGGGAATTTTATGATGTTTGCCCCAGTGCCGGAAAGTGGCGCACGCATTGAATATGTTGATTATTGGTTGGGTGACACGGGTGAACTGCGCAACGGAACTACTTACTCAAACTGGGTCGGTGACAGCGGCGGCTGGTTTCCGGGGCTGAATGTTCTATATATCCATTCCAAAGATATACAGAAAACCGGCCGAGGATATTTTAAAGATGCCACCAGCCTGGTTTTGGCGCCAGATGAGCAAAAAACATATAAGTTTAAATTTTCAGCGGTACGCGCAGGCGACAACAGTCCGCAAGTAAATGCTCAAAGTCCAAATAATGCTTCGACTTCTATGGAAGACCGTGAGGCTAACCTTCGCTCTACCCTGTACAAATCAGGAATGATTGATGCAGTTGCTTTGCCCGGCTTCCAAGCTGCGATCAATATGCCCGTCATGCTGGATCTGCATTACGACGACAGACTCATCGACGTACAGTCAGTAGATATTCAGTCTGTAAACGAGAATGATCCATTTGATGCAGCACATATCCCGGTAATCAAGTCCGGCCAGACCAGAAGCGCTATGGTCAACAATACCCGCGCCGGACGCGGACTTCCTGATGGGAACCCGGGATATACAGAATCCGTACAGTTTGTGGAAACCAAGATTATAAACGGTGAACAGCATCATCTCTATTCGCTCAATTTTGGCAATATCGGCAATAACAGCGTTCGTGTGGATTATAAGCTGAAGGCCGATACTGAACAAGTGAATAAGTTTACTCAGTTTGAATTCAATATTCTTGCTGAGCTTGATAAAACATCGCAAGCTCACTCCGATTTTATGGTAAACAAAACGCAAGACAAGGACCCGAATAGTCCTACCTTCGGCATCTATCGTGACTGGTATCTTACAACCGGCATTGACATGACGACCAACCATTGGGGAGATGACTGGAGCCACGATAACATCAACTTCATGACCATGAAGAATTATCTCGATCCAAGTCCTACTGAAATTAGATCAATTGAAAATTACCTGATCGACTTTATGTGGCAAGATTATATGAAAAATACGCAGAATACTTTTACGGTTGCGAACTACCTCAAAGATTCAGGTGTTTACACAAATGTAGAAAAACCATATGTACGGACGTTTTCTGAAATGATGGAATCCACTGGCTATTTCAACATGTATCGGATCGAAAAGGCATATCCCAATTTGTTAGAGTATCGTGAAACGCCACAATACTATCTGGAAAAGGCATACGGCATATACTTTAACCGTGTCTCCAGCGGAGCAACTGGATTCTATGGTGAACAGCAGGTACCAGATATGATTGAGGCACTTAAAGAAGAGGGAATGATGACTGAATATGCGAATCTGAAAGTGAAGTTCGCACAAACCAAAGGACGGAACATTACAAACGCCGCTTATCCTTACGGGTCAGAATTTGAATATGACAATACTGGCGAAGAAGGGGCCTATTCTGCAGCCAAGGCGCTGCGCACATACTACCCTGGAGACGCACGGGCGGCAGCAGCCTTGAAAAGCATGGAATTGGATGACCTGAAGACTCGTGCAATGCGAGGCATTCAGCCTGACTGGTACTATTATTCCGTACCCGTATTCCGCGCTGGAGAAGGCTGGTGGAATTTCCAATATACTGCTTCTTTAGCAGGATCTATCATGGATGACTGGCTCCGCTATCAGGATAACGGGAAATCCGGGGAACAGGCTGCTATCGCACAACAGCGCAACTATGCGGCGAAGATTTCAAACTTCAACGCCGTCAATATGGGGCAGATTTCGTCACAGTCTGTAGGCGGCATCGCTTGGAGATATAATGCCCAGAAGGGAGGAACTGGTACCAAGAACGTAAACGATGGTGGTACTCGAGTTATGAACAACGGCTGGCAGGACTTTTCTGGCGAATCAGAGGAAGGACTTTATGGCTCACTATTGCGTATCAGTTCTGATATCGTCAACGATCCGATATTTGGTCTTTTCGGGTATGGAGCTTCGGTCACTGACGAAGGCGGCACTTACCATATCACACCAAAGGACGGTTTTGGCAAGCGTATCAGCCTAATGAATGAAAAAATATACCTAGTCTCGGAAAGTGACAAAATTGAAAGTGCGGAGATTCAAAAAGACGGCAAGGCATTTAAATTGCAAGTCTCGAATCTTGCTAAAAGTGAGCACGCTTCAAAGATTACTTTCGATGGGGCAGGAGTAGAGAATGGTTATTACACAATTAAGCTAGATGATGAAGATGCCGGACAGTTCTATGTTCAGAACAATAAAGGTACTGCAATGATCCAAATGAGCAGTGCGCTAACTGCTGAATTGACCATTGAAAAGACAGATACGGGTGTAAATCAAGCACCGAAGGTTACTGCAGAGTTGGAGACGCAAAATCCACAGGCGATGATTCCGTTTGTGATGAATGGAATTGTGACCGATGACGGCGCACCGAATGGCGCGATGACCTACCAATGGGAAGTTGTCAGCACTCCGGAAGGTGGCAATCTGATCTTTAAAAATCCTAAGTCAGTAGCCACAGAGGCAAACGGTACCAAAGGAGGCTCATATACGGTCAGACTCACTGCAAATGACGGGCAAGCGAGCGTTTCTAACGAACTGACCTTCGAGTTGGCCGCTCCGCCGGTAAAACAGCCTCCAGTAATTGGCGTAGTGACTGGGGTACAGGATGCTTCGAATAGCAGTATTCTCGTATTATCCGGCAATGCGACCCCGGATCCAGTGTACAGCGCGGTATTTGAACCCGTATGGACGTATGGATGGACAGTTAAGCAAAAGCCGGATGGCGCAGCGGATGTTACTTTTGTCAATGGCGACAAAGCAAATGCATATGCCCACATAAGCAAGGCAGGCACCTATGTGTTTACCTTTACAGCGGCTGATGAAGGCAAGATGTCCAGCAAGGATGTAACGATTAATATCTCAAAAGACACCGATGGCTCATACAAGGCAATCAGCGTTGTGACACAAATTAACACGGTTCCTATACTTCCACAACAGATGGATATTCTGTATAACGACGGATATAGGCAAAGTGTGATCCAGTGGAATGAGGTTAATCCAGCCAGCTATGCACAAGCAGGTGAATTCGTAGTCGAGGGTAATATCGTAGACAGCGAATTGAAAGTACGTGTCACTGTATATGTTGTAAAAGCACAACCTCAAAACAACGCTCTGACTGCAAGGCCTTCTGCCAGTTTCTCTGGTGGTGACGGATATCCTGAAGCGATGAATAACGGTAACACTCCAAAAAGTTCATCGGATTTCTCAGCATCTAAAGGTGCCGCTAACAGTGCATGGCACAACTGGGGAAGAGAAGGAGAACCAGCATGGGTAATGTATCAATGGGATGAGCCATTCCTTGCCTCTTCGATGGATGTATATGTCTTCAAAGACGGTGGCGGGAATTTCCAACCCACGGATATGAAGCTTCAGCTTCGTGATGTGGATGGAAATTGGTATACACCAAGAGGAGTAGTAGGACTTGGGAATGCATTGAATAAATTCAACACTACCACCTTTGAGCCTGCATATATTACAGGCGCTCGGCTTGACATGAAACCTGTCACCGTTGGGATCGGTATTCTGGAATGGAAGGTAAATGGATTTACAGGAGGGATAGATAAGTCGCAGCTGGTACAGGTTATTAACTTTGCAAATTCATTAAAAGCTGCGAACTTCATTGATCAAGGTCTTGCGCCGATTGCTGATGCGAAGGCGGCCGCAGCCGCTGTGATGAGTAAAAAGGATGCTACAGAAGAGGAAGTTGCTCAGGCAATTGCAAATCTGCTGAGAGATCTGCGGTTGCTGAGTCCGAAAGATAAGAATATGGCGTTTGCAGCCAGTACTTCAGCCAGCTTCACTTCATCTTGGGAGAGTCTACCAGCGCTTAATGACGGGTTAAAGACTGCCACAACTAACCCGCATTGGGGTTCGTGGGGCAATACAAGCTCTGAGGAATGGGTGCAATATGATTGGCCGCAGGGCGCAGCAATCCAAAGCTCAAATCTGATGCAGTGGACTGATAATGGCGGCATATTAGCTCCTACAAAGTACACGTATCAATACATCCCGAAGAATAGCATAACGAATGAATGGGTAACGGCAGGGACCGTTACCACAGGCATCGTAGCTCTTACTACTCCGGTAGGATCGTCAAATATATTTGGATTTGACCCGGTTCTGGAGGTTAAATCTCTGCGTGTTACGATGACAAAGAAAGTCCGGGATGGTAATGGTGTTGGCTTATGGGAATGGGAAGTAGTGCAAGGGGTGCCGGTAACAAGTATTAGCGTGACCGGTGCAGGTAATACGACAACTGTCGTAAATGGTGGAACACTTCAAATGAGTGCAGCTGTCCTGCCTGTTGGTGCAAGTAATACAGCAGTCACTTGGCTGATACAAAATGGAACAGGTTCGGCGACAATCGATGCCAATGGTTTACTGACAGCGACTGGCGTTGGAACGGTTACGGTTACTGCAACGGCAAGAGATGGTTCTGGTGTAACCGGAACTTTGCAGATAACGATCGGAGCCATTTCCATACCTTTGTCAACGAACACAAGCATCCAAATGGCCGACAGTCACCCGAATTTGATATCGATTGATGAGCTTAACAAAGCGTTGAACGTCACAGGTGGAACAACGTCAGATCAAGTCATCACACAAGTCACTTCCACAGATGAATCAGTACAAAGCTATTCGGTTACTGATGCAAATGGTGTAGTTAAGATTTCCAGCATACTGGTCAGCGAGGATAAGCTCGTTGTAACGGCAGAAGACGGAACTACACAGGCCGCTTATACGGTCCAAGTCGCACAGCCGACAGCAGCTGACATTGCTTCGGGAATTACAAGCTTAGCTGCACCAGCGAAAGATGCGACAAGTCTGACGCTTCCATCCGTACCGGACGGATACACTGTAGCCGTTAAGAGTTCGGATGCTACGTCAGTCATTCAAACGGATGGAACCATCATTCCGCCAAGCGTAGAGACAACAGTTCAACTTGTCCTGGAAGTGACACGGACATCAGATAACACCAAGGCAGTTACTGGCAGTCTTCCTGTCGTTGTTCCGGCCAAAACCGTTGCAGCAGTTCCTACAGCAACGTTAACGGTAACGAGTGCAGTGTACCCGGGTCAATCGTTTGATCTGACTTATGGATTAAGCAGCTTGGGTTCGAGCGTCAACGGAGGCATTTATGCTGAAGAGTTGACTGTCAATTATGATCCGACGCAATTGCAGCTAAGCACAGTAACCTCAGTGATTGATGGCATATTTGTGACTCAGTCGGGAACACCGGGGCATATTCGAATCGTGTCGGCGAGCGAAGGCGCAGCACATGCCATTAACGCCAGCAACAGTGGAGCGATCTTGAAGCTGAGCTTCTTGGCAAATCCTGCTGATCAGTCCGCTAGCAGCACGGTTTCCTTGTCGGGTGTGGTCGTCTCCGATAGTCATGGTATTGAGACGCAGGTTCAGGGCGCAACCAGCAGTGTTCAAATCACAGTTGTAGATAAAACAGCATTGACTACACTGATCGCAACTGCACAAGCGAAGCTTAATGCGGCTGTGGAAGGCATTTATCCGGGGCAATATCCAGCCGGATCGAAAGCAACTTTACAAGCGGCAATCGCGAGTGCGCAGCTTGTAGCTAATAATGCAGTTGCAACACCAGAGCAAGTCACGCAAGCGGCAATTGATCTGAATGCTTCAATTCAAGCGTTCCTAGCTTTGATCCACGTAGCGCTTCCAGGAGATCTCAACGCAGACAACAAATTCAGCATCGGAGACCTTGCCATTGTTGCTAGTCACTATGGTGAAACTTCGAGTGATCCGAACTGGGTGGCAAGTGCGGATATTAATCATGATGGTGTGATTGATATTATCGATCTTGCAGCTGTAGCGCACAACATTATTACGCAGTAATGATGTGAAAGGTTTAGAGGAAGGCGGCTATCGCGCAGCGCCTTCCCCCAAACTTATTTGCGAGGATGGGTATTGCCATTTAGCATTCAATAGGAGGTAACAAATGAGACAGTTCAAAAAATCAATTGGTAGGAATATTTTGGGAACTGCGTTAGTCCTGTCATTAATGACAGGTTATAGTTCATCTGTTTTTGCCGTAGATCCTGGCTTTGTGAACAATAATGATGCCGGGATGCCTGTTTTTACTAATGCGGCTGGAAATGTAGTGGTTCCTGTTGAGCCCGCCCCGTATGACGCAAGCAAAAGCATGATGATGGATATGTACCAGGCGGATCTTGCAGCAGGAGGAACATCCTTCTGGATGGATCGATTGCTCGCCCGGAGAGGAAACGATCCGACAGGCACTTATTTGATGACACGGGGTAAAGCTTTGTATGCCTATACGAATAGCGCCACTGTCATTGGTTTTGGCAATAATATAGCGTATTTTGATTTGCTGAATCAGAAGGGATACTCCATTCAAATCCCCGGTGTGACCTTTACGCAGGATGCAAATAAAAGATTTCAGACACCAAGTTACTGGTCTGCTTTCTATAACGCGACGGCGGCAGGATACACCTTGGAAGAAACAAAATTTATTACAGACAATAATGTCGCGCTTGATAATATAACGATTACCAATACGGGCACAGCGGAAAAAACCTTTACGTTAACTGCGGATTCGCCTTTTGCAAAAACGGCTTCCGCTGACGGTACCGAGCTAACCGGTACTTTCGATGTACGAAACAATTTAACCAAGGTTTACCCAAGGTTAAGCGGCAGCGGTATGACCGCAAGCAATGGGATTTTAACGAGAGACATTACGTTAGCGCCGAATGAAAAAATTACACTGAAATTTCAAATGGGCTTTATTACAAATGAGATACCYGAGTCGCTTGTTGATTACAACCGATTTAAAGCGTACGATTCAAACACGGCGTATCTCACACATCTTCGTGAATATAACAAATGGTGGGCAGACAATGTTCCTTACATGGATKTTGCCGACGAAAATATTAAAAAGATTATTTACTACAGATGGTGGTTAAGCAGATTTAACTTTCTTGATGCGAATATCCCAGGAAACGACTACCAATTCCCCATCTCCGTAGAAGGTGCACTGGGGTACAATAATGCGATTGTATTAACGCAACCGATGCATATGCAGGATCTTAAATATTTGAGAAATCCCATATACTCTTATGGAGATTGGGTTTCAGCGGGGGAAGTCTCCAGGGACAGTCTGTTTACAGATAATCCAGGAAAACCATCCAACTGGAATAACAGCTACTCACAGTACATTGGGGACTCCGCTTTTCAAACCTATGAAGTCCACGGTGGCCAGCCTGAAATCTTAAATAATCTTGCGCGATATGCGGAAAAAGACGCGAAAGGTCAACTCGCTCGATTTGATACGAATAAGGATGGGGTTATTAACTATGATTGGGGTTCATTGACTGGTAATGATGGGGACGGAAACGCGTTCCACTATTATGAGAAGAGAGGAAACATCGATCAGGATCGGACTGAAAGCGCATTCGTTTACGGAAACGCTATGGCTTCGGCGAAGGCATACCAATTAGCCGGTAATACAGCCAAGGCTACAGAAATGTTTGCTTTTGCCGATAATCTCAAAAATTCATTTTTATCCGTCATGTGGGATGATTCCTCGAAAATGTTCTTGCAGAAAGACTTACTAACGAACACGTTTATTCCTTGGAAAGAGGCTAACAATTACTACGCCTTCCAAATTGATGGTCTTGTTCCTAAGGATGATCCCAAATACTTAGAATCACTCAGATACTGGGGGGATAAGTCTGAATTCCCGGTATTCCCGTTCTATACCGCCAATCAGAAGGATAAGGCGACATCCGTAGCGCAAGGCGTAGGGGGAACTAACAATTTTGCAAACTTAAACGCATCAGGCAACATTCGCCTTTTCACAGAAGTGCTAAGAAAATATCCGAACCAACCTTACATTACTGCCGATATGTATAAGAAATTGATGTATTGGCTTGGATGGTCGACAGCCTACCAAGGTAATATCAATTATTTGGACAATAATGAATATTGGTTCAACTGGAACCCGACGACTCAACGAATCGACGGAAGATCCGGCATTCATCATAATATTCTGGGTAACTACAATTACTCGGTTATCGAGGATATAATGGGGCTTGTACCGCGAACGGATTCTACAGTAGAATTATCGCCGATAGACATTGGATGGGATCACTTTACCGTAAACAACATGCGTTATCATGGTAGTGACGTCACCATTATCTGGGATAAACCTGGAGACGGCAAAACCTTTTATCCAAATGTGCAAGAAGGCTATTCAATGTATGTGAACGGACAATTAGTGCTTAGAACGGATAAGCTGGCTCATTTGGAATGGAATCCGACTACTGGAGCTGTTACGGTTTTGGATACAAGCAGCGCAAATGTAGAAGTACAGAACAGCAATACCCAAATGAAGTCCGCTGCCGAAGTAGATTTGAACACCTACAACAGAGCTGCAGACTTATTCCAGAAAGCTGGTGTGGATTTGTCACCGGAATCTGGCGGCGCTGCAAACCTGTCTTTGGATCCAATGACAGCGATGTCAGCTTCGTATACAAATTCTCTAACATCTGCGGCAAATACGAAATCCGGATTTACAATCAGCGGTAACTTCTTCACATCGGGTTCTTTTACTGCGAATCCTCCGATTTGGGGAACAAAAGGGTCGACCAATGCACAGGAATGGCTGCAGGCAGACTTCGGATCGCCGAAAACATTTGACGATATCAAACTATATTTCTATAACGATAAACCGGATGTATTTTACAGGGAGCCATCCATGTATGTGGTCCAGTACTATAACGACGCAACATCGTCGTGGACGGTTATTCCTAAGCAATATAAATCACAGCTCGTAGCCAATTACAATCATGTTCAATTCCCAACGATTACTGCACAGAAAATAAGGGTATTGATGACTCCAAAACCAGGAGCTAGTGTTGGCGTTAAGGAATTCCAAGTCTTCAATACAGGCGTGATTGCTCCGGAAGCTGTCAATACACCGCCTGTAGTTATTGCTCAACAAGATGCAACGGCGAAAATTCCTTTAAAAGCGAAGCTGATTACGAACATTACGGACGATGGATTACCTTCCGCCACGATTGAAAGCAGTTGGGTGATGAAAAGCGGAGTCGCGGGCGGCCAGGTATCTTTTACGAAAGATGCATCCGGTAATACGTTAGCTTCATTTAACAGACCAGGAAACTATGTGCTGACAGTCAATGTCACGGATGGTGAATTGACCACATCTGTTGATGTCACGGTTACTGTAGACCCACTTCCTAACGCTGTTAACTTGGCATTACAAGCAACACCTAGCACTTCCTTTATTTCATCTTGGGAAAATCTGAATGCCATTAACGATGGTCGCAGTGATCCTGCCAGTTCAACAAGTAAGGGCAGCGGGGCATATGGTAACTGGAATAGTTCCCCCAAGACGCAATGGGTAGAATACACTTGGGGAACCCCTGTCAATATTAACAAATCCGACGTATATTGGTGGACGGATAACGGTGGAATCTTGGCGCCTACGGCAAGTAAGCTTGAGTATTGGAACGGCACTGCTTATGTGGATGTTCCGAAAGCCGTCGGTAACGGGGTAGCGCTCAATAAGTATAATACAACAACATTCTCACCAATCACGACGACTAAACTGCGGATGACTATAACCAGAGGCACGCAATGGACTGGAATTTTGCAATGGAAGGTTTACGCTACGCCGACAATAAGCGTAAAACCGGTGAAAGTAAGCACACTGCACGATGTTCTGCCAGTTCTCCCTGCTAAAGTAACCAAGAATTTCGAGGATGGTTCAACAACGACTGCAAGTGTAATATGGGATCAAGTGACACCTGCGCAAGTGGTGACACCTGGCAGCTTTATAGTAAAAGGTGTTGTTGACGGAACGAATATCGAGGCTGAAGCAACTGTATTCGTTAGGGTAACGAATGAAGTGACAATTAATAGCATTCCTGATGAAAACGTCACAACATCTGTTGGTAAACTTCCTATCCTGCCATCGGTAATCGAAGCGTATTATAACGACGGCTCGATTGATAATATCAACGTGCCAGTGACTTGGGAAACGTATGATCCTAATTTATTGAACGAAGCCGGAACATTCACTATTCGGGGCACCGTGCCTGGAACCTCAGTATCAGCCAAAGTCAATGTTACGGTTGTCGCACGGACACTTACATCGATTGCAAATACAAGCGCCTCAACAATCGCTGGGGTAGCGCCTGTATTGCCGCCAAAAGTGAATGTGGTCTACGATAACGGAACGAATGCTTCGGTGGACGTCGTATGGAATATAACTCCGGCACAGTATGCGACTCCAGGGACGGTTACAATTGATGGGGCCGTTGCTGGGACCACGATAACAGCCAAATTGACTTTAACGGTAACAGCTAGAGCAGTTGCTAGCATTGCGCCAGTTACCGTAACGACTAATTCGGGCACAGCTCCAGTACTACCGTCCGTCGTAACAGCAACGTATAATGATTCGACGATTGCATCTTTGAATGTTACATGGGATGCGATTGATCCTGCGAAATATGCTGCTGTAGGAACATTTAGTGTAAATGGTACGGTTGCAGGCACATCTGTAAAAGCAGTAGCGAACGTATCCGTTATAGCCGCTCAACCATTTATTGCAAGCATTAGCCCTGTAAGTGTATCAACAACTGCGGGAACAGCACCGGTATTGCCGTCAACTGTAACCGTGAATTATAACGACACTACAACAGCATCTCTCAATGTAACATGGGATGCGATTGATCCGGCAAGCTACGCAAGCGCGGGTACTATTAGTGTAAATGGTACGGTTGCTGGCACGACGATTAAAGCCGTGGCCAATATCATTGTAAAACTATTGGATGTCATCACATCCAACTTAATCGGTCCTGATGATGTTCATCAAGTCGTTTATCCAGGCCAATCGTTTGATCTGACCTATGGATTAAGCAACCCAGATCCGATCTTAGTAGGTGGCATCTATGCCGAAGATTTGACCGTTAATTATGATCCGACGCAATTACAGTTAAGCGCGGTTACTTCGTTGATCGATGGCATTTTTGTGAGCCAAACGGGAACACCTGGGCACATCCGTATCGTCTCGGCGAGTGAAGGGGCAGCTCATGCCATTAACAGCAGCAACAGTGGAGCGATCTTGAAGCTGAGCTTCTTGGCGAGTCCTACTGCGCAGACCGTGAGCAGTACAGTTTCCTTGTCGGACGTGGTTGTCTCTGATAGCCATGGTGTAGAGAAACAAGTGCCTGGTGCAACCAGCAGCGTTCAAATTACAGTCGTTGATAAATCGGCATTGACGACGCTGATCGCATCTGCACAAGCCAAGTACGACGCGGCTGTGGAAGGAAGCAATCCGGGTCAATATCCAGCCGGATCGAAAGCGGCTTTACAAACGGCGATCGCGACGGCGCAAGCTGTAGTCGATAACGCTACAGCCACACCGGCTCAAGTAAGTCAAGCGGCAATTGATCTGAATACGGCAATTCAGACATTCCTTGCTTCGATTCACGTAGCGCTTCCAGGCGATCTGAACAACGACAATAAATTCAGCATCGGAGATCTCGCCATTGTTGCAAGTCACTATGGTGAAATCGCAACTGATGCGAACTGGTTGGCAAGTGCGGATATCAATAAAGATGGTGTTATTGATATTATCGATCTTGCGGCTGCAGCGCATAGTATTATTTCGCAATAAATAAGTAATTGGTTTTGGAGGAAGGCGGCCATYGCACGGCGCCTTCCTCCATATTTATTTTGCGAGAGCAGTGGAAAAAGAAGTGAATCGTGGTGCTTTCCAAAAAACGATGGTTTAAAGTCGTTATTTACTTGATGCTGACTATTATGGTGCTATCTAGCTTACTTTTTACCGCAGGCCTATTTGTAAATTCTAATGTTTTTCCGAAGCCTCACGAATATCTGTGCTCTCCAGTATGGCTTTCGGATATCCGTCTCGTGCGACAGTGATCATGGCACGGCCAATCTGCTCGGAGCTGATGACGGAATTAGGGAACCATTTATGCAAGAGAGGGAAAATAGGACGCAAGATGACTATAAAGGTCTGGTATAGCTTGGTTTTGGATTTGACGCCATTCTTCGGCAGAATAGCGCCTGGTCGGAACATATAGGCTGACTTGAAAGGCAGCTTAAGGAGGGCATTTTCTGTTTTGCCTTTTACACGCGCCCACATGCTGCTGCCTTGCTCGGTACTATCGGTACTGGCGCCCGTCACGTAGACGAAGGTCATCTGGGGCTGGATTTTGACTAACGTATTCGCAATGCTCATGGTCAGATCGTAGGTGATGGCGTGATACTTCTCCTCAGTCATGCCCACAGATGAAACGCCGAGGCAGAAGAAGCAAGCATCTATGCTCGAAAGCTCTTCCGATAAAGCTGATAAGTCGGTGATATCCTTGAGAACATGCTCACGGAACTTCGCTTGGGACTGATGCGTAGCGTTTCGACCGATGGATACTACTTTGTTAACCTGAGGATCGAGCAGACATTCACGAAGCACGCTTTGTCCGACCATCCCCGTTGCTCCGAAAATTAGAACATTCATAGACAGGGTACCACCTTTCGCAAATAGATAAGGAGAGCAGTAGAAGTGATGCTAGTATCATACTAATATTAAGGCACTTCGTATAGGTGCTAGTTCATAAGCGGTGCAGCTTACGATAGGAGGAAGGCGTCATTTTCAACCGTTTTTTGAACACGCGGCTTAAATAAAACTCATTCTCAAAGCCGCACTGTCCAGCCATTTGCTGTAAGGTCATATCGGAGTCTAGCAGCAGCTTCTGCACTTTCTGAATGCGCAAAGAGGTTAAGTAATCGATCGGCAGCATGCCGGTCGATTTTTGGAATCTACGGGTAAATTGCACCTGGGTCAAACCCAGTTCCCTGGCAATATCTTTCATGATACAGGTGGAAGACGCTTGTTCATGCAGACGGTGAGCGGCCTCCTGAATAAGGGCATCCTTGCCGTTCGTGATACCAGGAACCCAAGGAGAAGCCGCAGCTGGGCTAGCCGAATAGGCTTCCTCCACAACCTGCATCCAAATGTCGGTGAGTACATGTTGACGCAGTGATGAGGCGACGGTGCCCTCATGTTGGAACCATTTTTTCAAGTAAGCAAAGTTAGAAGACAGTCGGTTGAGATCTTGAATTGAGCTTTTCCCTGCAGGGATATTGTTTTCGATAGCCAGTGGACGTCCTGTCTCATCGACCCATTGCAGCAGCATAACATGAAACGATAAGGTCTGAACGACTTCTCTTCGAAAAATAACCCCTGGTGGACATAGCACAAAGTCTCCGAAAGCGGCTGTTCCCTCGTGACCAGCGATACGGTAATTAAAACTCCCCGTTTCCACAGCAAATAGCACCCAAAATTCATTGGAATCCTCTTGGAGTTGAAAGGCAGTCTTCTCCTTCCAGTACATATGGCTGAGCAAAGTTGGTCTTACTCGTGCAGCATCTAGTGGTTGCATAGCCCTTGCCATCCTCTCATCTCTTGTCAAAATGTTTACGGAATCCTATCTATTTATCATAGTAGATACGCATTAAATAAGGAAGCATTATATTGAAATTATGTATAAGTTCATGATAATAGCGTGCATGGCTTAAAGCGGTATCAATCCTTTAAAATAAGGGTAATCACAGATTTCATGGAGGTTATCCAATGAGAGAAGAATTAGTAAAAAGGGATATCACGGTTATCGGCGGCGGACTTTCGGGAGTGTGTGCAGCGATTGCTGCCGCGAGACTAGGTCAGACGGTGGCTTTGATTCAAAATAGACCCGTACTCGGCGGAAATTCATCGAGTGAGGTTCGTGTCTGGGTCTGCGGAGCAACCTCGCATGGCATTAATCGTTATGCACGAGAAACAGGCATCATGGGGGAGCTGTTTGTAGAGAATCAGTACCAGAATCCAGATGGGAATCCTTATCTATGGGATTTAATTGTGCTGGAAGCGGTGCGTGCTGAGGCGAATATTCAGCTTTTTCTCAATACGGATGTGCATGAGGTAGAAGCGAATGGAGATGAGGATAATCGCGTCATTCGCTCTGTAACGGGGTGGATGATGGGCTCCGAACGACGCATTCGTTTCGAAAGTGATGTCTTCCTGGATTGTACCGGGGATGGACTTATTGGGTTCTTAGCGGGTGCTAAATTTCGTATCGGTCGGGAGGCTCGAGAAGAGTTTCAGGAGGAATGGGCACCTGAGATTGCGGATGAGATCACGCTGGGAAGTACGATTCTATTTTATACCAAAGATGTCGGTCATCCCGTCAAATATCACCCGCCAAGCTTCGCCAAGGATATTACAACCACTTCGATTCCGATCAAACGCGTGATCCGAAGCGGCGATTCAGGCTGCCATTATTGGTGGATTGAGTGGGGCGGCGAGTTAGACACGGTTCATGAGAACGAGCGCATTCGAGACGAATTATGGTCGGTTATTTATGGGATTTGGGATTATATCAAAAATTCAGGTCAATTTGACTCGGCGAATATGACGCTTGAATGGGTCGGGGCTTTACCTGGCAAAAGAGAATACCGCCGCTTCATCGGGGATTATATGCTGAATCAGAATGACATTCTGGCTCAAACGAGGTTCGAGGATACCATTGCCTTCGGTGGTTGGTCCATTGATTTACACCCGCCGCAGGGGATGTATTCAACGGAGAGTGGATCCATGCATTTGCATGCGGATGGGATTTATCATATTCCGTTTCGGAGCTTGTATTCCGTTAATGTGTCCAACATGCTGATGGCAGGACGAAATATAAGCGCATCTCATGTGGCCTTCGGTACGACACGGGTCATGGCTACCTGCGCTGTTATGGGGGAGGCTGCCGGAACTGGCGCTGCCCTGTGCGTTCAGAAGCAAGTGGCACCGCGTGAGCTATATCAGAAGCATTGTAAGGAGCTGCAACAGGTACTGCTCCGACAGGATGCATCGTTGATAGGCGTGCGTAATGAGGATGAGCGAGATCTTGGGCGTGTGGCTAAGATTATGGCGTCCTCTACGTTAACGCAGTTGAGTGTTTCGCATGCCGTTGAGCCTAGGCGATTGATCGACGATGTGGCTGTGTTGTTCCCCGTTGCACCGCAGCTGAATGGCTTCGAGCTGCTTGTTGATGTGAGCGAAGCAACGACCATTCATGTGGAGCTGTGGGACACGGGCAGAGCGGAGAACTACGTACCGAAAAGGATAATCATGCAGGCGGAGGCAGCTGCACAGGTTGGCGAACGGCAGTGGATTGGCTTTCCCCTGAGCTGGCAGCCTGCCGAAGAGCAGAATGCTTTCGTCATCGTGAAAGCGAATGAACATGTAGTTGTGTACCATTCTGATCAACAGCACACGGGGGCAATCGCCTTTGTACGCGGCACGAAGCCGGTCGTGGATCCGAAGCTGGAGAATCATCAGCCTGATCAACCTGTTGTTCAGTGGAGCATGAAAAATGGCGTAGATCGCAAGCCAATCTGCTTCCGTCTCACTACAGAAACGGGTGCCTTCACTGCTGAAAAGGTGACGAATGGGTATCTAAGGCCGTATGGCGGCCCCCATCAGTGGATGTCAGAGTCAATCGTTGATGGACGAGAAGAATGGCTGGAGCTTAGCTGGGATGAAACTCAAATTCTGCGATATATACAAGTGACCTTTAATGATAATGTGCACGAGGATTTAATCAATCTACACGCGTTTAGAACGAGTGATGAAGTTCGGCTAGAATTGGTGAAGAACTACCGAATGGAAGCTTGGGTCGAGGGAGAATGGATGGTGTTGCAGCACGTAACTAACAACCGTAAGCGTACAAGAAGACTACAGTTGGAGGATGCCATTTCCACGGATCGATTGCGACTTATCGTGGAAGCGACGAATGGTTGCCCATGTGCGGAAGTGATTGAAGTACGGGTTTATGGATAGAGGAAATTTCAATTAGGTACGACAGTAATGAACACAGATGCAGTCTCATATATCATTTAGAATAAGTAATCGAAGCTTCTTCTAATGAGAGGAGACTGCCTGTTGGACATACCAATAAACTTAAAGGCTATCCCAAGTAGAATAAATACTTGAAATAGCCTTTTCTAGTTGGACGTACCACCAATATTTAATTCACCACAACCTCATCGAAGCTCGCCGTTTGCTTATACGTTCGGAAGCCAATCTTCCCGCTGGTGAACGTACTGTCCGTCACAGAGACGAGCTGTGCCCCATTCACATAGCCAGTCAAGGTGCTGCCGGACATGACTAACTTAAGCGTGTACGCGGTGTTCGTATTCACCGTCAGGGGGACTTCTTGGAGCAGGGTAAAAGTTCCACCTGACTTCTTATACAGCTGAGCGGATCCAGCCGTAATCAATCGGAATAAGTAATAGTTGTTGTCATCCACATACCGGCCAATGATGCCGCTGGCATTGAAGGAGAGGGCATCGTACATCTTGAGCTTGGCCTGCAAGGTGTAGTTGGTCCAACTCGCGTTGCCAGTAACGGTAACGGCTTCACCAGTTGTCGACGTTTGCTTGAAGACTTTGGTTCCGTCGGTGACAACACTCCAGACTCCCGTTGAAGGAACCCAGGAAGAGGCATCGCCATCTTCATACAAATCCCCGAATGGCAAGCTCTGCACAACGGCAACATTATCAATACTCGCCGTCTGATTGTAGGCTCGGAAGCCGATTTTGCCCGCAGAGATTGTGTTATCCGTAGCAGATACCTTCAGCACGCCACCAACATAGCCTGATATCGAGGAGCCATTCATGACGAGTTTTAGCGTATATGACGTATTCGTGCTCACGGTCATCGACACTTCCTGTAGAAGTGTAAAGGTTCCGCTAGATTTCTTATACAGCTGTACTTTTCCGGCAGTAGCTAATCTCAATAAGTAATAATTGTTATTGTCCGCATAACGGCCGACGAGACCAGAGGCATTGTTAGCGATCGCGTCGTACAATTTCACCGTTGCCTCATAGCTATAATTGCTCCATGCCGAAGTATCTCCGGCTAAGGAGAGCGCTTCACCCGAAGTTGAGGTCTGTTTATAAACCTTACTGCCATCGGTGACGACATTCCATGTTTATTAACTGGTGTCCAACCTGCTGAAGTGCCATCTTCATAGGTATAACTAAACGGATTGACGGGAGCCGGATCAGGCGGAGGTGCGGAATAGGTTTCGTTGGTTAGGACGTACTTATTTTGCTTCACGATCCATTTGGTCAAATAATCACGACCAGCGAACTGGGCGACCCATTCTTCTCTTCCTGCGTATGTGTCTTCCGAAGAGGCTTCATAGGTGTGACCATCCGTATGCCCCGCGCGGTTTTGCATATCCAGTACCATCTGGGCATGATATGGCTCCCAATAGTTGCCCTTCTGGCTCGCCAATGTATCGAAGCCAAAGGCAGATGCAGCAGCATCCATATAGGCAAAATGCATCCGGCGCTTCGTTCCCCAATCATTCCCCTGTGGATAGTAGGCATCCGCGCTGCCATCGATATAAATGGTTCCGCCAGGTGCAGCGTAAGGTGGATTGCTGAAATTGAGATCAACCAACGAATCATACACAATATCGGCATTAAAGAGCGCTGCTTCCGGTGTGGTTTTACCTGCCAGTGTATATAACAGAGGGGCATTCAGCAGTTGTGTGATTGAGTTCATATAATCGGGATGAATGATACTGTGGTTCACAACGGTGCCGTCTTCGTTCGCATTGGAGCCATGTAACCAGTCGGCTACGGTTTTGCCATGAAGAACGCGAGTGCTTGTTGTATCTGATGGGCGAGAGTAGGCGGAGATCATGAGTTCGATGTTTTTGTTCATCCATAGGCTCCAATTAGGGTGATCGGGCATCATGGCGGTTGCAAGTTGGAGCAAGGAGGAGTTCCAAGCATTTTCTTCAGCTTTCGTATCGCCAGCGGAGATGATGGTGCCGGCTTCATTGCGATAATAGGGGACGGTGTAGCTGTTAAAACGGTTCGCTTCATACTCGACCATTTTGCGGACATACTCACGGTCGGTCACGGTGAGGTCATCCCAGAGTAGATAGCCGGCAGTTCCAGCGAGATAAGCCCAGAAAGCCGTCTGCCAACCATTGCCCCAGCCTGAAGTCGTATTGATTCGATGTTGGTAAGCAAGGGAAGCGGTCAGCTTAGTTGCGATGGTCATTGCATTTGTTTGGGTGACACCTGTTTCTGTTGCATCATAAGCACCTGTTTTCAAGGAGATCGCCAATGCCAAAGCTTCACTCGCAGGAGGCCTGATGTTCGGCTCATCAACGCCGCCGAAGGTAAGATAGGTGCCGCTCTGTGCGGCAAAGCCTTTGTTCGTCCACCATGTACTCAATGCGTACTTGTTCGTATTGAGTAGAATGTCTAATACCCTCAAGGAATTAGCGTCTGTCGGATTGCCTGCTGTAAACGTGTTCCATGCAATAGGAACAACAGCTGTGCTAGACGCTTCCGCGCGACCCGCAGGGAGAGCGCCTAGAACTAGTAAAGCAGAGAAGAGAAGTATGAACCATTTTTTGAAGGTAAACATGGTGAGGCCTCCTTTTTGTGAAGGCTAGCCTTTCAATCCCGAGCTTGCAATCCCCTCTACGAACCATTTCTGACAAACAACCACTACGATGAGTAGAGGTACAAGCCCGGAAACGGAAGCTGCCATGGTGAGGACATAATTCGTTCCAAACTCTTCAACATAACTCGTTAAGCCCAGTGGAATCGTGTACAAGCGTTTCTCACGCAGCATAATAAGAGGGTTTTCGTAATCGTTCCAGTGCCAAGTAAAGGAGAGAATTAAGAGAGTGACGAGTGCAGGCTTAATCAAAGGTAAGCAAATTTGCCAGAAGGTCCGCCAGTAGCCAGATCCATCAACACGTCCTGCCTCCAACAATTCGTTCGGAAGGCTGATGAAGAACTGACGCATCAAGAAGGTGCCGAATACGGTGAACAAACCTGGTAAAATAATGGAGGCATGTGTATTGATCAGCTGCAGCTGATCGAACAAGATGAAGCGGGGAACAAGTAAAACCTGGCCCGGAATCATCATCGTTGACAAATAGAGCAGGAACAGGAAATTACGTCCTTTGAAGCGTATTTTGGCGAACGCGTAGCCAGCCATGGCACTTGTTAATAGGTTGCCTACAACCGTAATTCCTGTGATTTTGATTGAATTCCAATAAAATAAATAGAACGGGTCAGTTCCAGCCCAGACTTTCTTATAATTCTCAAAATGCCACGTATTCGGGATCCAATCGATCGGATATTTGAACACCTCGCCGTTAATTTTGAAGGAGGTCGATATCATCCAAAGAAAAGGCAGAATCATCACGATGGAGATCGCTGCCAAGATGATCGTAAGGAGGACCTTAAGCCATAGGCTGCCACTTCTGATTCTGGCAATGGATGTTTTTCGTGTAGATTCAATTGGTACAATAGTTTCCATGAGTGTGAGCTCCTTTACAATTAGAAGTGCTGCTGCCAACGTTTCTGGCTTTGCCATTGAATGATCGTGACAACGAAGATGATGGCGAATAGCACCCAAGAGACGGTAGCTGCATAGCCCATTTTGTAGAATCGAAAAGCGAGTAAGTAAATGTGATAGGATAACACCATTGTCGAATCAATGGGTCCGCCTTGCGTCATAATATTGACAGGTCCGAATATTTGGAATGACCCGATGATGAGCGTAATGGCAACGAGAAAGGTTGTTGGCGTGAGCATCGGAACCGTAATTTGGAAAAACTGACGCATTTTCGATGCCCCATCAATATCCGAAGCTTCATACAAATCCTTCGAAATCCCCTGTAATCCCGCCAAATAAATGACCATGGAGTAACCAATCGTCACCCACACCTGCATAATAATGATGGCGAAGAGTGCGGAATTAGGACTGGACAGCCAGCCTGGCGGATGATCGATGCCAACCGTCTTGAGCAACTGATTGATTGGTCCATCAGAAGCACGGTACATGATGCTCCAGATCACAGATACAGCGACTAGAGAGCTGACATAGGGGAGGAAAATCAGCGTTCGCAGCGTCTGCTTAAAAAATACGTATTTGTTTAGAACGACCGCAAACATTAGTCCTATGATAATGGAAGCAGGAACACTAACCATGGTGAAAATCATATTATTTTTCAGCGCTTTCACGAATTTAGGGTCACTGCCCAGCGCTTTGAAATTATCTAAGCCAACCCATTCGATCCCAGCGAATCCCTTAAGATATTCCCAATCCACGAACACGAGATAGAGACTGAATAAGATGGGCAGCAATATGAAAATGAAGTACCCAGAGAAGTTGGGCAAAATGAAAAGGTAGCCTGCAAGGTTTTCCCTGAAATTCGCGTTATGCCAAAAATATCGTTTCTTCATGGTAGGACACCCTTTCGAATTCATGTGTTAGGCTAACTTTACCAAGTTCTGGTACGTATGCACATAGCGTAAACGTGATCTTTTCTGTAGTTTGATTGAAAAAACCTCCGACAAGAATCTGCCGGAGGTTTCCTTGAAGCAAGAATGAAGTTTTCTTTCCACATAGGAAAGTATAAGTTTTCAGAAACTGAAAATTGCTTTCATATTGGCGATAAAACTTACATCTAAACGCGGTCGCTCATCATTGCTTAACCTCGATAGAGGTTTTATCATTTCTTAGCGCCTTTAATCGTCGTATCGGCACGCGATTTCATTGTTTCCAAAGCTTTGTCAATCGGTTGAGCACCAAGCAGGTATTTTTCCATTTCATCCTTAAAGATGGCCCGTAATTCGGTCGGTACAGGTACGTTGTAGGACGTTGGGAAGGTGTAATTGCCAGCTAATAGCGCTTTTAAGGAAGCTTCATCGATCAGATCTTTCGCATCGCCGATGAGGATGGAAGCGATTTTAGCAGGATCCGCTTTTTTACTTGTTGGGATCCGTCCGCCAGGAACCATCGACATATTCCCTTCTTGCAAATACCAGGAGATGAATTTAAAAGCAGCTTCTTTGTTTTTACTGTTTTTATTAATGGACATATAGTCACCCATACCGCCGCCTGGATTAATATTGCTGCCAGCCGTGAATTGCGGATAAGGAGCGAAGGCGACTTTGAAATCATGCGGGAAGCTCTTAATGTCCTTAATATAGCGGATGATGTAAATTTGGGAAGCCATCATGGCCGCCTTCCCCGTCAGAAGCTCATTCTGCACAGTAATTTTACCGGCAACGGCCTCGGAATATTTCATCATAATGCCCTTGTCTTCCAAGTTCTTCTGCAGTTCCAAGCCTTTCTTCATGGCTGGGTTGTTGAAGTTGGATGTGCCGTCAGCAGCCATTACCCAGTCTTGAGGTTTGGCTGTTTGTAGAACCGTATCACCGAACCAGCCCAAAGCTGGATCAAGCATGGTACCCTTCATATCCCCTTTGTTAAGCTTGGTAGCCATCGCACTGAAGTCGTCCCAAGTCCAGGCGGTTGGGAGTTTCTCGCCGGCTGCATCTAATGCTTTCATATTGAAAAGAACGGCACCTAAGTTCTTATTTGCAGGGAGATAATAATATTTGCCGTCTGCGAATTTTTTGATATTCGCAGCTCCGATAATCCCTTCAACGTCAAAACCTGCTTTGGCGATCAGGTCATCCAGTGGCTCTGCCATGCCTGCAGCTTGGCGCTTCGTCATAACAGCATCACCGTAGTTCATATAAAGATCGGGCGCATCTGTATTCGAGAGAAGTGCTGTTTCCAGCTTCAAGTTACCAGGATCGTCATTCACGTAACGCGTATATTCAACCTTAATGTTAGGATTCGCTTTATTCCAGTTGTCGACTGCTTCCTGTGGTCCACTTTCAGGTGGTACACCACCCCAGAATTTAAGTGTAATCGGTTTCTGTGCTTCAGGTGTAGGGGTAGCCGCTGCTGCAGTTGCAGCAGGTGCGACAGACGCAGCTGCAGATGGTGAAGCTTCTGGTGTTTTGGAACAACCGGTTACGAGAACGCTTACAGCAAGAGCGATTGATGCTCCCATGCCTAGTACTTTTTTCATTTGTTCATCCCCTTTTCTTTTGGTAGTTAAATCGTAATGCAAATTTTCCCAAAAAGACACGGAGTATTCTTTACGAAGTAAGCATTATTCTACGATGTTCGATGACCAAAGACGAGCTTGCGAAATTCGGTGGGGTACATGCCTTCCATTTGCTTAAAGCTGCGGCTGAAATGATTCGGGTCTGCATACCCGATAAGCTCAGATATTTCAAATATTTTATAATCGGGATTCTTGAGCAGTTCACGCGCATGTTTCATTCGAACATTCGTCATATAATCGGTGATCGTTTTACCTGTTTCTTTTTTGAACAAAATGCTCAAATAATTTTCTGTGTAGCCAACGGTACTGGCTAAATCAGCCACCTTGAGAGGTAAATTATACTTCTCCATAATTTGACGGATTACCGTTTGAATCTCAGGACGAAGCTTCTCTTTCCCATGTTCTCGTTTGTACGCCAAGAAGACGGGTAGCCATCCGATGAACCAGTTGGATAAATCCTGCAGCGTTTCGGCATTTCGAATGACATGGTACGGATACTGCTGCTCGTGCAGCGTGACGGAGTAAATATCACCGCCATCGGCCTTCAAGCAACGTGCAAATATATGAAGCAGACTGAGCCATTGCTCTCGTAAAATAGCAGGCGGGATATCCTTATGGCGGCAGATTTCCTCCGCCCAAGTGAGAATCTTCTCTTTCAAGCCGACTTCGTCGCCTTCCTCGATGCGTTTAATCCATTCTTCTTCTTCCCATGGCTCGGAAAGCGTAGGCAGTGATAAATTTAATTGATCATAGGAAACCATACACGCGCCACCGTAATAAAACCGGTAGCTTACGGCATGATCTGCTTTTTCATAAGCTTGATGAAGGGCTAAAGTGTCCTCGTAGGAGGGAGAGATGCCGATCGCGAGCGAAATTTTCAGGAAAGCTTGTACGGCACTCTGCATTTCTACCAACATATTTGCGTTTAATTGGCCTGTAAGCACACAAAACTTCCCGGCTGCAATCTCCACTAACTCACCATTTCCGTACTTTTTCAGAATTTCATTGAGGACATTTTTCACGGTATAGGTCAAAAGACGATCGCTTTGGAATCGGTTATTCTGCGTTAATTCCTCATAGGCTTCGATTTGGATAACCGCGGCTGATAGGGGGCATGGAAACGGTTCTAATTGAAATTCCCGCCACACCTGTTCGATTTCCCCACGGGAAACATGGGCTAACAGGAGCTCTCGCAGCCGCTTTTCTTTCACCTCGTTGCTATATTGATTCACCTTTTGCTCGAGCTGGGTTCTCGCATTCTGGCCTTGCTTTTCATTATGAATTTGGTCTCGGATTGCGCGCAGCTTCTCCATCAGCTCGGAGGGATTGATTTCTAATTTCGTGACGTACTCGATTGCGCCTAGGCGGAGCGCTTGCTGCACATAGTTGAAGTCGTGATGATTGGATAAAATCAGACATTTGATCGCCGGCCAGCGTTCCCGGATCAGCTTCAGTAATTCAAGCCCGTCCATCTCCGGCATACGAATATCGGTGAGTACGACGTCACATGGCTGGGATTCTAATATTTTGAGCGCTTCCAACCCATTCGCAGCTTCGCCAATGACGTGGAACTCCTCGTTATCTCTAGGAATGATTGTTTTTAAGCCGATTCGCACAAGTATTTCATCATCAACGATCAGAATTCTCAGCATCTGTAGTCCTCCTTTTCAAAGGCAGCACTAGTTGTAGTCGGACGCCTTCGCCCTCCACACTCGAAATTTGCATGCCGTACTGGATCCCAAAGTGAAGCTTGATTCGTTCGTTAACATTGCGTATGCCGATGCCGCTGAACTTGGCGTGCGGCTGATTCAGGGAAGATTCGACCTGTTGAATCATCTCCATACTCATGCCTACCCCATTATCCTGCATCACAATATGCAGATTCCCACCCATTTCTTCCGCATGAAGATCGATGAGAAGCGGGAACCGATTGCCATGAATAATGCTATTTTCGACGGCAGGCTGCAGCGTGAATTTCAAGACTTCACAGTCAAGCAGCGCTTCAGGAATGTCATAGGTAAACGTGATTTGATCATGATAGCGAATTTCCTGCAGGGAAAGATACACTTGTAAATAGTCGAGTTCCTCTCGCAACGTGACGAATTCCTGTTCATTACGCATGGTGAAATTCAGCAACTTACCAAGCTTAGTAATCATTTCACTAATATGATCAGCCCCAGAGAGCAGTGCCATCCATTTGATCGAATTGAGTGTATTAAGTAGAAAATGCGGATTAATTTGTGCTTGCAGCGCTTGGAATTGGGCTTTCTGCTTACGCCGCTGCTCATCGTATAAATCGGAGATGAGATCTTGCAGATGCAGCACCATGCGATTAAAGTAATTGCCGAGCATGGCTATTTCGTCTTCACCTTTAATAGTGACCAGAGTATTAAATTCCCCTTTACCAACCCTGGTCATGGACTTGGCCAGTTGCTTAAACGGACTCGTTACACGAAGCATGAGTACAATGAAGGCTATGGCAAATAGGAGAAACCAGGCGACTACCCAGGTGATTGATTTGTCTTTTTCCCGACTGAGCTGTGTGGCAAAATCCTTCTGATTCATGAATTGAACAAGCCGCCAGCCGAGCTGTGGCACGTATGCATCGTTTATAAAATAGACATGGTCATTAATCTTCACTTCTTGAATACCATTTACGTTGGTGCGAATGTTCTGGAGCGCATGGTTAGCCAATAAATCTGCAGCGGCGCTATCTCCAATTAAGAGCTTTTGGTCTTGATCGACGAGGACAGAGGTTATGCCGGCAGCTTGTTGTTTGCGAATGTCGGAGTCCGGATAGAAGAATACTTGGATCGGTACGCTTATAAAAAACACACCATAGTTACTCGTGTATTCCCCATTAATTTGTCTTGTCATGACAATCAGATCTTGCTTATTGTTCGACGAGGGAAGTGAGTAGGGAACCGTCCAGAAGGGGAAGCCATTTCGCTTAAGGGTGGGCTCGTACCAGCTTTCCTGATAAAAAGATTGGACATTCCTCGCTGTGACGGCAGACCAAGTCGTATGTGTATAGCCTCTATTGTCATATAACCCAAGCTGCGTTGTGCTATCGAGCAGGAGATCCTTGACGTTGGACATTTTTTTTTGCAGGCTTGTGAGCTTGATGAAGGAACTATAATTATTAGACCAATCGGCAGGCTCTTTCAGAAATTTCTMTGTCTCCGGATCATTAATGATCAGGCTTGAAGCGGTGATCAYGCGAACGGCCATATCATTCATAGCTGTTGCTTTCTGGGACACGGTAGTTTGATTGGATTGGTTGAGCTGAATCTGGACAATATCTTCAGAAGACTTATAGAAGCGGTAAAGGATAATAACGACGGGTAAAATGATCAAGAAAAATAAGGAGATAAGAATCTTTCCGCGTAAAGTTTTTATTGGACTGCGCAGTATCTTCATGGAGATCACACCATGCCCTCATCTTCTAGGATTGTGAATCTCTTCTATCATACAACGATGACTCTAATCGTGCTAGAGAGAGTAGGGGTCAGCGTAGTATTTCAAAGAATTTGCTGTATAAAACAAAGAATATGCAGGGCATGGAGTTGTGAGTAAATGGGCAAAAAAAAGAGCAGCAAGATTCGCTCTCACCGCCTCATTCGTTTTACTGATTCACTGCTTTCGGATCCATCCAAAACAGTTCCCATTGATGCCCGTCTAGATCTTGGAAGGCACGCTGATACATGAAGCCGTGATCCATAGGCTCATTGTAGGCTGTTCCGCCTGCTGCAAGAGCCTTATCGACGAGTACGTCCACTTCTTCGCGGCTATCGAAGCTTAAAGCAACGACAACTTCTGTCGTTTTCGTAGCATCAGCAATCTCTTTCTTCGTAAAGGTTTGGAAAAAATTCTCAACCAATAGCATAGCAAAGATATGTTCACTAATAATCATGCAGGTTGCATTTTCATTCGTGAATTGAGGGTTGAAATCAAACCCAATGGCACTAAAGAACGCGATGGACTTGTCCAAATCTTTTACAGGTAAATTCACAAAAATTTTATCCGCTTTAGCTGCCACGATAGGATCACCTCGATAAGTTATTTGTACCTCTTCATGATAATGGAAAGCTAATCGGTGCGTCAAATTAGAAGGGGATTAGTACATTTGTCCCCTAGGCATCGTCAATGGGCGCGGAGAAAATCTATTCGTACCGAGTGGGATTGCCACAAGAGCCGAAGCGATGACCATGATCATGAATCTGTTGCAAGTGAAGTAGGGAACGAAAGTCATCCCCTTTAATGAATTAGAAAACCAGGACATCTGCTTACTACAGATGCTCTGGTTTTTTGCTATAAGATAAATAGATCAATTAAAAGCTATATCAGTAAAATTTGTGCAATAAAACAACAATTCATTGCATTTAAGCTAAACTTTATGCCGTTATAGTCAAGTATAATTATTTAATTAAAAACAAGCGTTTGATCAACCATCAAATTATATTTCGATTTTATTTTCAGGGGGGCGCGTTGTATGCAAGCACAGCTATGCATTAGCATATGAAAATCTATGGATGGACACTCTCATTTTTAAAACCATACAAATGGCAGGTATTTCTGCTGGTTATGTATGCAGCTCTGATCACTTTGGGAGAGATGGCATTTCCTAAATTTATTGCCTACGTCATCGACTATGCTGCTCCACAAAAAAAGGTGGATCTGTTTCTTAATGCGCTTCTAATCCTGCTCGGCGTTATGATGATCATGTTCGCGTCGAAAGCGCTACAGAATCAACTGATGCGCTCCGTCAGAGAGAAGGCGAGTCGAGACTTGCAGTATGGCATGTTCGAGCATTTGCGCAAGCTAGGCTTCGCTTATTATGAGCAGCATCCAGTCGGTGAAACGCTCTCTTTATTGAATACAAATGTTGCTTCCGTACAAACCATTTACACGCGATTTTTGCCCAATTTGATTCAGCTTTTCCTGACTTTGATTATTCCACTGACGCTCATCTTATCCATGAACTGGAAGCTGACTCTGTTGATTATGCCATGCTATCTCCTGTACTACCTCGGAGGTCCCTACATCGATAAGCAGTCCACTCTCTATCTCGAGCTTCAAACGACAACAAGAGAAGTATTGAACAAAAAAACGTACGACACGATCTCAGCGATCGCCGAGGTTCGAGCATATGGCGCGGAATCATGGGAAATGCAACGTTTTCTGGAGAAGTTCAAAATCTGGAAAAGTACGCGTGTCACTTCGCTGCTTTACCGGCATCTGCGAGTTTCCCTTCGTTGGGTTTCGATTAGTGTCGGTATTCTGGTGTTGTATATATACGGCGCGAAGTTAGTTCGCAGCGGTACACTCCAAGTTGGTGAGTTTACTGCATTCTCGGTCTATTGCACGATTGTTATGAACAGTATCACACGCATTTCTGTCACGATTATGGAGCAGTCCTATGTGCTTCGGCAGGCGAAATTACTTTATGATTTTATTAAAACAGAGCCTGAAATTCAGCAAGTAAATAATCCGGTTTACCTTGATAAACTGCTCGGTGAGCTCCAATTTCACAATGTTCATTTCAACTATGCATCTCGTTCGAATGTGTTGAATGGATTTACCGCTCATGTGAAGCCTGGCCAAAAGGTGGCACTTGTAGGCACCAGCGGCGGTGGGAAGTCGACACTTATCAAACTAATTGGCCGTTTCTATGACCCTACTGAAGGTGAAATCACCTTGGATGGTGTCTCACTGAAGGAATTATCTTTGCAACAACTTCGTGAGTCTGTAGGCTATGTATTTCAAGAAACATATTTATTTGGTACGACAATTCGTGAGAATATTCGTTTCGGGAGACCAGAAGCCTCCGATGAGGAAATTGAAATGGCAGCGAAGGCAGCGTTTGCACATGAATTCATTTTACAAATGAAGGATGGGTATGAAACGCAGGTCGGGGAGCGCGGCATTAGGCTATCTGGAGGACAGAAACAGCGGATTGCAATTGCTCGGCTTTTAATAAAGAACCCGGCGATCATTGTCCTCGATGAAGCAACTGCTTCCTTGGATAATTCCAGTGAACAAGCCGTTCAAGATGCACTGGACGCGTTGCTCGAAGGGAGAACTACATTAACCGTTGCCCATCGACTAACTACCATTCAGCATTATGACGTTATCATTGTTCTTGATGAAGGTCGAGTGGCAGAAATCGGCACCTATGAGGAACTCATCTCTCAAAAGGGGCTGTTTTATCAATTGGCGGAAGGAGAATATAGCCATGCATAGCATAAGGTGGATAGTTCCTTTCCTACGCAATTACAAATGGTCCTTCCTATTAGGGGCATTTTGTTTGATGCTGGAGACGATAACAAGCTTAGCAAGAACTGCTTTGCAAAAATGGATTGTGGATGATGTCTTGCTTGACGGAATGTATGAGAAGCTGCCCTTTTATTTAACCTTGTTCGGCGCTGCTCTCGTATTGCCGCCACTACTCTACACGTTAAACGCGATGATTCATCATGTAATTGGCCACAACTTGAGAGTCGAATTAGGACGATTCGTCTTAAGCCGTGTACAGCACCTTCCTATTAACATTTTTCAAAATGAACGCATCACTCGGTTTGTGGAATACATTAATAAAGATGTCCATTCGGTTGGAGAAAGTGTTTCCTACCAAATCCCAAAGGGTTTTCAACAAATATTCACAGCACTGCTGCTGATTGCAGCCATTGGCTATATCAGTCCAATTATCCTACTTGCAGTTACAGTTGTAAGTGTTACCTATATTATATTGGGACGATATTTCGCATCGCGGGTACGAGCTACTGCCAGAGAAGTTCAAGACAGCAAGACGGAATTACTTGTCCATATTGAAGAAGGAATTTCTTCTACTCGTGAAGTTATTTCATTCCAGCGTCAAGCTTGGGAAATGCGGATATACGATACATTGTTTAAACGATATTTTGAAAAGGTGATGAAGGAAGGGAAACTGGTAAACCGCCAGTTGTTAGTGAGTGATCCATTACGTTGGAGTGCAGATCTTATCGTGCTCATCTATGGCGGATATAAAGTGGTACAAGGCACCATGACGCCAGGTGAGTTGCTAATATTGTTCCAGTTCAGTCATGATCTGTTGGGGACGTATGAACAAATCTTTCAGTATTACATGGAAGGCGCTCGAACTTTAGCTAATATTGATCGTCTGAGAACAGTGACAGATAACGAGCAGATTCAAGATGGAACTTTCAAAATGAAGGGTAAGTTACAAAGCCTACAGCTGCAGGATGTCTTATTTCAATATCAAGAAGATAGCAAACCTATCTTGAGAGGTCTTAACCTTGATATTCCAATTGGCGGTAAACTAGCAATTGTGGGAACGAGCGGAGGGGGGAAGTCAACGATTTCGAAACTGCTCATTCGTTTTTATGAACCCACTTCARGAGGAATTYTAGTCAACGGATCATTACTGAGTAAGCTCACAAGGCAAAGCTGGGCTTCCAAGGTTGCTATTACTTCACAGGAGCCACACATGTTCCCAGATACAATCCGAAATAATATAACATTCGGTCGAAGCGGCGTTTCGGAAGAGCAATTGATTAGCATTTGCAAGCTCATGTGCATACATGACGACATTTGCAGACTGCCCAATGGCTATGAAGAAGAGATTGGTGAACGAGGGGTAACTCTATCTGGGGGACAGAAGCAACGAATTGCTCTAGCAAGAGCTCTATTATGCGAACCTGAGCTTCTGATCCTCGATGAGGCAACCTCGTCACTCGATCTAGAAACGGAGAGACAGATTCAATGGAATCTTGATCAAATGAGGCAAGATCGGACAACAATCATTATTGCTCATAGACTTTCGACAGTCCAGAATGCGGACCTCATTTGTGTTATGGACCAAGGTGTGATCGCGGAACAAGGAACACATGATCATCTAATGTCAAAGCTAGATTCCTTGTATAAACGGCTAGTTCTTGCGCAAGAGCAGAGTACCGAGGATTTATCAATGGCATCTAAATAAATATGAGGTTACAGAAATCATTCGATGAACGAGCTTAATACGCATTACGAGAAGGCTGCTGATCTAATGTAAACAATATTTTAGGAAAACGAGGAGTCTGTAAATATGATGGATGTAGCAAAAGAATGGGAGATTCTCCAAACAGACAGGTTAGAAAAAAGGATATATCGCAGGATTGCTGATGTGGGACTTCGACTTTTGGTAATGGAGCCAGAGCAGCCGTCAAATTGTCCTCGTCCCTGTCTCATATTCATTCATGGAGGTGGCTTTAACAGTGGCAAGCCTGAGATTTTTTTGCCGCAATGCCGCTACTTTACGAGGCTTGGGTATGTGTGTGTTTCAGTCGAATACCGTCTAATGCAGAAGGAAGAAAATTTTCGTTCCGTAGAAGATCAAATTACGCTGGAAGATTGTATTGTCGATTGCAAGGAAGCTGTGCGTTATGTGCGCAGCCATGCACATGAGTGGAACATTCACCCGAACAGAATTGGACTACTTGGTGATTCGGCAGGAGGCTACTTGGCTTGCGCCGTGACTTCGCTAAAACATGTAGAGAACACGACAACAAGTTCGGTAGTTTCATGCGTGCCGGAAGTGCTGGTTGTCTATAATCCCGTCACGCAGCTGATAGGTAAATCTAAGATAAGAATACAACAAAATCTACTAAGCAGTGATGGTTTTTCACCTGAAAATGCTACATTGCTATGGCAGGAGAGGCACCAACTCGAACGCCAGTTGTCCCCAGTTGCTCATGTGTCGGCTCAACATCCGTCAACTCTCCTCATGCATGGTTTGTTGGACACGATTRTCCCCCCAGAAGATAGTGTTGAGTATGCCGAGAGGCTTCGGGAACTAGGGATAACGGTTAAGTTGGAACTACTGCCTGCAAGTAAGCATGCATTTGCTCTGTTCAATTACACGGCGACAGATGATGAGGTCGCTCATACGCTGAACATAACAAGAGACTTCCTATCTTCCATACTCCTATGTGATTAGGGTTTCCCGCACAGCAGCGCATACTAGAGTTAAAGGGTAGCATTACGTAATTATTGATGATTTAGGAGAAATGACCCAATACGTATTAAGCAAACGATTAACGAAGGTTGCTGAACGGCATGGAACGGCAGCCTTCTAAGCTTTAGGGCAGTCTTGTTGAAAAATAATAGTAAAGAATATACAAATTAATCTGATAGGGGGGATTATTTTGAGTAGAATTGATACAGTTATGTTTGACTTAGACCAAACATTGCTTGATAAAGACCAATCATTAAATAACTTTGCAAATTACCAATATGAAGAGTTTTCCTTAGTCAGATTTATTCCAGACAAGAAAGATTTTGTAGAAAAATTCTCTGAACTAAACAATATCGTAATGCCTAAAGAGGAAGTTTATGAACGGTTAGTAGACTTCTTCAATATTGAAAAAAGCCTATACGATGAATTGCTTGCTGATTTGAATGATAATTTTCATGTGTACAGTGTTGGATTTTCTGGACTACATGAAATGCTTGAGACATTAAAGGAACGAGGATATAAATTAGGTATCATCACTAATGGCAGAGACTTTTACCAAAGAAACAAAATTTCCGCTTTAGGAATATCAGATTATTTCAGCGACATCGTTACATCTGGTTCGGTTAATATTAAAAAACCAGACCAGGCAATATTTCAAATTGCTTTAAGTAAGTTGAACTCTTCGAGTGAGCGTTCAGTATTTATTGGGGATAGTCTTAAGGTTGATGTGATACCTGCTAAGGAACTAGGGATGTACACAATTCTAAAGAGTAAAGATAACTCATTTACGCTGCCTGATGCAATCTGTGATAATTTAGCGGAGATACCCAACATTATTAATCGTTTATCTGGGTTGAGTAACTAAAATGTCTAGCATCCCCCCGTATAAGGAATTCCTATTTCCATTCCTTCAGATACTAAATGATGAAAAACTCTTCAATACAGATGAAATAATAAATAAATTGGTTATTTGGTTTGGGCTATCGGAGGATGATTTGAAAGAAATGGTGAAATGCGGAAGACAATATACATATAGAAATCGGATTATTTACGCAAGAACTTCCCTACTAAGAGATGGCTATATTCAGTACGATAGAGAAAATAACTTACTCATTACTGATAAAGGAAGTCAGTTCTTAATGTGTCAGACAACAGTAAGCTAACTGTGAACGTTAGCGAAATAATAAAAACAGGCTACCATCATTATCGTGTAGCCTGTTCAAGTAACGGGAGGATACCGTAACAAATTGTAATGGAGAGGGTAGGTTGAATGGTTGAATTGGACAAATTTGCCCCGAGAAAAATACATATTATAGGTTCCGTTGGATGTGGTAAAACAACATTAGCCAAAAAATTATCAAATAAACTTGGTATTCCACATTACGAATTGGATAATGTCGTTTGGAAGAGAGATAGACCGAGAGACATTAAAAGAACTGAGGAAGAAAGAGATCAACTATTGAGCACAATAATTCATTCAAATACTTGGATTATAGAAGGTGCTCATTACAACGAGTGGATGTTCCAAAGTTTTCACAATGCAGATTTAATTATATTTTTGGATACTGATAATTCGAAACGGAAGTATCGAATTATCAGAAGATTTATCTTACAATTACTCAGAATAGAAAATTCAAACTATAAACCGACTATTGAAATATTTAGGAACATGTTTATCTGGAATGAAAATTTTGAAAGTCGAATTAAACCGAAGGTTTTAGATAAGTTAGGACAATATTCTTCTAAGTCCATAACACTGAAAGATACAATAAAAATTATAAGCTCATTAAATGTGAAGTAGGATATAGTTGAGTTATTGTACCAGAATGGAAAAAGCTTTTTCGATCGCCATTTTTGTCATAAGTATAATGGGTATAGACTGCCATCCTATTGAGATCGACAATTTGGCTAACTGTGTAGACTTCTTCCAACCAATACATAAAGTACATACAAGGGGCTATCTCAACGTAATTAAATTCATAGTAACCTTTGTATCCTTTATGTTGCCCAGCAATCCCTTCATCATGTCGATGAGTGGAGTCGAAGAAATGAATGATAAATACATTACCATCTAAATAATCATATCTATAGGTCTTTCCAGCGTAAAAAGGGATTCGATGACAATGTTGTTCATGATGAAAATTGGGATGATACATACAATACGCCTCCTTTTGAGAGCAGTATATGCAAAATCTAGGCGTATGCGCTAATGTCAGCTTTTTTTGTCGCTACCCAAACACCGGCGATGCCAACACCACAGCACCGATAAAAACAACCTGCAGCAAAATTCGAATGGACAACCGTGGCACAGGATTGCCGCCAATCGTCAAGTGATTGCGAGCGGCATACACATTCGCGGGGAACATAGCGAGCAGGAGGAGCATTAAGCCAA
The DNA here is from genome assembly GCF_056402415.1 of Paenibacillus sp. P4_A9. NCBI lineage: Bacteria > Bacillati > Bacillota > Bacilli > Caryophanales > Paenibacillaceae > Paenibacillus > Paenibacillus sp. P4_A9. The sequence goes on from NZ_JBFUHL010000006.1 coordinate 121,311, forward strand.
TAGATGCAGCGAGTGACGTCAAAGGTATCAGGATACCGATGGCACCCGCGATTTCTAAATATCCAGTGATCGATACGATCAACGAGGATCTTGGGAATGAGGGCGGGACCATCCGGATGAGATCTTTTCGTCTTTTACCCCAGTGGGCAGAAGCCGTGAGTAGAAACATGACAGCTAGTGCAACTTGCAACGCGGCGTGCCAATCGTCGAAATAGGACCACCCCACATAACCAATTCCTCGTAATAATAGAAACGTTGAAACAAGTGCAATAAATGGAGCCATACGCCATATTCCTCCTATCCATTTAGCTAGATTTGGCCTTCATCCATTCGCCCCCATACGTTCGCTAGAGCTATTCGCCCGATACTGACCAGGCGTTAATCCAGTCCATTTTTTAAAAGCGCTTTGAAATGCACTCGGCTCCGAAAAATGCAACACATAGGCAATTTCGCCAACGGAGTACTCCCTTTTTCGAAGGTAACCCATGGCTAGTTCTTTGCGTATCTGGGTGGAAAGGTCATTGTAGGACGTATTCTCTTCCTTCAATTTGTGTTGCAAGGTGCGTGAACTCATACTGAAGTGATCTGCGGTGTGTTGTAAGGTAGGGAAATAGGAAGGGAAACAGGTGCGCATCCACTGCACGACTTGTTCGGTGAAATGGCTTGCTTGAGTTAGTTCTTGTCGACTCTCACATGCAATGTTCTCAAATACCGATAGTAACTTCGCATCGGAATAGAGAATCGGGTAGTCTAGCACATCCTTGCCTAAACGCAAATAATTATCTGTTCCTCCAAATTGGGGTGTGACCCCAAATACTTGCAGATAAGGCGTTAAATTCGCGGCGGGAACTGCGTGTGTAAAAGCCACCTCCAGCATAGGAATGCGCCGATTACTTAGCCTGCCGATCAATCGGAATAAGGAGCTTGCCATATCTTCGATGCAATGACGGGACATGTGGCCTTGATCAGGGTGCTGTAGAAACATTTTGATTAGCACATCATTGCCTTGTACTTCCCAATCCAAATTAAATCCGCTACATAAGAGCACGTTATATCGCTGATAGGCGGTTAGCGCATCGACAACGGAAGGGGAGTGCATCATGACATACCCGAGGATACCCATATCGGAGAATTCCATGATTTGTCCTTGATGCAAGCCGAAATACGGATCCTGTGTGAAACTAGCAGCCGCGATCGTTAAACGCTCCAATTCCTCGCCTGAAATGCGAGACTCAACATCCTGTAGGAGACTGGCATCGAAGGCAGCATATGTACAGAATTGCTCCGTATCCAAGCCTTTATGCACGATCGTTTTCATAATGGGGTACACCATCGAGATGGCAACGCCTTGGCTTTTCAAGTTAAAAATCCCTCCTTTGCGCGAATAAGCAATTGGTTTGCGTACTTGATCATTCATTTCTCGTCGCATTCATTCTATGCTGATTATAGTCGCAAATAAGGAGGAAATCATCTTGAAATCGAATATTCTCGTCATTAACGGACACCCTGACCCGCAAAGCTACTGTGCAGCCTTATCGAACGCCTATATAGAAGGGGTGACAGGCAGCAATGCCGAAATTCAGAGGATTGATATCAACACGCTTACCTTTGATCCGAATCTGCAGTTTGGTTATCGCAAGCGGACAGAGCTTGAGGTCGATTTATTAAAAGCGCAAGAGTTAATTCGCTGGGCAGATCATCTGGTCTTCGTCTATCCCATCTGGTGGGGGGCCATGCCGGCAATGATGAAGGGCTTTATTGATCGTGTCTTTTTACCAGGCTTCGCCTTCAAATATCAGGACAAATCTGCGCTCTGGGATAAGCTCTTGGTGGGCAAATCCGCTCATCTTATTGTAACGACAGACACCCCAGCCTGGTATAGCCGATGGGTCAACAAGCACGCGGGGTATCGCGTGATGAAGCATAATATTTTGCAATTCTGCGGGATCACACCTGTGCGTATTACGGAAATCGGGCCAGTAAAGCCATCTTCGGCAGAAAAGCGAGCCCAATGGTTGGCTAAGGTGAAGCAGCTTGGGGCGAAATTAGCTTAAATAGTTGAAATAAACAAGCAGGCGCCAATGAAATGGCGCCTGCTTGTTTGACTATAATGTTCGATGATCTCACAAACCTAACGATGTTCCACCAAATCAATTGCTCCAAGAATCACATGAGCAACCCCAAAGCCTAGCACGCCGATACCAAGAAGCTTATACTTGCTTTTTAGCATGGTAGCACCAGATGCAGAAACGACAGTTCCAAGAACAGCAGGAATCAATCCCTCGCGCATGAACATCCACTCCTCCAAGTTTGTTTGGTTTAGCAAGACAACGCTTAGTTTGCTTCAAATTCATTTTCATATGCAGTAATAATAGATGATTTATTTGGGGTATTTTGTAATAGTAAAAGATATAGGATATAGTTTAGATAGGTAATGTACTCAAAAAGAATGATGGAGAGTAATCACATGAAGATTTTCCTAGTTCTCATTTGGGCGTTAATACTGATTGTTTGCACCTGCAATTTAAATCTAGGACTTCTCGTAAGACAACATACCATTTACTTTGACTTTGACCCCAACCCGGATTTCTCCGGGATGTTGAAGTTTTTCGATTATAATCGGATTCATACTCATTGGGTCCTTGTGAAAATAGGTCACTTCAGCGGCTTCGGAATGATGTATTTGCTGCTGGTATTATATTTACGAGCTTTTTTAATTCAAGGATCGCTACCTATACAGATTATAGCAATGATCAAATGTCGCTCAAGTGAGCGGCATTTTTTTTGTCGGCAACACAATCGCATCATAACTGAGTAGAAATGGATATTGGCAGACTTTTACATAACCGCTACGATGTGAGAAGGGAATGTACATTCGTATTTCCCACTCATAAGGAGATGAACGTCCATGCAGAATTTTCCAATAAAAGGGCAAAAAGGTGTGCGATTCATGTATGCTGACAAGGATATTCAGATCGAAAGTGTTGCAGTAGCAGGGACTTTTAACAATTGGAATGGCGATAGAAACTTCATGAATAAAAGAAAGGATGAGAACAGCTGGGAGCTTGAATTAGCCATACCGAAGGGGAGGCATCTCTATAAATTCGTCGTGAATGGGGAGGCGTGGATTGTAGATCCCGCGAATCCCAGCGTGTCGGAAGATGGGCAAAATAATTCGGCGATAACGGTCACTGAGCAGGGTGATGTTTTGATCAGAACGAATGAGATCTCAGCGGATCGGCCTGGCTATATGTATGAGCATTTTACAGCTATTGAAAGTCCTGAATGGATCAAGAAGGCTGTCATCTATGAACTTCATATTCGCGTATTTACTGAAAATGGCTTCAAGGGATTGGCTAATAAAATAGACTATTTCAAAAAGCTCGGCGTGAACACGCTGTGGCTAATGCCCTTCAACGAAGTTGGGCATGTTGGCAGGATTGGTGTCTATGGCGACCCTTATGCCGTGAAAGATTTTTATAGTATCGATCCTAGCTTTGGGACAAAAGAGGAACTAGCCGCATTCATTCGATTAGCTCATGAGAACGGGATGAAGGTCATTCTGGATTGGGTTTTGAACAGAACGAGTGTGGATCATGTCATGACCAGAAGTCATCCTGACTATTTTACACGGAATGAACAAAATGAGCTTTACTACGACGTGCCTAATCGCACCTATTTCGCGGGATTACAATTCGATAATCGTGACATGCGAAGTTATGTCATTGAGGCGATGACGTATTGGGTCGTTGAATTTGATTTTGACGGTATACGACTGGACGACTCAGACATTACTCCGTATGATTTCCTGACCGAAATCAAGCAGGCGCTGCAAGTGGTGAAAGCGGATCTCATCCTAATTTCACAGTCCTACGATGAATATCATCATCTTGAAGCTTGCGATTTGACTTACGATGGTAAGCTGCGCCTCCTGATTCGCGATTGGATGGATGGAACCATCACGCAAAGTGATTTCGTTGCTATTTATAACTCTTTTACATATAGCTTCCCTAAACATGCGCTCAGAATGAGTTGGCTGGAGGAGAAAGAACAATCAAGAATAGCTTCTTATTTGGGCGAAAAGCTTGCAGGACCCGCAGCCACTATATTGCTTACAGTAGAAGGTGTTCCATGTTTGATGATGGGGCAGGAGTTTAATGAGCCAACCTTGGAAACGTGGACATCGTTATTCGATGAATATCAACTGAATTGGCAGGAATTTGATACGGGGATATTCGAACACTATGCGTTTTTGATTCAGCTGCGAACGGGCAATCCAGCCCTTTGGAAGGGTGAATTGACGTTCATCCGTAATTCAGGTGACATGGTTTTGTCGTACACGAGGCAGTATGAGGGTGTTACTTATTTGATCGTTGTTAATTTATCGCCAGATGCCGTGTTTATTCGTTTTGACAATAGTCCCATAGCCGACGGTTGTATCCAGGATAAGCACAATGTAATTTACCAAACGGGGACGGACAATCGTCCGTTTGCGGATGACTCAACTAAGCTATGGGTGGATAGCTATGAGACGATTATTTTTAGAAAAATGGATTTGTAAACTGCGGGTTACCACCTCCGCACGTAACCCCTTAATGCTAACGGACACAGGAGACGCTATTTGGCTGAAATCTGCCATTCGTGAACGCTAACGGACACAGATGACGTTATTGACCATGATTCACGCATTTATCAGCGGATCATGATCATTTAAGGTCTCTAGTGTCCGTTAGCTTCTGCAGAGACCTTTATTTGATGATTTAACGTCTCTAGTGTCCGTTAGGACACCAGCGGTACAACCAAGGCAAAGGCGGCTCCTCCGCTTTATGAAAGAATCCGCCTGATGGGCCGTCAGCATAGCAATTTTAACCAATCGTCAAGCATAAAGAAAGGAGACCATGTGACTGGCCTCCCACCAATAAAGTTAAACGATTTTCAATATCTTTCCATCCTGCGTGCAAAGGTAAAGCTCTCCAGTCGCATCCGTGCCGAAGGAAGCAATATTCAAGCCTGATTCTAGCAAGATTTTGTTTTTGACAGTTCCGTTACTACTTTGGGTTAAAGCCCAGATTTTACCCGTACCATAATCCGCATACACGTAGGAACCAGTAAGCTCAGGAAGCTTTTTGCCCCTATACACATAACCCCCTGTTACCGAGACGCCTTGATCGCGACCATAGGTATACAGCGGTTGCGCTAAGCCAGTTTTATTGCAGCCAACCTTCGGTTCGTAGCATTCGAACCCCTCTTGGATACGCCAACCATAATTTTTGCCTTTTTCTATGATATCAATTTCTTCGAATCTGTTTTGGCCAACATCTGCTGCCCAGAGCTTTCCAGTAACGGTATCGAAACTGAATCGCCAAGGATTCCGCAGTCCGTAGGCATAGATTTCCTTAGCCCCTTTGTTGATAAAAGGATTGTCAGCGGGGATCGCATAGAGGAGCCCATTGGCTTGTTTATCAACATCTATACGGAGTATTTTGCCAAGCAAGGACTGCAGGTTTTGGCTGTTATTTTGCGGATCACCGCTGCTGCCGCCATCGCCAGTTGCTATGTATAAATAGCCATCAGGTCCGAAAGCAAGTTGTCCACCATTGTGATTCGGGTAGGGCTGCTTAAAGGTTAGCAGCACTTGTTCACTCTTCGGATCCAGAAGCGCAGGGTTAGTGGAATCAGTGTCATAACGCGCGATTACCGTATGGGTCTCCGTTGTATAATTCACGTAAGCCTGATTGGGATGCTTCGGGTGGAAGGCTAATCCAAGTAAACCTTGTTCATTTCCTCTATCGTTGACGCGGCCGGTAATATCTAAGATGAGAGTCGGCTTTTCCTTCGGCTTATTAATATTCACGCTCATGATCCGACCAGGCTGCTCAACGATATACAACAAATCCGGTTTGCCAACACGATGCTCAAGTCCAACGGGGCGCTCGAAGGAAGTCGGCTCGAAAATATTACTTAGCGAAATGCCGCTCGTAGTCGTGGAGGAAGTCTCTGAATCTTTTGACCAGAAGCAGGCTGTAAGTATAACCATCATGAATAGGCTCATCGATGCTAGGGTATAACGCTTCAATAGTGTCAACCTCCTTAGTGAAGGGTCAGATCGCTATTCCTTACCATGTGCCAGCATGCTGTCGACGGGTTTACTAAGCTGATTCAAAATAAACTGAGGCGCGATTCGACTCAAGAGCTTCAGCGCATTGCTTTGGCCAGGCCGGATTTCGAATCGATCCTGTTGGAAACCTTTGATTGCCTGTCCGACCATGTCGGTGACAGACATGGCCTTTACGCCACTCATGTCATCAGCATCGAACGAATCAACTAATGAGGTCTGCGTTAATGGGGGCGCCAATTCAAACACTTTAACATTGGTGTTTTTCAGTTGAACTCGCAACGACTTCGTGAACGAATGAAGGCCAGCTTTCGTTGAGCAGTATATCGGCGAAATCGGCAATGGTACAAATGCAAGTCCAGATGAAACATTCATGATCGCGGCGTAAGGCTGCTTTTTTAAATGCGGCAGAAATTGTTTTACCATTCGGATCGGACCGTTGAGATTCGTCTCTACCTCGCGACTGATATCGATCAGATCTGTTTCTTTGTCATGAAGGTTAATCTTGCGCATAATGCCTGCATTATTGATCAGAACATTTAGCTGTGGAAATGCACTTATCACGTTCTCGAAAAGAACCGAAATGGCCTGTGGATCACTTACATCACTCTGAAACGTATGTATCGCTGGCAGCTTCTTCTTTGCTAAATCCAGTCTAGCTTGATCTCTTCCGGTAATAATGACCGTGTTTCCAAGTTTAAGTAACTGTGAAGCAAGTTCGAAACCTATACCGTTTGATCCACCTGTAATAAGGATTGTGTTGGAATCCATTTTCATATATGAAATGCTCACCCTTCCCGTGTGTATGAAATTAGTTTTCATTACTGTTTTATTGTACAACAATAGAAAAGGGATGAATATATGGATGAATTTCTACCAAAAAAATAGGTGGTAACCATGAAAGGCACGAAGAATTTTTCTTCGTGCCTTTTGTTGTTTCGAAGAAAGAAGGGATGAGGTAAAATAAGAGGGGATTGGTGATTGAACCCAATGTTCATGAGGAAAAGGATGTGAAAGCAATGACTGCTCAATTGTTTGTTGCAGCAGAAAAGGGGAATACAGCCGAAGTTCTCAAGCTGCTTAAAGATGGCGCTTCAGTTAATAGTCAGGATGAACGGGGCCGTACGGCTATCATGGCTGCTACGCATCGTAACCAAGTCGATACCGTTAAAGTGCTTATCCAAGCAGGTGCTGATATACATATTCGGGATAACATGTTGGATAATCCATTCCTGTATGCAGGTGCCGAAGGACTGTTGAACATACTCAAGCTAACCATTGAAGCGGGTGCCGATACAAAGATAACGAACAGATACGGGGGAACCGCTTTAATCCCCGCCGCAGAACGGGGACACGTGGAGGTGGTTAAGGAACTGTTAACACGGACCGACGTGAACGTGAACCATGTGAACAATCTCGGTTGGACTGCTTTGATGGAAGCCATTGTGCTTAGTAATGGTGGAATTAAGCATCAAGGAATTGTTCATTTATTAATTGAACATGGGGCAGATGTGAATATTCCCGACAAAGAGGGCGTCACACCGCTCAGGCACGCTAAAACGCGGGGATTCAAAGAAATAGAAGCGCTATTGGTAGAAGCTGGCGCTCGTGATAAGTAACAAACAAAACCCGCCTGAATGGATGTATTCCACTCAGGCGGGTTTGTTGATCGATTTGAACTTACCCAAAAGGATGGGCCAGGTTATCAGCATATAAGAGTACTACGGCAATAGCGATCACAACATTCAAGATAGCCGGGAATATTTTTCCGATCGGATGTTTAACTCTGAAATGCGATAGGATTGCAATTAGCATCATAATGCCTATGAATATTCCGGTCCATCCGGCAATTCCCGGATACCAGTAGCCGATAATGAGACCGATGCATCCAATAATTTGAAGGTAACCCGTAATGACGCGGAACCACTGAGGAAGTTTAACCGAATCGAACAGGTCAACCTGATGCTTAGCTCCTGTAATCTTGCTTACACCAAAGAAGGCCATGGAGAAAAGCAGCCAACTTTGCATAACGAGGGATAGTATATACATTTGAATCCACTTCCTTTTTAATTATTTAGTATTCGACACCGATCAGTGTCCTAATTCACAATGTAATAATATAACACCATTAGGTGTCCTGTAAAGTAATTAAGTAGAATTTTTTATTTTGATAGTGGACTTTTAAGGCATTGCTAAACTTAATAAAGAATTGAAATCACTTGCAAAATAAGAGGGATATTCCAGATTTATCTAGAATGAATATTACTTTAACAAAATGAATCTTCTATGTGAGGAGAATGGTGAAGTGATCTATATATACATAGTGATTCTAATACTCTTGATTTATATTAATTTTATCTTACCTACACAATGGCTAAAAATTGAACGGATTAAATATCCTCTGGATTTAAATTTAAAAATCCTACAGATTAGTGACTTGCATGTAGAACGATTAAGAATAAGTCCCACAAAAATAGCCGCTATTATCAATGATGAAAAACCAGACCTTATATGTATTACAGGTGATTTTACCAGACGTCGTAAAAAACTCTTCAAACTAGAAAAGTATCTAAGAGCTATGACAATTGGTAATGTACCTATTTATTGTGTACTCGGCAACCATGATTATCAGCAAAAAAATGTCATGGATTTAATAAATCTGTTAAGAAAGTATGGATTACATGTATTGAGAAACGAATCGGTACATTTAGATCAAATTGAATTAATTGGAATTGATGATTTTGATTCAGGTAAGAGCAACATAGAAACATCGTTTCAAAATGTTGATCAAACTAGAACTAAAATCATTATTACGCACGATCCTAATATCGTTCTACATTTAAACAAGTACTACGATTATTTAATGGCTGGACATCTACATGGCAAACAATTTAATATTCCATTTTTGTTTAGAATGAAAGACTCGGGTATATTGCCTCGAATGGGGATATATAAGGGTCTACATAAAAATCAATATGGGGCTTACTACATATCAAAGGGAATTGGGCAGACGGGTATTAATGCAAGATTTTTAGTCAGAAGTGAGATAACGATGCACTATTTATAACTTGAATCACTGATGAATCCTAGATCAAGGGATGTCCGAATCCTGATTTGCATGGCACCGCACTTTAATTAGGGCGGTTTTTCTTTTGATTAAGCTAATTAACGGAAAATTAGTTAATTTGAGGGACCTTAGCTTTTTCCATTAAAATATAAAATGTTCGAAGTAAGTTCCTAGGTGAAATTGGTGTGCCGAGAGCTGTGCAAATAATCAGATCGTTGTCTGACTTATCTGAAACCACGGATCTTACAGTATCCAGGGTCATTATGATGCGTCGAGATGACCCGACAATATATGTTCTTCAGATGTACTGGCTTCCTGAGGATTTGCTAGAGGCGCGCACGAAAGAAGATAAAATCCCCTACGATCTTTGGAAAGATCGTGATTTATTAAGAACTACGCCAGGTAATCGAGTGCATCACAAGTACGTTACCGAATGGTTTGTAGAGATCCAGACTGAATATGGAATCTACATTCCATGGGTTGGTTACGATCGGTATTCGGCTATTTATTGGGTTGAGGAGATGCAGGGGTATTTCGGTTTGAACTCTATGGAACCCGTCGCTCAAAGGAAGCAAACTTTATCCGGTCCTATGAAGTTACTTGGTGCCGATCTGGCAGCGAAGAATGTCAATTACAACAATAACCCAATTGATAAATTTGAAATATCGAGAATCACTTCGAATCGTCATGATTTTTTACTACTGTAATGAGTACTGAGGATCGATTTTCCTCCTCCATCTGCTGAATAATCTCAAGTAAATAAATGGCAGCACTATAGTTTGCCTGATCAATGAATTCGCGGATGAGTTCAATAACGTCTTGCTTGGATGCTAAATAGTATAGCTGCAAATGATCACTTCCCCGAACGAGTACTTACAAAATAATTTATGCAAAGCATTCATCCCGGGTATGGGCCTCGGCTGACTAAATTTTGATGAAATACTTGAGGGTTCAACGGTTACGAAAGTACGCAATTGCCATAAGTCATACGCTGAGGAAACACAGACATGCAGTATATACCTAATAAGAAATTGCGTATGCAGCATCAGATATCCTTGATCAAATACAAGGGAAGGGTGACGAACGGTGACCGCATATGTACAGCTTACCGAAAAAGCAAAAGCGATTTGTCACTCTTACTATGGTGCCTCATACAAAACGGCCCGCTGCGGTGATTGTGGGATACGCTCCGTTCCGTCCGCGCGGGCGAACCCCTGAGGGGTTCTCACCCCCATGATCCATACAAAAAACCACGATCCCAAAGGATCGTGGTTTTCATTGTATGGAGCCTAGGGGGATGCCACTAACATGGCACCCCGTCAAGGGATGTCCGAATCCTGATTTGAATGGCTGACGAAGCTTAATCGAGGAGGACTTTTAGCGGTGGATTCAGACGCCGTGCTCCTGCACTTGAAGTATGACTTCGAAGCATATTCATCCGTTCCGTCCGCGCGGGCGAACCCTGAGGGGTTCTCACCCCATGATCCATACAAAAAACCACGATCCCAAAGGATCGTGGTTTTCATTGTATGGAGCCTAGGGGGATCGAACCCCTGACCTCATCGCTGCCAGCGATGCGCTCTCCCAGCTGAGCTAAGGCCCCGTGATGTCGCTTACAAGCGTCGACTTTTTGTATTATACATGAATATGAGGTGACAGGCAATACCTGTAATCCAGGATTTTTCTAGCAACATTCTATCCTAGTAACTATATGTCGTTTCTGTTGCAAAAGGGGCAGAATATTGTTTTCATGCGCATTTTCATGCTAACCTAGTTAGCATAAACTAGTTGATCGTTTGGGAGTGACGTTGAAGTGTCAAACGCGGTGTTGTATTGGGTTTTCTTAGGTATCGCTTTTGTGGTGCCGTTTGTCATTGGTGTTCTTCTGATGCGGAAGACGAACCGCTTAGGGTTCTCGTTTTGGATCACGACGGTCCTGAATATTGTGCTGACAGCAGCAGCTGTCTTTTGGTGGAAGTCAGTAACGACAGATCAGTTTCAGATGATGTTCGGGATGGCTTTTTATGGCGTATCCGCAGTGAATTTAATGGTTATTGAATTCTTTGCCTTGTTCAGTATTCGCAAAAAATTGAATCCGGAATAGGAAGGGGCCGTTATGCCGAAGTTAACACGATCGAAGACGATGTTCTACGTGTTCCTAGTTGCTGCCATTCTATGGATGGCTTTCATCTATATGAAGTCCGCCGAGCCTTATCAGCAGCAGAGCTTGAAGCCATACTTGGAATCGAAGCTTTCTACTGAAAAGTTGAGAGAGCATATCCCCAAAGTGAAGTTTACGTATGATCACCAAGTAATTTCATGGCAAGATCCGATTAATTTGATTGAATTCTTAATAAGAAAAGCAGGGCACGTTAGCGAATACGCTGTGCTTGCCCTGCTTTGGTCGATAGCTTTACTAGCTAAGCCTGTCAGAATGAACATAGCTTTGGTCAGCTCCTTCCTAATTTCATTGCTATATGCAATGACGGATGAATGGCATCAGTCGTTCGTGAAGGACCGAACGGGGCACGCCATCGATGTGGTCGTCGACGGAGTTGGTATTCTGTGTGCGCTCATTCTGATTGTTGTCGTGGTTGCGATACGAAAACGAGTTAAATCAAGAAGAACAAGCTAGTTAGAAGCACGTAGACTTTTCTTTTTTTAACTGATTTCCATTTCCAGTGCTCGCGCGATTGGTTTTCCAAATCGTGCTGTTGCCATTCCATTAACTTCTCTGAAACATAGAGGTCTGTTGGTTGCATATGAGGGTCACTTTCCTTTCTTTTCCTGATACGTTTAGTTTACTCTGGAATAAGGGGAACAAAAAGAGTATAATTCACTTCAACGATTTCCCCTTTTACCACAATAGAAAGTATAAGTTTTCGGTACCCGAAAACGTCTTTCTATTTGGCGATAAAACTTACCACTAAACGCGGTCGCTCAACATTGAAATGCTTCGATAGAAGTTTTCTCATAGAAAGGACGTTGAACATGCAGCTACTAACTCATTTTTTGGAGCTACGCGCGGGTTTTGAGCATGGTGTTGAGCATGAGCCGCAGCCGATTACGTTAGAAGAATTAGCTGAGAAATTATATTGTTCGACACGAAATGTGAAGCTTTTATTGAAAAAAATGAGCGATCACCATTGGATTTCCTGGAAGCCTGGACGGGGTAGAGGGAATATTTCCGAGCTTACGTTTTTGGTATCTTCGGAGGACATGATCTCGAAACAAGCGATGGCGCTTGCGAGTCGTGGTGATTATTTGGGCACGATTGAGCTGATTCATCAACTGGGTAAGGGAGAAGCACTGCAGGACTCCTTTATCGAGTGGTTGTTCAGCTTTTTTGGTTACCGTGCGGTTGAACACGAGGAGCGTTTTAAGGATACACTGCGTGTGCCTGTCTATAAATGGCTGGTGACGCTGGATCCTGCGCACTCTTTTTTTGCATTTGATTTTCATCTGATTAGTCAAATTTTCGATACGCTAGTTCGTTACAATCCGCAAACGAAGGTGATAGAGCCGCATCTGGCTCACTACTGGGAAATCAGCGAGGATGGCTTGCATTACACCTTTTATTTGCGAAAAGGTGTGCTCTTCCATCACGGTAGAGAGATGACAGCGCATGATGTAAGTTACTCCTTATCGCGATTAAAGAAGCTGGGGCAGGCCGCCACGCAAGGCTGGATGACGGAAAGCATTGAGACGATTAAGGTTCTGAACCGAAGTGCTATTGCCATCGAATTAAGTCAGCCTAATGTGCTTTTTCTTCAACAGCTAGCACATACGTCTATGGCGGTTGTCCCCGAAGAAATTTGCCAGGATAATGAGTCGATTTTTGGGCGAATGCCCATTGGGACAGGGCCGTTCAGGTTGGAACGAAACGATGATTTCATTTGTAAGCTGCGTGCCTTTGATTCTTATTTTGGCGTTAGGCCGCATATGGATCTCATCGAAATTTGGTTATTGCCCTCCGATCTACAAGAAGCAACGCCAAGCTGGGATAAGGTTCAAGTGTTTCGCGGGCAATCGAATTCTCATAAACCAGTGGGTGCGATCGATAAAGATTCAGAATGGCATCAGATCGAACAGACGATCATGGGCTGCAGTTTATTGACGTTTAATAGGAACAAAAGAGGCCCACAGTGCCATCCGAACTTCCGTAAAGCCGTTGATCTCGTTATTGATCGTGAGCGTATGATTGAAGAGCTTGGCGGCTTTCGAGAAGCACCAGCAAGCAGCTTTTTGCCAACAATGGACCCACTAACGAAGTCAAGAACAGATATCTCTGAAGCGAAGCTTTTGCTAGATGAAATGGGCTATAAGGGTGAAACACTTCATATGTATGTTTATCGGAATAACAATGAGGATGCGATGTGGATTTGCCGCCAATGTGCACAGATTGGGATTCCCATTGAAATTAAGATTCGAAGTGAATCTGACATGATGCAGCTGGCTACGATTGATGAAGCGGATCTTATTTTGTATCACATTTGCATGGAAAGCAATTATGACCTTCATATTATTCAGACGTTGAAACAAAGCAACAGTTATGTTCGTGCCCATTTGAATACTGAGCGATTGGCGTGGGTTGATTCGAAAATGGAGGGGATTCTGAGTAATCCTAGACTGGATGAGCGTATTGCGGGCTTACATGAATTGATTGATGAGCTGCAAGCGGAGAAATCGTTCCTCTTCGTCCTTCATCGATCGCAGCAAACGACGTACCATGACTCGATCAAAGGTGTCACGATCAACGATTTAGGCTGGATTGATTTCCGGGAAATTTGGTTTACACCAAGTGTTTAAAAAAAGAAAAACGACCTTACGGTCGTCTTGGTGCAGGCGGTTCGAAGCGGTTTTCCATCGTCATCCAACGTCCATTCGCAACAAAAAAGCCGACAAATGCGAACACGAGCAGTCGAGTCGGAATCCAAACGGAATTAATGGACTGAAACCATAGATATTCAAACAGGGTCGTGAGGAGCGCTGCTCCGATTCCCCAAGGAACGATGCCGAACATGATTAAATACCTGGAACGTCCTAATTTTTTTCTCTTGAGCCATGTAGCTTTATGCGAATCTTTCATGTGGAAGCTCCCTTTTTTCTTTCTAGTATAGCACTGCTGGCGAAAAATCTCGAATGATAGAAGCACCTGCTCATGCAAGGTGTTTTTTTCTTAGTAGAGGGATGAACAATCATCGCATAATATGGTAGTATAAGGAAGTTAAGAAGGGGGAATATACATTGCTTATCAAAATATTACTATTTGGTTTACTTTGGCGAATCGTTGGTAATCCGTTCCTAGCGTTGCTAATCTTACTCGTGATTCTATATGTATTGGACAGAAGGTACGTTGGCATCCTCCCGAATATTTGGAGGCCGTTTCAATTAAGTCGGAAGGCATCACGCCTCCGAATTGACCTTCATGCGAACCCGCACAATACCTCAGCGAAGCTAGACTTGGCGCGGATCCTGATTGAACGCAAAAAATATCAAGAAGCGCTGCCCTACCTGGAGCAAACACTACCGATCATGCAGGAATCTGCTGACGTTCATTATGAAATTGGACTGTGTCTGCTGAAACTAGGACGTATTGCCGAGGGTGAAGCCTTCATGCTGAAAGCAATTGACCTTAATCCGCGTGTAAAATATGGCGAAGCCTACCTGCGCCTCGGCGAGGCTCTGGCTCCCCTTGCACCGGAACGCGCGGCGCAGTTTATCGAACACTTCCGCGACCTGCACTCCTCATCGGTCGAGGCTTACTACCGACTTGGCCAGCTGTATAAGCAGCTAGGCCGCGAAGAAGACGCCAGGCGCGCGTATCGCGAAGCGCTTGATATTTACCGCGGCTTGCCTCGCTATAGCCGCAGACAGCAGCGGCGCTGGGCCTGGCTGGCGCGCATGAAATAAACAAGGTTCCGCTCATCCTCGAGCGGAACCTTTCTTTGCGACGCGCGCGTATCCGCGCACGAGCAGCCAAGATCCAAGCAGCCCGATGAGTACGGCTGCTATGGTGTGCAAATCATAGAGCCAGATGCGCTCAGGCGCTGGCTCTGGGGCAATGCGATCCCACAAGGTGAGGATCGCGGGATGCACGAGATAGATGCCGAAGGAGGCTGCGCCTAAGGCAGATAAAGTGGCGCCGAAGCGTGAGCCGCGTGCCAGCTGTTTACGTGCCCACGGCACGCACATGAGCGGGACGGTCATGCAGTAAGCGAGAAGCGCTAGCTCGAACCATGTATTTTCGAGGTCAGCGAGCCCATATTGCTGAAGCAGGAGCATGCCAACGAAAGATCCGCCTGCAAGGAGGACGGCGCTCCAGATCCAACTTTTGAAACGGGAAGCCCATGTCACGATCGTAGGATAGTAGATCCCCATATAAGCACCGAAACTGAATGTGGCGGTATAGCTCAGGAACAATGAGGCGTATTCAGGAAGCGGAAATACCCAATGGTGCCACGTATAGGAAGCCGCTTGAATGCCGATACCTAGAGGAATCAGGCCGCGACGCAGCCACGTGTATCGTTTTACCGCCGTAAGCACGAATGGGAACAGCAGATAGAACTGAACGATAATGACCATGTAATAGAGATGATAGCTCGCATTTCCGGATAGAAGTAGCTTTAGAAGATAGAATGCATCAACATGCATCGTGCCATGAAACATGACTTGGTTATATAAATAATAGAATAGGGACCATAGGAAATAAGGAATAAGTATCTTTTGCAGCCTTTTCGTCCAAAAAACACGCGCCATCCCTGGCTCCCAGCGGTCATAATAAGAGTAAAACAACACGAGTCCACTGATCCAAATGAATAAAGGAACGGTAAACAAACTAGCTTTGTTGAGGGTGAAAAAGAAAGCCTGAGAGCCCGTCCCAATAGGAAGTTGAGTGGCACCGGACGTACCATGAATGAGCACGACGGCAATGATGGCAATCGCACGTACAATATCGATTTCTGACAGCTTTGGTTTGGATAACATGATGCAAATTCTCCTTTTTTTCTCTCGTTTCACTGTAACATGAACCCAAGAAGAGGACAATGACTCAACGAACGATAGCCCGCGTAGCTTGACGCTCTCATCTACCCACGATAAACTGTTGATAGCATGTACAAAGAGATCAATCAAGAGGGTGAATGAACGTGAGTTACGAATATTTGATGCAGGCGGTTTTGCTTATATTTTTAGTTATTATCACTTTTTTTGCTATGTTGGTTTGGACGAAATGGCGAAAAAGAGGACGGAGATAGACCATGTATTTTATTAATCATGAACAAATTGATGGGCGTATTCAGTTTCTATCGGTTTTGGCTGAGGCTAGTCAGCAATTAGAAGCGCAGTGGGCACAAGGTAATAATGATCTCGTCTGGCAGCTTTCCCAAGAGCGTATCCTACATTTAGCCATAGAAACTGTGACGGATATTGGGAGCTTGCTCATCGATGCTTTTATTTTAAGAGATGCAAGCAGCTATGAAGATATTGTGGAAATCGTGCATGGTGAAGGGGCCTATTCGGAGTCTCTGACCGAGACGCTGTTGCAATTAGTGAAGCTTCGGAAACCACTGGTACAGGACTTTGTAGATTGGAATCGTCAAACCCTTCATCCATTAATACCGAAAATCCCAGCGGCTTTTGAGGAGTTTGCGGCGTCTGTTCGAGCATTCATCAAGAGTGAATTGGCATAACATACATAGTTGTTTCGTAATTTACTTATTGCCTGTGATGCTGTAAAATGAGACCTAAACGAGTTCCGAGGGCGGGTGAGAGCGTGAATCAAACACTAGAAACATCTACGCGTAAAGTGATTCTTTCTATGCTCAAAACGCAAGGAGCGCTAAGTGTTCAGGATCTTGCTAAACAGCTCGGGATCACAGAGATGGCGGTAAGACGACATATTCATTCGATGGAGAAGGATGATTTACTCGAGGCCAAGCTCGTGAGGCAAGCAATGGGACGTCCAGCCAGTGTGTATACCTTAGCACCACAGGCGGACGAATTATTTCCCAAGAAATATTCGCAGTTAACATTGGATTTATTAGACGAGTTATTAGAAGACGAAGGCCATGAGAAAATTGAACGGCTCTTTGAAGGCAGGCAGGGTAAGCTCGAAGCACGCTATCAATCGAGGATGCAAGCCAAAAGCTTAGAAGATCGCGTGGCTGAATTAGCGCTCATCCAGAATGAGAATGGCTATATGGTAAATTGGTCAGCGCAGGGAGAAGACGCTTATATCTTCAATGAGCACAACTGTCCAATTGCAATGGTCGCTAACACGTTTCAGCAGGCCTGTCAGTGTGAGCTATCCCTCTTCCGTAATTTGCTGGATGCCGATGTAGAGCGTACAGAGTGTCTCGCCAAAGGTGCTAACAAATGTGTGTATATCATACGTCAAAATAAATAGCGTTGAAGGAGAGTTGAGCGGGTAACCGCTTGGCTCTTTTTTTTGTTCATCCCAAAACCTTCAGCATACTTTCAGCTAGCATTCATACAGCAATCAGCCCAAATTAAGTCTCACTTCAGGTTAGCGCTCTATACTTGATCTATCAACAAGAAAACAAATTGTGGTAATCGAGAGGCGGTAATCGTATGAATGAAGATATGAACAAGCATATGGACGTGACTGATATAAAGGTTGAAAGCAAGCGAAACAGTTCTAGAGTGAAGCCCATTTTTGCGGCTTTTATGGCCGGGGCGGTTGTTGTCGGAGGTTTGATGTTCACTTCGGACAAGTTGAATCTTTTTGGCTATGATGCTCAAACGGTACAGTCAAACATCACCTCAGCTAACGCGGCGGCAGCAGCTGCGGGTGTTCAAACCGCGTCGCTAAACAATTCCGGCACCAATAGCATTCCACAAATTACGAAAGCGTCGAGCCCTGCTATTGTCAAAATTGAGACGAAGGTTAAACAAACGAACACATCAGGGAACCGAAGAAATTCGCTTCAGCAAGGGACAGAAACGGGTGATACCATCCAAAATGGGATCGGAACCGGCTTCATATTTGATGATAGCGGCTATATTTTAACAAATGAGCATGTGATTGCCGGGGCCGACGAAATCGATGTTTACGTACAAGGCTATAATACCCCATTTACGGCAACGCTACTTGGAAGCAGCTACGATTTGGATTTGGCTGTCCTCAAAATTCAAGGAGATAAAGCGTTCCCTGCGTTGAAATTAGGTGACTCGGACACAGCAGAAGTAGGAGAGTGGGTTGTTGCGATTGGCAACCCATATGATTTCGATTACTCCGTAACGACTGGCGTTTTAAGCGCTAAGGAACGTGAGATCAGCATAGATGATGAACAGGGCACGCGGAATTACAAGCATTTACTACAAACGGATACAGCCATCAACCCTGGTAACTCTGGTGGTCCGCTGTTAAATTTGAATGGTGAAGTCATCGGCATAAATACAGCTGTCAATGCTGAAGCACAAGGGATGGGCTTTGCGATCCCTGCAAGCACGATCAACGCTGTCGTAGACAAGCTGAAAAATAACGAATCGATACCGAAAGATCCAGCCCCTTATATCGGCGTAGCTTTACAGAACATCACAGATGACATGCTGGAAGATTTGAAATTAAACAGTACAAAAGGTGCTGTCGTAGCGGAGGTGCAGCAAGGTTCCCCAGCTTTTGCAGCGGGCATTCGTCAGTATGATGTTATTCTGGATGTGAATGGTAAAGCGATTACGAATACAGAGGAATTAACGAAAGCAGTCCAAGCCACGGCAGTGGGTGATTTGTTGAAAATGAAGATCTCGCGCGATGGTCAAGCGAAAGATGTTTCTGTTAAAGTTGGGGATAAAAATATCGTAACCGGTTATCAAAGTTAAGGCATGTGCCCCGAGCTGGGCGGTATCACATGCAATCGCAAAACAAAAACGGAGTCGCGGTCATTCGCGAACTCCGTTTTTTATGACCTTAACCTCGCGAAGCCGCGAGCAACTGAACCGCCTTGTCCGTAATCCAGCCGAAATTACCGGCTTCAATTTCCTTCAAGTTAATCAGCGAGCCGCCAATGCCCAAGCCGTAACAGCCGATGCTCAGAAATTGTTTGATATTGCCCTCCGTTACTCCACCAACTGCCATCATCGGGATCTTGTCCAAAGGTCCCATTAATTCCTTGATATAGGGCAAGCCTAAGCTTGCGCTAGGGAATATTTTAACGGCAGTAGCCCCAGCTTTCCAAGCTTTCACAACTTCAGTTGGTGTCATCGCACCTGGGAAGATCGGAATGCCTTCTTGCCGCGCCCATGCAATAACCTCTTCATCCAAGTTGGGTGTGACAAGGAAGGCAGCTCCAGCGAGAACGGCTTGTTTGGCATCCTCCAGATCCAGCACAGTACCGGCTCCGATGAACATCTGATCACCCCATTGCTGCTGGAGGTTACCGATCATAACCAGCGCGCCAGGTGTGTTTAAGGTCACTTCCATGACGGTGACGCCGCCTTTGTGAAGTGCTTCAGCAACAGAGAGAATGTGCGCCTCCTGCACGCCGCGGACGATCGCCATAATACGAGTACGTTCAATTTCTTGTAGGCCTTGTTCTCGGTTCATTTCTAGATTCTCCTAACTCATATCCATGCATTTGTTGTTCATTATGACAGGTTCCAGAAATTTTTCCAGTATGTTTGTGTCAAAACAAGCCCGACCTACCTATACTGTAGTAATTCATAGGCATTCGTCTAGAAGCCTCATCAACCCTCATAGCTTTCAGCTCACAGGAGGTGACCCATCATGACATGGACTGAGATCAGTATCGTCAGCTTGGCTGTTGCCTGTTTAGTGCTCATTGTGTTTACCGTTCGTATGTTCATTACGGCTACACGAACGCTTCGC
Source organism: Paenibacillus sp. P4_A9 (assembly GCF_056402415.1). Lineage (NCBI taxonomy): Bacteria > Bacillati > Bacillota > Bacilli > Caryophanales > Paenibacillaceae > Paenibacillus > Paenibacillus sp. P4_A9. The sequence goes on from NZ_JBFUHL010000006.1 coordinate 141,342, forward strand.
ATGTTAGGGGACACGGTTGTTGAAGTTAAACAGCAGATTGGCCATACTACAGAACAAGCGGAGAATCTAATGAAGCAATTAGGGCAGCTTACGGAAGAGGTACATTTGCAACTCCTTGCCTTAGAGCCAAGTATCCAATCGGTTGAAAAGGCAGGGATAGCTGTCGGGGAAGTCGCTTCCACACTGCGCAAGGCCTCACGTATGATGAACGATTCCTTACATGGTGCGGAAAAGGTCGTTCATACGCACCAGAAACGTATCCAAGACGTCATGGAATGGGCAACGACAGGGTATGAGCTGTGGCTGAGATGGCAGGCGCATCGGAGTGCGAAATCAGATCATTAAGGAGTGGATATCACATGTCCAATGGAAAAAAAGGAAAAGATCTTCTCATCGGTGCAGTCGTAGGCGGTTTAGTTGGAGCTGCAGCAGCTTTGCTGTTTGCACCGAAATCCGGTCGTGAGCTACGCAGTGACATTGCAGAGGGGGCGACCGTGGTTAGCGACAAAACAGTTCAACTTGCAAGTACAGTTAGCCAAAAAACGCAAGCAGCTGCCAAAACAGTGAGTTCCACAACCACTGAACTTGTTGGTAAAGTCAAAGACACGACAGCAAGTGTTGTTGAGACAGTTCGTTCTTGGAAGGATTCGCAATCAAGCGATGAGGTCCTGGATGATATCGCAGCATCGGAAGCTGCAGAAGACTTGGTCATCGTAGGCCGCTAGTACGCAAAATAAAGAAGCAGAGTTCTCCTCGCAAGGAGTACTTTGCTTCTTTGCCTAATTACCATTTGGATGGATCTATTTTACTAATATCTAGACCTTCCCATACGTTCTTAATGTCGGCCGTCTCTGGATTGTCGAAGAGCAGCCAAGCGGTAGGAAGGTATCTTTCACCGTATTCACTCGAAGGTTTATTGATAATGGCATTATTGTGGACAAGCACCGTTGAAGCGCCCCCATCTAGGTTGGCTGCGGTGATTGCACCATGAGCTAAGAAAATTTCCTGCACATCATATAGCGTTGCGCCAATGCTGTGTGTTTGTCTGCCATCGATGATGGCAAACAGAATAGAGCCGTCTTTGGTTTGTGCCATACATGTGCGCGGAGCAATACCCCAGCCATCGGCTTGACTTTTAACCTGCCCAATACCATTCACGATGAACCGAGGGCTGAAGGAAACGGCTTCCTGAACACCCATTTCAAGCAGCTCAGATACTTTGTACTTACCTGAAATCATTCGGCCTTGCTTGTCGATCCCGACGATCTGCACCGTACCGTTCATGCCCTTGTCGTTGTAAAAGATTTTGCCTCCGGAGATCACGACGCCTTCAGGCTGAAAGCCATTGCCCTCCCAATTCGGGTCGATAAATCCTCCGCCATTCACACCGAGGATAGCACCGGTACGTTTGACCATCGAGGAAACTTTTTCGCCTTTACCCACTTTCTCGGGCACAGCAATTCGAAGCTTGGTAGGGTCTGAAATGGTAACGAGCTTACCCTTGAAGTTTGGGCCTGAAATGTTTTCAATCGTTACTAACTCTTTCTTGATTTCGACAGCAGCAGGGGCTTGTGAGGGCTGTGGAGCGATTTCAACGAGTCCGCGATCCTTCTCGGTTCCCATTTCGTCAAAACGCTTTGAATACGCAGCTACACGTTTCTGTAACTCGCTCGAACCAATTAAATACTTTGCCCAATCCCGATGTTGTGTTGTGATGATCGTATCTGCCATCATGAAGCGCAGGCTCGAGCCAGAGGAAGACAGGAAAAACCAGCCTAAACCTAAGGTTGAGAGTATGGTGATGCTAAGAATTGTATACATCAAAAAGCGAAATCCCGCAGAGCGTTTGTGTTTAAGGTTCGCTTGCATCGTTGTCTGTCGGGTGGTTGTTTGTTGAACAGCCATGGTTAGGCATCTATCCTCTCTAACACTAATCAAACCATATAGTCATCATATAAGACGAAAAGAAAGGAGATAAGTTTCAGAATTTCCTGAATTTTTCTCCTTCTTTTTGTAAAATGTTTAGTTTTGTCGTTGGATTGATGAAAGCCTAGCGTCCGTCATCCGGTTTGTATCATAGTGAAATTCGAGGTCGTTACCTGAATGTTTGGCCACACTGCGAACGATGAGATCATGATATTTCTTTTGTCGAACAGCCGCAATGGTCACACATAGACTTACACCAAGTGGGTCAAAATAAAGCTTACCTTCTTTGGCATCATACTTCTTCACATGAGACAAATTGACAAATAGATCTGTATCCATTTTCTTAAAGCCTTGTTCTTCTAACTGATCTAGGAAATGACTGAAATCCAATAGTGACTGCATAGGGAACTTGCGCTTACCGATCCGCGTATGATAGGTCATTTCGGTGGAACCAACTTCTATTAAAAGAATGTCTTCCAGAGGAAGAGCCAAGGGTGTAGCCTGACTATCCTGGTTTTCTTTTTCAAGATAGCCAGCTTTCTCCATGAGATCTGTATATGAAAACTTATAGGCATCTGACAGTTTCTTTAAGGTGACAGGGGATGGTTTGATCTTTTCATTCGTTGAACGATTGCGCTCTAATTCCAGATCTCGAATATAGGCATGGGAAAGTCCACTCTTGTTTGCTGCTTCACGCAAGGACATTTTCCCTCGCAAGCTCTCCAAAAATTTACCGAATCCTTCAAATTGCTTCATCATAGGAATCCCTCCATATGTTAATTGTAATTGAATTAGCTCAAAATAGAAACATTGTAGCACTTAATGGTACTAAATACCTGATGGTGAGCGGACTTTTTATATGATTCGTAAGCCATATACGATTTTAGTAGGTCGAGAGAATCAATCCCGTGACTTCTTACTACTATTTTTTTATAATAGGGAAATAGAAGGGGGATAATATCAACATGTCAAAAAAATGGCTGAGAGACAACGGCATGCATCTATCTTGGTTAGTTGCTTTAGTTGCCACGCTAGGAAGCTTGTACTTTTCTGAAATTATGCATCTGGCTCCTTGTAAATTATGCTGGTATCAGCGCATTCTTATGTACCCATTGGTCGTTATTCTTGGTATTGCCGCTGTTCGTAGAGATTACAAAATAACGATTTATGTGCTGCCGTTAACGATTTGGGGCGCATGCATTTCGATCTATCACGTTTTATTACAACAAGGTGTATTCAAAGAAACAGGTACAGGCTGTGGTCCGATTGCATGTGATACCGATTACTTAAATTGGCTCGGTTTTATTACCATTCCCATGCTAGCTGGTACAGCGTTCATACTCATTACTATTTTACAATTCTTAACCTATCGCGCTACAAAATAACCCCCGTGATTCTATGGTTAGGCAGGTAATTTGTCAATCACTGTCGAATAGGATGGAAGAAGAATCCAATCCTTACCCGAGGTGTAACTCATGACAAAACGTACCCATAAAGCTGCACTGCTGATCTTACTGAGCATCACATTGGTCGGTTGTGCAGACATAAGCCTGACAGGTCCTGCCAATAATGAAGCAGCTCCCAATGGAGTGCCTTTATCTTCTCCTAAATTAGCTCAACCTTCTCCTAACCAAGCATCTACGCCAACGCCAACGGCGACTCCCAAACCAACGATAACACCGAACGCAACGCCATCTCCAAGTGCATCACCAGCTACGCCGACACCTAGCGTTACACCCAAAGCTGTTGCCACAGCGGACGCTTCCAAATCCAAAACATTGCCAGCGGATCGGACTCCGTATTCTTGGTACTATATGAAGAAAAAACCAGGTCAGGTTCCTGATTTCCCGAAAGAAACCAAATCCTTTACCAATGATCAGAAAGCGGTCTGGGTTGGGACAGGGAAAAAGGTTTATTTAACAATTGATGCAGGAGGACCTTTAATCGAGGTTGATCTCATGCTCAAATCACTCAAAGAAAATAATGTCAAAGCTAATTTCTTTATTACAGGAAACAACATCAAGAAGAACCCGGACTATTTGAAAAGAATTGTGGCAGACGGTCATTTTGTTGCTAACCATACGATGACACATACGGATTTTAATGACTTGTCCGACGATCAGATTCGTAAGGAAATTACGGATTTTGAAGTTGTATATAAGCAAATAACCGGGAAAGAGGTTGGGAACTATTTCCGTTTTCCTTACGGTCACTATAATCCTCATAATTTAAGCTTGGTATCCAGTATGGGTTATACCTCTGTATTCTGGTCAACGGCCATGCGTGACTGGGAGCCCCGAGCGAATGGCGCTGAGGATCCTTATAACGATATTATGAATAATCTACATGAGGGTAATGTGATTTTGATGCATCAGGGGTCTATTGAAAACATGCAGGCGCTTGATCGGATTTGTAAAGAAATCAAAAAGAGAGGCTATGAATTCGGAGTTATGACGGAGCTTCAGCCTACAAAATAAAGAAGATTTGCTCTAAATCTGTGTACTACTCTTGGTACCTTTAAGCTTGTCCTCACATATCCTAACCATGTGGTTTATGAATTCATCAACCGGCAAAGGAAGCGGATATGTGTGCAGCAAGCGATAGCCGTACTGGACTCCGGAGTCGGAGGATTAACTGTTGTAAAAGAAGTGATGAGACAGCTGCCGCATGAAAAAGTCATCTATTTTGGAGATACGGCCAGGAGTCCATATGGACCCCGACCTGCGAATGAAGTTCGTTATTTTACTCGTCAAATCGTTGATTACTTACTTCAGTTTAATCCCAAAATGATTGTGATTGCTTGTAATACGGCGACTGCTGTCGCGATTGAAGACATTCGTGCGCGTGTCTCGATTCCTGTAATAGGTGTGATTTCACCGGGGGCTAGAGCAGCAATCAAAATGACACGAAGCGGTGTAGTCGGTGTCATTGGCACGGATGGAACGATACGCAGTCAAGCTTATGAAACGGCATTAAAGCAGATTACGCCGGATATCCGTGTCTATAGTGAGGCTTGTCCATTACTAGCTCCATTTGTTGAAAGAGGGCTTTTTAGCAGCGATCGTGCGCATTCTGTCGTGGAAGAATCATTGAGACCTTTGAAAGGGAAGCCAATCGATTGCTTAATCTTGGGCTGCACCCATTATCCCTTTCTTATGGAATCCATTTCTCAGGTTATGGGTCCGGAAGTAGCTTTGATCTCTTCGGCTGAAGAGACAGCTAGAGATATAAGCACGATCCTGTATCAGAGGGGCATGCAAAAGAATTCCCAAGAAATGCCGATTCATCAGTTTTTCTGCAGTGGCGCGCCGAATGTTTTCCGCGAGATTGCGGAGAACTGGCTCAAGGAATATATTGGCTTCATGCCTGTTGTGTGGCAGGTACCAACTATTATTTAAACGATGCAAATAGACCCTTAAGGGTCTATTTTTATTTAAGGGGCTGTAACTGAGATACCGCATGATTCCTGCAACCTAGGCATAAGCATAGCCATACGTAAGTAGTAAATAGCTGTGAGGTGGTCGTGTGTTAGGTTATGGGTATGAGACATTGGGTAATGAGTTGAATCGTCTAGGCAAAATATATCCCTTTTTGCAAATCGCGTGTATCGGCGAAAGTGTGATGGGAAGGGACATACATGCGCTGCGAATCGGGCATGGTTCAAAGGAAATCCATTTCAATGCGGCTATGCACGCGAATGAATGGATAACCTCACCGCTGCTGATGCAGTTTGTTGAGGATTTAGCATGCTCCTACGCCAGAGGGACAGCTTGGCAGGGGCGCAACGTAAGGCGTATTTTGTCCGAATACTCGCTATGGGTCGTACCCATGGTCAATCCAGATGGCGTCGAGCTTGTCTTACATGGACTGCCTGAGGAACATCCGCATCGTGAAGCGTTAGTGGCATGGAATGGTGGTTCCTTATCGTTTTTGAATTGGAAGGCGAATATCCGAGGCGTGGATCTCAATGATCAATTCCCGGCACACTGGGAAGAAGAGAAGTTGAGAAGGGAGCATGAGGGACCTTGCGAGCGTGATTATGGCGGAGAAGCTCCGTTATCTGAACCGGAAGCTGCGGCGCTAGCTCAATTTACCGAGAGCCATGTCTTCGAGCTCGTCGTTGCCTTACATACACAGGGAAGAGAAATATATTGGAATTACCGAGACTATGAGCCTGCAGAGTCCGAAGCACTTGCGGAGCGGTTGGCCTTAGCCAGTGATTATGAGGCCGTGAAGCTTTCCGGCAGTGATGCGGGATACAAGGACTGGTTCATTCAACAATTTCGGCGACCAGGCTTTACAGTAGAGGTAGGTTTAGGTGTAAATCCACTGCCCGTAGAAACATTTGCTTCACTTTATGAGGAAGTCGTTCCTATTCTTTTGACAGCCTTGGAGTTGTAAGAGAGGAGTAGAACTATACACCTTTTGCGCATAGGTGCATAAAGAAAAGTGCATAAGAACAAGAACAGTAGGGACCGTAGACAAGTTGCATCAACTTGCGTGTGATCGCCACGAACCGATTAGCCCAGACTTCATATACTGAAGTAAGGAAGCTGTTGGGGAGGCGTGAATATGGCACCACCTAAAGGTAAAGGCAAGGTTGTTAAGAAGAAAAAGGAACTTTCATCCCGTGCTCAGTACACGATGAGAATGGTTGAATCAGCCACGTGCAAGGTGTGCAAAACGCCCTGCTCAAGGGGAATGCGCTATTTGGAAATGATGTCGCAGCCTGGGGCTGTCGGCAGAGGTGTTCCGTGTATATTGACACGTAGGAAAATCAACTAAAGATGGTCCGCCCCTTGTTGTGGGGCGGATTTTTATTTGCGCCAGCTGGAATATCCAGCGTTAGCGAGGCTCAGCTACTCTAACAGTCATCCTGAAGCTGGAATATCCAGCGACAGCGAGGCTCAGCTACTCCAACAGTCATCCTGAAGCTGGAATATCCAGCGACAGCGAGGCTCAGCTACTCCAACAGTCATCCTGAAGCTGGAATATCCAGCGACAGCGAGGCTCAGCTTCTCCAACAGTCATCCTGAAGCTGGAATATCCAGCGACAGCGAGGCTTAGCTACTCCAACAGTCATCCTGAAGCTGGAATATCCAGCGACAGCGAGGCTCAGCTACTCCAACAGTCATCCTGAAGCTGGAATATCCAGCTTTAGAGTGGCTCAGCTACTCCAACAGTCATCCTGAAGCTGGAATATCCAGCGACAGCGAGGCTCAGCTACTCCAACAGTCATCCTGAAGCTGTAATATCCAGCGTCAGCGAGGATTAGCTACTCCAACAGTCATCCTGAAGCTGGAATATCCAGCGACAGCGAGGCTTAGCTACTCCAACAGTCATCCTGAAGCTGGAATATCCAGCGACAGCGAGGCTTAGCTACTCCAACAGTCATCCTGAAGCTGGAATATCCAGCGTCAGCGAGGCTCAGCTACTCTAACAGTCATCCTGAAGCTGGAATATCCAGCGACAGCGAGGCTCAGCTACTCTAACAGTCATCCTGAAGCTGGAATATCCAGCGACAGCGAGGCTCAGCTACTCCAACAGTCATCCTGAAGCTGGAATATCCAGTGTCTGAGAGGCTTAGCTACTCCAACAGTCATCCTGAAGCTGGAATATCCAGCTTTAGAGTGGCTCAGCTACTCCAACAGTCATCCTGAAGCTGGAATATCCAGCGTCAGAGTGGCTTAGCTACTCCAACAGTCATCCTGAAGCTGGAATATCCAGCGTCAGAGTGGCTTAGCTACTCTAACAGTCATCCTGAAGCTGGAATATCCAGCGTCAGCGAGGCTCAGCTATCCCAACAGTCATCCTGAAGCTGGAATATCCAGCGTTAGCGAGGCTCAGCTACTCTAACAGTCATCCTGAATCTGGAATATCCAGCGACAGCGAGGCTTAGCTACTCCAACAGTCATCCTGAAGCTGGAATATCCAGTGTCAGGGCGTGAGAGATAGGCTCGGAAACCGGAGCCTAACCGCGGCCACAATAAATAAAAAGCCCCGCGATCTGCCTCGCGGGGCCAATATCTGTATGAATTAATGGTTGGGTGTGAACATTTTATCTGCTAAGGATTGTTTAAGCTTCTTGATTGCATCGGTTTCCAATTTTTGATTTTGAGGGAATTTTGCGCCAGTTAGTGCAAGCGCTTCCTTGACCGTCATTTCAACACGAATAATTTCTTCGCCATGCGGAATTTGTAACATTTTCATCACTCCTATGTCAGCTTTTAAAAGCGAAAACATTGATTCTACGCACTTTTAATATAACACACCATGTAAGGTTAAGCAAGGGCAATTGGTGCCTATTTTCCAAATAATTAGGAATGCTTGTCCATGCTAATTGCAACTCCATCATCGACTAAAGCCGAAATCCCACCATTGTACTTTCCCTACGTTCATGCGCAAAAAAGAACCGATAGCAACCACGATTCACGTGGCCATATCGGTTCTTCTCTACTCCGCACTATTGATAACAACGCAATTCCACGATTTCGGCATGCGGAGAGCCGTTCGTAGACGCAACAACGACACGCAGACGGGTGGTTGATACGGCGCTGTCTAACACATGAACATGATGCCGTATATGATTGCCCAGCCCCTCAACAACCGTTGACCATGCTTCTCCAACCCACACTTGCAGCTTGTAATCTCTAACTAATTCAGGAATGATTTCGAATTCGGTGCGATGGTGATGCAAGTTAATTAAATCCTCATTGACGTCATCATTGAACGTCACATGCACTTGCCCTATGCTTTGAGGCTCAGACCAGCTAGCCTCTAGCCATTCATCCGTACTGATTCCGGCGGATGACCATAGATGCGGACTGCCGTAAGGCCGCTTATATCCGTCCGCTGCTTTCTCAGCCGCATAGGCGGAAGTAGGCGAGAGGAGTCTGAAGCAGATTGGCTTCCGAACTAAGCCCCTCTGACTCCAATCAATCACCGGCTGATGATGATGCATATCTCCGAAGTCTGCAGTAGCCTCTGCAGCGGCAATATGCTTGAAGAATAGCACGCCGGATTGCGGACGATCTGATAGATGAACGGACACAGAAGGGTTGCTTCTAAGAATGATGAACGCGTTCTGTGCATACGCGGGCTCCCATTTCAGCGCAGCCGTAACCCATTGCTCAGCTCCGGCACCTATAGGTACCACGACCGATGTTACGAGCGAATGAGGGACGTAATTCTGAGGCTTACCTGTGTGCCATAGCTCGACAGTAAGCTCTGTCGCAGCGCTGGCATCCAATAACAGCTCTACGCCGTCAATAAACGGATCTACAGGCACTAGAAGCGCTACATGCGTCTCCAACGGATAAACTCCCGCTGACTGCACCAACGCGAGCTCTGTCAGCGTGCTGGAGGCTGTCAGCGTCGCGCTGCGCACGAGGTCGGCCTCGTCGGCATTCGCCACGCCGAGAATCGACGCATCCTGCCGCAGCAGCGTCTGCTGCAGCTCGCGTAAGTGCTGGCTGTGCAACTCACGCGGCGAAATCCCTTTCGCTGCGCAAAGCGCTGCGCCAGTACCCGCGGCTTCGCCAATGACAGCACATGTCGCCATGACACGTGTTGTTCCGAAAGCGACGTGGGACGCGCTGATATTGCGCCCACCCATGAGCATATTCGACACGTTGGTCGAATAGAGGGAACGGAACGGAATATGGTAGGAACCATCCATATGCATATGCTTGGAGCCACTGGCAGTCGAATACATGCCTTGTGGCGGATGCAAGTCAATCGACCAGCCGCCGAAGGCGACGCGGTCCTCGAACTGCTCCTGCGCAATCACATCATTTTGATTCAGCACGTAATCCCCAACGAAACGGCGATATTCCCTTTTCCCTGGTATCGATCCAATCCATTCCAGTGTTAAATTGGCGCTGTCAAATTTCCCTGAGTTTTTGATATAATCCCAAATGCCATAGATAACCGAGGAGAGCTCATCCCGAATTCGCTCATTATCATGAACCGTGTCGTGCTCACCGCCCCATTCAATCCACCAGTAAGCGCACCCATTATCGCCGCTGCGAATGACTCGCTTCAAAGGAATGGTTGTTTGCGTAATATCTTTAGCAAAGCTTGGCGCTATATATTTGACAGGTCGGCCAGCATCCTTGGTATAGAATAGCAGCGTGCTTCCTAATGTAATATCATCCGGTACAAGTGGTGCCCATTCTTCGTTAAATTCGTCCTGTGCTTCGCGACCAATCCGGAACTTAGCACCTGCGAGGAAGCCTACTAGACCATCCCCCGTACAATCGAGGAATACACGACTCTCAAAACGAATACGTCGCTCCGATCCCATCATCCAGCCAGTTACTGAGCGAATAACCCGGTTATTTTCATCACCTGAAGCATCAACCTCATGTACATCTGTATTCAGGAACAACGTAATATTCGGCTCGGCTTTCACCTTCTCAAGTACAACCAAATCCCAGATATAGGGGTTGCCATCGATATTTCGATATTGATTCTCTACGAAAAGTTCACCCATGATGCCGGTTTCTCGCGCATTGCGATGGACACCATGCGAGGTGGCACCGCACACCCATACGCGTATTTCACTGCTTGCATTTCCGCCAAGAACAGGGCGGTTTTGGACCAGAGAGACCGTTTGACCTAATCGTGCTGCAGCAACAGCTGCACAAATGCCTGCCAATCCTCCACCAACGACGGTGATATCGGATGTAACGATTTCATGCCTCATTTATGAGCACCTCACTAGTAATAATATCTCTACCATGCATTTTAAATGAGATCATATCCATTTAACATGCAGTGAGTTACAATGAGCATATACTTTATTTCATTGCCTGGAGCGTGGAAGAATGACCTATCGCGATCCCGCCTTAAAGCTTTTATCCCATGTGTACTGGCATCAGAAGGAAGAGTTTATGCTTGAGCGAGATGACTATGCTTGCTGGACATTATTTGCAGTGGAGGAGGGCAGTTTCTTCTATGAAATCGGAGTGGAAAAAGGAGAGGCGAGATTCGGGGATCTTGTCCTGTGCCCGCCGCGCTCCGTGTTTCGAAGAAAAACGATTGAACCGCTTACTTTTCACTTCATTCAGTTTATTGGGGAAACCCATTTCGAGAACGATTCTGATTGGCAGGGGAAGTTGTCGTTAACAGATATGCCGCGTCTTTCATCTACGTATCGTTATTTGCGAACATGGCAAGGGTGGGATGAGGAAAGTACGCAACATAAGCTGCACCTTGTGAATGATCTATTACGTATGGCTTATATGGACCAACAAATCCGAGACGATCACTCGCCTACCGTCATAGATGAGCAAATGGACCAAGCGCGGAGCTTCCTCACCGAGCATGCTTTTGAGACTCATCTTTCGATGTTGGAGTTGGCCATTTCACTAAGACTTACGCCTGTTCAGTTAACCCGCAGATTTCGGAGAGCCTTTGCCCAAACACCATCGGCGTTTATTAACGATTTGCGACTAATGCGAGCGAGGCACCTATTAGAAAATACAACGTGTACCTTGGACGCGATAGCAACGCAATGTGGATACGAAAATGGCTTTTATTTGAGACGTGTGTTCACGCAAAAAATCGGCATGGCACCCTCCATATATCGGAATATGCACCGCGTATAGTCCTGCATGTACATTGAAAAGCCCCCAGTTCTTCAACTTGAAGAATGGGGGCTTACCATGTACCCGTCTAATTTCCGCTATACGGCAGCTTACCTTCGGTATATTCGTTCTCAGGCTTTCGGATCCAACGCTGCAAATATCCTTGAGTATGTAAGGCTTTGATCAAAATGATCAGAACTGGAGAGAGGATGACCCCTGCCACACCAAAGAGAGATAGCGATACAATCATGAATGCTAAGGTAGTGAACGCCGAAACACCCAAGGATTCACCCGTGATTTTGGGCTCCATAATTTGTCTAACGAGAATAACAACAAGGAGCAATGCGCTAAGCCAAATCGCTAATGTTGTATTTCCGACGATAAAAAGGTAGATAATCCACGGGATGAATAAGGTGGAAACACCTAGCAATGGAAGGACATCGAAGACAGCAGACAAAAGTGCGATAGAGAAAGCGTTATTCACATTAAGAACGAGCAACGCAATAAAAACAACGATGAAGGTCAATGTGATGAGCTTGGCTTGTGCTTTTACATAAGACACAATCCCCTTCACGACATTCTCTTTTAGGAAAAAGAAAGCAGATTTGAAGGTGTTTGGTGTTTGCTCACTTGCTATACGCTTCCAAGATTCAATTTCGATGCTTAAGAAGTATGCGAGAATGATGCCGACGATGAAATTGAACATGAACGTGGAGAAGGAGGTCAGGGAAGCGACCAAACCGGATAAAAAGGCAACAAGCAAGGTAGAAGCTTTTCCAGCAAATTGACCAGCATAATCTTTGGCCTTGCCAGTCACATCGTCAGGCATTGCTTGGAAGCGATCATTTAATTCAGCAATCCTATGAATGATCTGGTCATTGAAAATCGCGGCATAGTCATCGATTTTATCGATAAGACTCATGATCTGGCTGGTAAAAATAACGACTGCACCGGCCAATGCGCCTAGGATGATCAAGACGAAAACCAAGGTGGAAATGGCGGAAGCCAACGATTTGCTCATGCCTTTGCGATTCAAGAAGCGAGCTAGAGGCTCAATTATCATGAAAATGATCAAAGCCAGAAAGATTGGCGTGGCGATAGCGTACAAATAACTGAATAACAGCATGAATAAATAGACGGTTAGTGCGATGAGCCCAATGTCAAATACCGTTCGCCAATATTTCTTGTAAAAAGAAAGCATCCCTGTTCCTCCAGATTGGTTATTGTTCAGTTAGAATAATCGGTCCATTGCTTGTAATCGCAATCGTATGCTCATACTGTGCAGATAAGCTGCCGTCGTACGTTCTAGCTGTCCATCCATCTTGGTCAACCTTGGAATGATATTTACCGACATTAAGCATCGGTTCAATCGTGAAGACCATGCCTTCCTTAATCCGCGGTCCTTTGCCAGCAGGTCCATAATGAGGCACTTGCGGCTCTTCGTGCATTTCGGAGCCAATCCCATGCCCGATGAAATCTCTCACTACGGAGAAGCCTTGCGACTCGGCATACACTTGAATGGCATGAGAGACATCTCCGATTCGGTTGCCGACAACAGCCTTTTCAATACCCTTATACAAGGATTCCTTCGTAACTTGGAGCAGCTTTTCAGCGACAGGAGAAATGTTGCCAACCGCGTAAGACCAAGCGGAGTCTGCTAACCAGCCATCGATGCGTACGACCATGTCAATGGTCACAATGTCACCATCATTTAAAGGCTCTTTTTTCGGGAAGCCGTGACAAATGACGTCATTCACCGATGCACAGGTTGCATAGGGATAGCCATGATAGCCTTTTTGCTCAGGGGTTGCACCATGTTTAGCAAGAAAGCCTTCTACGAATTGATCGATTTCCCACGAAGTAATACCTGGGCGAATCAGCTTCGCAATTTCTTTATGGCAATCGGCAAGGATTCGGCCTGCTTTCCCCATCGCTTCAATTTGTTCTTTTGTTTTGATTGTAATCATCAAGATCCTCTCCTCTGCAAGTATCCCTAAATAGTCATTATGTCCATTTTGCTGACCAAAGCTTCATCTCTTTAATAATTTGATGCAGATCCTGCCCTTTTGGTGTCAACGTATACTCGACCGTCACAGGAACTGTAGGGAACGCCATGCGCTCCAAAACCCCATGTTCTTCGAGATGGCGTAAAATATCCGTGAGGGATTTCGGACTAATGCCTGTAATTTGACGCTGCAGCTCTCCGAATCGCTTCGTTCCACAGAACAATTCACGAAGTACAAGAAATGCCCATTTACCGCCAATGACTTCCAGTGTTCGTTCGACTGAACATTCGATTTCTTTGGGTGTTTTGGGAACATAGTTGCTGAGTGGAGCGACTTTTTCATTTTCAAGCGTTGACATGAGATCGCTTCCTTTCATCAAAGTCGGGTAGGTTACTTACTTATAGGTTAGTAAGTTAACATTATGTAATTAGGGATGATTAGTCATACTACTATGTATTTTAAAGTTCCTTATGGAATTTGGCAATAGAAGGGCAGAATAGGACAAGGTTGATTTCGTGCCGTAGATTCTTTACAATAGAATTAAAATTTATTGTTTCAGGAGATGTGTACATATGAAAGTCAAAATTTCTCGTAATGCAGCAAAGGTACTTCAATTGGAGCTTAATAAAGAAGAAAACAAAAATTTGTTGGTTCGTGTACAAGTGACGCATAAGCATGGTGATCATGCTCACTATGGTTTGGGTCTTGATGATAAAACAGCAAATGATGTCGTGGTAAACACGGATAAAGGAATTGATGTTTTGTTAGATCAAACGGAGCCGCTTCTAGACGGTATTCGTATTGACTACTTCTACACACCAGAAGAAGGCTTCATGATTACTAACCCAAGCAAGGGGAACCACGGAGACCACTAATGCGGAATGATATACGCATTTGTGATAAATGCAAACACATGAAGGTGAAATCGGCACTTGCCAAAATAAGTGCCATTGCACCGGACACGGAAGTCAAAGTTGCGTGCAAGTCGTATTGCGGTCCATGTTCGCGGTTCGCATTTATCTTTATTAATGGCCGATACATTACGGGCGCAACGGAAGACGAAGCGATTGAAAAAGCGAAGAAATATGTGAAATGAATAAAAAGCATCCGTCCGAATAGGACAGGATGCTTTTTCATTTACGCTGAACTTAAGAATGAACGGGTGATTTTTCCAACAGTTTCTGAATCTGCCGTTCGATTTTGCGCGGCGTCGTTGTTGGGGAGAAACGTTTGATTACATTCCCATTGCCATCTACTAGAAATTTGGTGAAATTCCACTTGATGCCTGAACCGAATAGGCCAGAGGCCTTACTCTTCAAATAACGATACAACGGATGGGCATCCGCGCCATTCACATCGACCTTGGCGAATAACGGGAAATTAACGCCGAAATTAAGTTGGCACGCTTGTTCAACCTGTTTATTATCGCCAGGCTCCTGATCTCTGAATTGATTGCAGGGGAAGCCTAGGACACTAAATCCTTGATCCTTGTAGGTGTCGTGTAACTCTTGAAGCCCTTTGAACTGTGGAGCTAATCCGCATTGTGTCGCGGTATTTACAATGAGCAGGACCTGATTTTTGTATTCGCTAAGTGATTTCTCTTCACCGCGAATGTTCTTTACTTGAAATTGATGAACGCTCATAGGGGCACAACCTTCCGCTACTATTATTTCGCACAATTTAATTGTACACAATTTTAATAAGGATGAAAAGCTATTTTTTAATTAAATCTTTAAGCGCGCCTGCTAGTAATGGAAAACGCCATACAAATCCATGCTGCTGCAGGACACGAGGTATCACCTTTTGACCTTTCAGAAGCAGTACAGAAAGCTCGCCAAAAATCAGCTTCATCATGAATGCAGGAACTGGAAACAGGTTCGGTCTTCGCATAGCAGTCGCAATCGCACGTCCCAAATCTTTATTAGTAACGGGATTTGGAGCCGTGGCATTCACTGGACCGATTATCGCGTCATTTTGTACACAGAAATCAATCAATCTCACCATGTCATCAATATGTATCCACGAATGCCATTGCCTGCCGCTGCCAACGGTGCCGCCTACGCCAAGCTTATACGGGAGTGCCATCTTGGGGAATGCACCTTCTTTATTATCCAACACAAGTCCAACTCGAACCTTCACGATCCGTGTACCTTGGATAAGATCTGCAGCTGCCTCCCATTGCTTGACGACATCAGCTAGAAAGTCCGTATTTCGAAAAGGACTGTTCTCGTCAAAGGTGTCCGTCTCGGAGATACCGTAATACGACATGCCCGAAGCATTCACAACAACCTTTGGCTTTGGATCCATTGTCGCGACAAGCTTGGCTATACGCTCCGCTGCCTGCAAGCGGGATTGAACAATTCGCGTCTTAGCCGCGGCAGTCCAACGTTGACTTATGGATTCACCAGCCAAATTCACAATGGCATCAAGTCCTTCAAGGAGATCAGCATTTCTCTCCAACTCGTCCCATGTTAATGTTCTGACCCCTGGTAGCTGCTTCGAAGAGGAGCGAGATATATTAATAAGTTCATGACCTTGTTCCAACCAGAAAGAGATTAATCGTTTTCCGATAAACCCGCTGCCGCCTGTGATTGCTATTTTCATCTCAAGCACCTCCATATCGCCATTATAAAACCTTCACCCAATAAATACCATCTGAGGAAAGGCACATATGAAAAGGTAAAGTTCCCAGTTCGAAATTACGACACAATCCGCCAATTTCATGTATAATATGAATTCGGAGTCTATTAATTAACCATAGGGTAATTCGTTGGTCTGTGAGAGGAGTCATCGTATATGAATCGTATCCGTCATTTTTTTCAATCCTATCATCCTATCGTACATACGCTTATCTTAGGTACAGTCATGGCTCGTGCTGCGTCTTCCATGAGTTTACCGTTCCTCGCTATCTATTTGGCTAAGCACTCCAATATGAGTCCTGGACTCATTGGTATCGTAATTGGCATGGGTGCTTTAGCTGGCACATTCGGCGGGTTTGTTGGCGGCACGTTATCAGACCGATTTGGACGACGCGTGATCATGCTAGCGGCTCTATTCGGGTGGGGATTCGTATTCCTTGGCTTCGGGGTTGTCAAATTGCCGGTCTTATTTATGCTGCTCAATATGCTGAATGGACTTTGCCGCTCTTTCTATGAGCCTGTGTCGCAAGCCTTAATGGCGGATTTAACAGAACCGTCCAAACGGTTACAGGTATTCTCGCTCCGGTACATGGCGATTAACGTCGGTGTGGCTGTAGGCCCTTTGTTAGGTGCATTCTTTGCGACATTGAACGGAGCCTTGCCATTTCTACTTACGGGTATCATCTATTTAATCTATGGCGTGACGCTTTACGCACTTCTCATTAAGTTCGGTATTAAGAAAATCGAGGGTGAGAAGAAATCTCTCGTAACTTTCCGTTCGGCATTAGGTGTCATTCGTAAGGATATGACCTTCCGGTTGTACATTATTGGGGGTATTATCGGAGCAATCGGATATTCGCAGGTTATGGTCACATTATCACAGTACCTTCAAAGGGATTTTGCTAATGGGGTCAAAATGTTTGCGATCCTCATGAGCGCAAATGCGATTGTCGTCATTGCCATGCAGATTCCGCTGGGGAAATGGGCTGAAAAGTATTCACCTTTAACGGCCATCGTTGTTGGAAACTTGATGTTCGCACTAGGCGATATCGGATTTGCCTTCTCGCACTCGCTCACATGGCTCATCATTTCGATGGGAATTTTCACTTTTGGTGAAATTCTGAATTATCCTGCCGCGAACATGTTGATTGATAAGCTTGCCCCGGAACAGATGCGTGGAACCTACTACGGTGCTCAAACACTAACGAACATCGGACATTTTATGGGTCCATGGATTGGCGGCTTTTTATTGGTATCTTATGGTGGTAGTACGCTTTTTCTCGTGATTGCTATTTTATCCTTGGTGGGATCGATTTTCTATTGGAAAGGCACAAAACGTCAAAAAACGGTAAAAATATCGTCGAAAATGCAAACATTTTGATGAATTTCGTAAAAATAGTTCCTATGAACTATTCGAATTCAAATCGCCATCCCTTATCCTTGAGAGTATAGGATGTATCGTTTTTATTTTCAGCTTCATCTAAAAAATTCTGCAAGTCATCTCGATAAAGGCAAAACTGGCGAAAGCCAGTGACGCAAAGCTACAGGGGCCTTACTTCTCCTGCGAAGGATAAGCAGCCAGCCAGCCGCCAAACGATTGGGAATTCACTTCAGAACCCCTCTAGTCGGTTCAATACAGTGGGGGTTTTTCTCTGTCATAGCGAAACAAATGAAACGAATTCAACAAATTGAACAAAGGAGGCCCAAGCGGCATGAAATCGGAAGAGAAATTGCAAGAGGAACAGAAAGCAACATCGTTATGCGGTAACCATGTTGCACGTTTGGTACCATCCACGGATGGACCGAAGCTCATGATAAACCGAGAAGAATATGCATTAAACGAAGCCTGTTGGGATGTCGAATTGTTTCACGGAAGAAACAATAGTATTCTCATTTTTTACTGGAAGGGTGAAGTAAAGCTTTCCGTGAAAATGCCACCGATGGCTCAGATCGAAGGCTTTTTAACAAGACTTTTTCAATGTTTATCATCCAAATTAAGAGCGGTTCAGCCTATCTAGGTGAATCGCTCTTTTTTTGTTGTTCGGGATTTTCTTTCACATGTGATAAAATAAGAGAACAAGCCGCAGGATGGGAACAGCCCAGCATTGCGGTTTTTCTTTGTAGGGAGGTAGTATAAATGGAGCTAAAGCAGATTCATCACGTTGCGATTATTTGTTCTAATTATGAGCGCTCTAAGCATTTTTATGTTGATTTACTTGGACTCACGGTCATTCAGGAAACCTATCGCACCGAAAGAGACTCGTATAAATTGGATTTGCGCATTGGGCAAACGGAGCAAGAAATCGAATTGTTCTCATTTCCGAATCCCCCTTTACGAGTCAATCAGCCTGAAGCGCGGGGCTTACGCCATTTGGCCTTTGTAGTTGCAAACATGGAGCAAAGTGTACAAGAACTTGAAAGTAAGGGAATTGCAGTTGAGCCGGTGAGGATTGATCCAATCACGGGCAATCTCTACACCTTTTTCGCCGATCCTGATGGGTTGCCATTAGAGTTGGTGAAGTATGTGGAATAATGGACGTAACCCGAAGACCGAAGAGGAACCTAAGTTAGCGATGGCCAAAGGGTGCCTCTGGAGCGTACTTCTGTCTATCCCCTTATGGGCGCTGTTGATTTATGTCATTTGGAAACAATAAATCCCTCAAAGCGCACGGTCTGACTGCGAATGAACGGCAGAGAGATGAGTGGTACTTGTGAGGGATTTTGTTTGCCTAGGTTGTTATTCCAATACGCCTGTGTTAAGAATTCGAATCTTAACTTCTGGCGTAATTGTGATCTTCGGATACTGCTCCCGCCACCACTCCTTGCCTTTAAACAGCTTCGGATGATAGGCTGCAACCTCATGCCCAAGCTCCAAGTTATCGCAATTGGCCTTCTGCAAGGTTGCAACCACGTTAGATGCCTTCGTGGTTAGATCATCTGTAATTCTCTTCTCCAGTTCCGTAATCATGTCGTTCGTGTGTTTCTTTACTTCAGGTCCATCACTGATTAATTTAAGATCTAGTTTTAACGAGATTTTAATTTCGCTAAGATCGTCGTTATTATAGAAAATTTGGAAATCCCGATTGGCCTTCTTTACGAGGACCGTATAATTCTTTCCGTCAATGTTACCTATGATCGGCTGGCGTTTGCCTTTTGCGCCATCCAAAAGAATGGCTAGCTGGGTATCCTCATTATTCAGATTGACGCCAGTATACTTCCCGTCTCTAAACAAGGAGGTACCTGCAAGACGAACCCGGTTCTCATAAGGCTCGAACCGGTTGAGAATGAAGTCGTGAGGTAAATCATTTCCCCCGAATAAATAGGGGAATAATGGAGTTAAAGGGGCTTTACCTCTCTTACTCTCATCATCCAATATGCCTACTAGAAATTCCGATGTGGTCTTACCATCTAATTTTTTCTTAGCCAGCAGTTTAGAAAGATCGCCGTCATACACCGCCAGGTGGCCGTATAACGGGTTAGCTATAAATTGTCCAATAATATTCAGATGGTTCAGCGGCTGATCTTTGGCGAATTTGGCGCTTATTAGAAACAATCTGGTCTCCAGTACAGAAAGGGTGCCAGGCATTTCCTTGTTTGTGTTAAACACTGTGTCATAGATGTTTTCACCTTTTGACTCAAGGTATAAGTTATTCGCGGTGCCTCCTCCTTGATAAACATTCTGAAGCGAGGAAATAACATAACTAACCTTGAGCTCCTTGCCGTCACCAACGTAATCGAGCCCGATAACGTCGGCAAATAGCAGCTTCTTCAACTGAATTTGATCCCAGCATCCTGTCAGCAGCAGGCAGATCATTAACGCTGCAATCGCTCTCTTCATATCTCGCTCCTCCCCCTGCCTCGCAGCCCGGAAATCATGAGAAGGACGACTGGCAGAACAACGACAAGAGTGATGGACAGTTGGTCCTGAATCGAGGCAAATCGCAAAATGTCGCTACGCTTCGCGAAGAAGAAACTTCCTATGAAACAGACGCATACCATAGCCCATACCCAAACATGCTGCTTACCCAAGCCCTTACTGCGTAAATGCTGGAATGCTTTAGCAGCCAAAAAGAAATACACATAGATCGTTGCCGATACAACGCATATATAGAAGATCAGGAACAAAAAGTCAAAGCTCTGTAAGATTTCAATCCGATAGTTCTTTAATATGAAAATGATCGGCTCCGGAATAATCTTGAGCTGTTCTAAGCTGTATTTCATTGAGCAGACCAGGCAGACTGTAATATAGAAAACAGCCGTGGAGGCGTTCGCCAGCATCATCGTAAGAAGCAGCTTCTTTTTGCTGGAGGTCTGTACGTACGGGTAGGCATAAAGCAGCAGATCATAGCCTATATAAGCGCTAAATGCGGAATATACTCCTTTTATAACCGGATACCAGCCACCCGGCAAAATCGGAAGCAAATTTTTCGCGTCAAGTCCGTAGATTCCGCTTAAAACAATAAGCAAAAAACTGATGTAAGCGAAGATCATAAAGGTTTGCGATACATGAGCAAGATGCTTCAGCGTTGATGTTGCTGCATAGCCGCACACGATAAGAAGCATAAGAACGATTATCCACATAGGCGTAAGCACATACAGCCATCTTTTTAACATGTCGCTATAAAGTAAGGTCAACAAGAGCCCAGAAATGGTGTAATAGCATCCATACACCAAATTGAGGCAAGAACCAATCGGTTTGCCTACAATAAGTGGGATATAGGCAAACAAATTCTTTGCGGGATATCGGCTGCCGAGCAACCAAATCAGCACGATGCCTATCTCTGCGGCCAGTCCGCTTAGCAATACGGTCAGCCAAGTATCATGACCGGCAATGCCAGCCTGTACATGGGGTAGAGATATTACTTCTGTTCCTAGCTGTGTCATGATCACGAGCACGATTAGCTGTCTTCCGGTAATGGTTTCTTCCTTCCTCAACGCTTCCAACTCCTTGGATTCCGAATCCTTATTCGATTACTTGGCGCCGTTCCTCCCGGTCGCTTGAGCAGGCTCCAAAGGGGTGCGCGAAACAGCGTATCCTTCATATCACTTAAGGAGAAAGGCGGCGTATAGTAGGGGAGTCCCATTGTAGTCATTTGGCACAAATATATACAAATCATCATTAAGAAGATGGCGAGGCCAAACAGGCCGAACAAAGAGGAAAGTATCATCGCAGGATAGCTTAGCAGGCGAACTGCGGTCCTCATCTCGTACGAAGGAATGGTAAAGGAGGCCAGCCCCGTTAAAGCGGCTACAATAACCATTACATTGGAAACCAAATTTGCCTGCACGACCACCGTTCCGATGACAATACCGCCAACTACGCCGATCGTTTGGCTAACGGTATTTTGCAGCCGAACCGTTGCTTCTCTTAAGATCTCAAGCATGAGCATCATTGCAAGCGACTCGAATATGGGAGGCAACGTGACATATTGCAGCGAGCTCTGCAGCGTATTGACGAAATTGATCGGCAGCAGCTGCGGATCAAAGGAACAGACTGACACATAAAAGGCAGGCAGGCCAAGCGTAATTAAACAGCTAAATAAACGCATAAACCGAAGAGTTGAGCCTATTAGCCAACTTATTTGGTAATCATCCGGGCTCTGGAAGAAAGACCAGAACGCTACCGGCAGGATGATCGCGTCTGGTGACCCTGCCGTTCCAATGACGACCTTTCCCTCCATTAAATAGGCACGTGCGCGGTCAGGCCGTTCCGTAACGAGAAGTTGTGGAAACAGGCTGAATTTCTTCTCCTGGATCATCTCATTAATAAAACCCGGAGCCTCGACATAGTCCATATCAATGCTTGTGAGCCTTCTTTCTACCTCCGTTACGATTGCCGTATTCGCAATCGATTTGATGTACATGACAGCCACCTTCGTCCGCGAAAGTCGCCCGATCGTATACGTTTTTACGACGAACTCCGTAGAGTTGATAAGCTTGCGCATCAGATTGATGTTGGTATCCAAATTTTCAATGAACGCTTCGTTCGCACCGCGTAAAACCCGCTCATTGTTGGGGATGTTGATTGTGCGTTCCTTCTTTAAATCCACTCCGAGCAGGTAAAGCCTGCTATCTCCGTCTTGATACAATACGACTTTACCGTACAAAATGGCCTGAACCGCTTCCTCCAATTGCTCGGTTTCAGCATAGTCTAGAATCGTCACGGCATCGCGGACTGCATCATGGGGACGAAGCAGCAGAGGCTTTAGTATAAAATCTTGGACGAGAGAGGGATCGATCAACGTGTCAAAATAAAACAGCCTATATGCCGTTCCCCCAATTAGCAGCTGTTTGGATTGAAAGTCGCTTTGTTCGGAGAAAAGCTGTTGGAAATATTGTTCTATCGATTCAATTGACGGACTTGACTTCATATGAGTTCCCTCCTCTCGTAACCTATCCCTTACTTTTACCCAAGAATACCAATAATATGTAAAGGTAATGGGGAAAGGGAACGGAAGATGCGGATAACGAGTCGTATGACTGGGATAATTAGATGACTTTGTGAAATAAAAAAATCCCCACAGCAGTTTGAACTGCTTTGGGGATTTTTTATTAAGTCATAGTATATTATCTATCTTGTCTTCGTGGGGGCAATGGGCCAAGGTACTGGAACAAATTACATTCGATCCGTCCGTTAAACAGCTTGCGCTTCTTGTCGGCGCGGCGGTTCATATAATGCTCGAGCTGGGTGCTCGGGCTTAGAATAAATAGACTCCACGACGGCATCGGCCGTGTTAATGCACCGAGCTCGCGCAGCGCAAGCTCGACATCATTGGCTTCACCAAGACGCTCGCCGTACGGCGGGTTGGTGATCATGCAGCCATAGTCGCCGCGCGGGCGCGCCTTGGCGATCGGTTCGACCTTCAGCTGGAACTGCTTCGTCAGTCCAGCCGCCTTGGCGGCCGCCTCTGCCACTTCGATGGCAGCAGGGTCGATATCGCTGCCGACGATGTGCAGCGGCACGTTGTCTTTCACCGCGTCGAAGGCTTCGTCGCGGGCCTTGTCCCACAGCTTGCGGGGAATGTTCCCCCAAGCTTCACTTGGGAAGCTGCGCCGCAGGCCTGGCGCGATGTTCCAGCCGATCATCGCGGCTTCGATCGGGATGGTCCCCGACCCGCAGAACGGGTCGTAGAGCGGCCGATCTACATTCCATCGGCTCAGCAGGATCAGTGCTGCCGCCATGGTTTCTTTGAGCGGCGCTTCGGTCACGAGCTTACGGTAGCCGCGCTTGTGCAGGCTGGGACCGGTTGTGTCGATCGTAAGTGTCGCGATATCATTCAGGAGCGCGACTTCGATCACGTAGCGTGCCCCATTTTCGGGGAACCACTCAGTGCCGTAGCGTTGCTTCAGCTTCTCAACGACAGCTTTCTTGGCGATCCCTTGGCAAGCGGGAACGCTTGATAACTGTGACTTATGGGATCGACCCTCCACAGGGAACTCGGCATCGTTCGGGATCCAGTCTGGCCAAGCGAGAGCTTTGGTGCCTTCGAACAGTTCATCGAAGGTTGTTGCTTTGAATTGCCCCATCAACACGAGGACGCGATCTGCCGTACGCAACCAAAGATTGGTGCGACAGATGGCCAATTCGTCACCAAAGAAACGGACACGTCCATTCTCGACGGTCAATTCCTCATAGCCGAGATCACGGATTTCACGGGCAACGATAGCCTCAAGTCCCATTGGGCAAGTGGCGATTAGTTCAATTTTTTGTGGCATAGGTATAGTCCTTCCATCCGGGTTGTACAACGCTCAGAAAACTCATACAATTAACAAGTATAGGACAAATAGGTTACACTTACAAACAGGGGTTGCAAAGTACATACGAATATTACTATTTTAGGAGGACAAATACATGGAAACGATCACAGCGGAAAGCTATATGGAAGGTTTATATGAAGAAGATGCCGTACTTACACGGGTGAAGGAAGTCATTGTGGCCAAAAATATGCCCGAGATTTCCATCGCGCCAGGTTATGGCAGATTGTTAACCATGATGGTCACCATGATTGATGCGAAGCGGGTTTTGGAGATTGGCGCGTTAGGCGGATACAGCGGAATATGCTTGGCGAGAGGGTTAAAAGAGGGCGGCAAGCTCATTTCACTGGAGCTGAAACAGGACTTCGCTGATGTGGCGAAGCAAAACGTGATCGACGCCGGCCTTGGCGAATTCGTTGAGTATCGCATTGGTGAAGCGTTAGATCATTTGAATGAACTGTTGGAGCAGGGAGAGCGCTTCGATTTCTTCTTTATTGATGCGGATAAGGTGAATTATCCGAACTATTTGGAGCTGGCGATCAAGCTGGCGAATCCGGGTGCGATCATTGCAGGAGATAACACCTTGATGCGCGGCAAAGTTGTCGATGAGCAGCAAACAAAGGCGTCGGTCCAAGCCATGCGATTGTTTAATCAGCGGATCGCAACGGATGCTAGGCTGGAAAGCACGATTCTTCCGGCTTACGACGGGTTGGCTCTAGCTCGCGTGAAATAGAGCATGTAAGAGAAAGAGCGATGGGCTGCTGGGCAGCCATCGCTCTTTCTCCGTGTTAGGATGCTTTTTCCTTCGTATGTAAATCTGAATCGATCTTTTTCGTTTCTTGAATTTGTGGTGTAATCTGTGTGATTGGAACCTGCGGCTGTTTGCTGGGGGCAAGGTGGGTCGTTTGTTGTTTCTTGAAGCTCATAGTATTAAGGCCAGTCCAATAAATAAACAAACACTCAGCACAAACGATAATCAGTATGATTTTACGCCAGTTTAGCTTCATCCAGATAATCCTCACTTTCCATCTTACACCTATATTAGCATGAAGTGGAATTAATTCCCATAAGTTTTTTTGTCCAATGGTAAAATAATTCCGAATTCACGTTGCTTAGCGAATAAATGGAAAACTCCACGAGACTATCTCGACAGCCTGATTTTAATGATGTTAATTTCATCGCTGCATCGGCTTTAGATAACATTACAGGATAACGCTAATCGGCACCAAGGGACACCCAATTGCAAATTAGCGTTACGCGATAACGCTAATAACGCCAAAAGTTGATGTTTCCTCAGGTTTTATCACATTAGCGTTACGCCATCACTTTATTTCTWGCAAGARAAGCAAAAAGCCCRAAATAAGATGATSCCATCACCTTATTTCGAGCCAGGCTCCAATCGCATTCGTACCTATCGACTAGAACCCAAGGCAATGTAGCGGCTTAGATACAATTACAGGATAACACTATTCGGCACCAGTCCGCGGTATTGACATTTTTAGCTGAAGATTTTGATTTTCCATTTATTCTTCAAAATTAGCCGATTATGAGGAACTTAAATGTAGATTATAATTTCCATCCTTTCGGGGGAGAAGCTGGTTTGTCCTCACTTACTCAAATTCCCCAAATGCACTAACCCTGTCGTTATCTCCAACTCATACCGTCGACTATCCGGCATCTGAACCTCATACGCCATCTGAACAGCTCGCTTGATATCATAGGGTACACGTACGAATTGGAGCCCTAAGCCTGCTTCAACAGTAGGATCAGACACACCTTCGATTATGCAGTAACACGCCTGAGGTATCCCGTCATAGGGAACGCCGACACTTCCCACATTAAACAGCAGCAACCCGCTGCGCTCCCCATTACTTGCACTTAGCACAGAATCGTCGTTGTGCGACAACCCGCTGCGCTCCCCATCACTTGTACTTAGCACAGAATCCTCGTATAGCAGCAGCGCTTCCAGCCCCTCGTCACTTGCACTCTTCTCAGAATTACTGATCTCCAACAGCTCGCCAACACTTGCACTCTTCTCCGAAGGGTTGCTCAGCGTCAACATATAGGGGATATGAATATCCCCATATCCGACAATATCCGGCTCAATCCCATCTGCAAGGAATCCGGTCATCTCCGTATTTTCAAACATCGCTAGCCGCTCTTTCTTGGTAGCTTCCCGCTTCAAGCGATGAAAGACGCTCTGAGCTGACGCGTGGAATAATCGAATGTGTTTCCCGCTGAGCGTCACATCGATCGAGAAGGGAAGCTGCTTCAAATAGGCTAGACGCTCATCACCGAGCGCTTGCTGCTGCCACAAGCCAGCAGGCAGCACTTGAGGAAGCGTAATGCCTAAATCCCAGTTGCCTTGCACGACGGCTTCACAGGTCATTTTAATGAGCTCAACTACTTCGGCCGAATTAGGCCCTTTACCAACAAGATCACCTAAACAGAAGATACGTGTGATGCTTCTGCTTTTAATATCTTTAAGTACTGCTTCTAATGCAGGTAGGTTTCCATGAATATCAGAAATAATAGCGATTCTTTCCAAGGCGATAATTCCTTTCTTTTTAAATATAGAACTTACATGTTTCACGCAGTAAGTCTGCTATATTTCTAGATAAACGCTCCCGTCCAAGAAGGACGGTGTAGTCGTTTATTTCGCCAACCAATGCTTCAGTTATACCATACAGCACACAATCTGAAAATGAGAGTCTCTCCCTATTACCCAACGATGTCGACTTCTGTTATAATTTGTAGGGGGAAAGGGGAATGTTTTAATTGGAATCCAGACAAGATCGTCACGGTAGATCGAAAAAAGATTCAAACCCGAGCAAAAAGTCTTCACTTAAAGTGTTAGGTGTCTTCACAGTTGCAGCGGTTGCTTGTTTTGCCATCGGAATCGGGGCTTCCATTTGGACCTCCAATTCTAATAATGGGGAAGAAGATGAAGCTGCTTCAACACCTATGGCAATTGTTTCGCCTAATCCAACGACAGCTATTCCGAATGGTAATTCGGCTGCGCAGGTTAGTCCCAAAGCTTCTGCCGTAGCTACCACGACACCCAAGCCAACAGCAAATGCAACAGTGGTTAATCCAGAGGGAACAGGCGCACAAGTGAAGTTAACTTTTGTGGGTGATGTGATTATGGCCTCCAAAGTGGAAGATATTTTAAAGCAAAAAGGCTATGACTATCCGTATACCAATGTGAAAGATTTCTTAACCAAAGCTGATTTTACAATTGCAAATTTGGAATCTCCAATAACGACTAGAGGAAGCGTTCAAAGCAAAGAGTATGTGTATCGTTCTTCGCCTGAAGCGTTACCGCCGCTTAAGCAAGCAGGTGTTGACATTGTTAACTTAGCCAATAACCATGTGATGGATTATGGGACAGAAGGCTTGTTAGATACAATGCAATTGCTGGACCAAGAAGGCATTAAGCGAGTGGGAGCCGGCAAGGATAATGTAGAAGCGTATCAACCTGTGATGGTGGAAAAAGATGGCGTGAAAATTGCTGTTTTTGGTTTCAGCCGTGTCGTGCCGGAAGCTTCTTGGAAAGCTGCGCCCGGGCACCCTGGGGTTGCAGAAACTTACAGTTACAAGCTGCCAGTCGAGGCGATTGAGAAAGCCAAAGCATCCGCTGATCTCGTAGTTGTTGTGGCTCACTGGGGCGTAGAACGCGATGACAATCCGGATAAAAATCAAAAAGAGCTCGCGCATCGTTACATTGATGCAGGTGCTGATCTCGTTATCGGAGGACATCCGCATGTCCTGCAAGGCTTTGAACAGTACAAAGGCAAATGGATTGCGTACAGCTTAGGCAACTTCATCTTTACGACGAATGACACCCCGAAAACCTGGGAAACTGTTATTTTGGAAGCAGCCTGCACGAAGGACAAGTCCTGCAATATTCACCTAGTACCGATACTGACCAAAGCAGCCCTGCCAACTCCGATGAATGAGGTAGATGGGGCAAAGCTCTTTCAACGATTAAGCAAGATTTCAATAGGGGCACAAGTGGATGCTCAAGGAAATGTGAGTAAGAAATAAAAAAGGAGTTCATCTAACATGACAGCTACGATCCGAAATATATATTGCGTTGGACGCAACTACCGCGCACATGCCGCAGAACTAGGGAACGATGTTCCTGATCAGCCGATGATTTTTACAAAACCTACACATGCGTTAGCACATATTGATGGTGGTACGCTGTCTCTTCCTAGTGATCAAGGTGAGATTCACTATGAAACTGAACTTGTCCTACATATCGCGAAGCCTTATACGGAAGGCATTCAAGTCGATGAGATCGTGGATCAATACGCATTGGGGATTGATTTCACACTCCGCGATGTGCAGAATGTGATTAAGAAAAAGGGACAACCGTGGCTGCCTGCCAAAGGCTTCCTGA
This sequence comes from Paenibacillus sp. P4_A9, assembly GCF_056402415.1. Lineage (NCBI taxonomy): Bacteria > Bacillati > Bacillota > Bacilli > Caryophanales > Paenibacillaceae > Paenibacillus > Paenibacillus sp. P4_A9. The sequence goes on from NZ_JBFUHL010000006.1 coordinate 169,663, forward strand.
AGTCGGCGCCGATCACGGCTTTCCGTCCATTCCCAGGAGCGTCCGAATTGACGCAATCGAACTTCCAGCTTCGTAAGAATGGGCAAGTTGTTCAGGACGGCAACATCTCACTGATGATCTTCGATCTTCAAACCATCATCGATTACATTGCGAAGCACTATGGTCTGGGTCCGGGCGATATCATTTACACTGGGACGCCTGAAGGCGTTGGCCCCGTCCAAGACGGCGACCGTTTAGAGCTTCTCTGGGGTGAAGAGCAATTCGGAGCTTTTACTATTAGCTTATAGCAAAAAAAGGGCAGTCTCCAGGGTCATATCGACCTGAGAGAACTGCCCTTTTTTCCTAGACACACTATGTATGATATTCGTACGAATTGGCTAAGGCTGCATCCGAGTATTGCTCTCTTACACGAAGAATTGCAGGTAATTGTTTGAAAAAGGCATCAACCACATCAGGGTCGAAATGCTCTCCTCGTTCCTCTTGAAACAATTGAAGGATCCGATCGAGCTCCCAGGCCTTTTTGTAGACGCGTTCACTGCCAAGCGCATCGAAGACATCGGCAATGGCCGTTATGCGCCCGTAAATATGGATGTCATCCCCCTTAATACCGCGGGGGTAACCACAACCGTTCCATTTCTCATGATGTTCATAAGCAACGACAGCTGCTGTTTTGAGAATATGCCGTGTTGAATTCCGGAGCAGGTTGTACCCGATTAGCGTATGATTTTGCATGAGCATGAACTCTTCATCTGTCAGCTTGCCTGGCTTGTTGAGAACGGCATCGGGGATTGCTACTTTGCCGATATCATGCATGGGAGACGCGATTTTCAATAGCTCAGCTTCATCTTGACTCATGCCTAACTCAAGCGCAAGCAAATAAGAATACTCGGCAACACGCTTCACATGATTGCCAGTTTCCTTGGAACGACTTTCGCCAATTTCGCCMATCCGGAAAATAATTTCCTTCTGCGTTTCTTCAATCTCGATAGTAAGGAGTGCAGATTCAAGTGATTTGCCTGCATAGGAAGAAGCCAAGGTCAAATATTCCATGTCCTTATCGGAAAATTGCTCGCTATCCGTTAACTTATTAATCGCTTGATAAGCCCCCATGATCTCACCTTGGCTATTCTTGAAGGGAATCACCATTAAGGCTTTCGTTCGATAACCGGTTTGTTGATCTGTTCGGATGGCGCCATTCTGCAGATAAGATTTGTATTCCTCATTGGTATAAGCATCATGAATGAAAACAGCTTGATTATTGGTCACGGCATAGCCGACAAGGCCAGCAGAGCTTGGAATTCGAATTTCATCGAGTCCATGTGCCACTTTGGACCACAGCTCATTCTTTTGTGTATCGAGCAGCCAGACGGTACAACGGTCGGAGACAATCATCTCACGTCCCATATCCGCCATCAGCATAAGTACATGATTAAGATGACGTTCGTTCGCAATCTTGGAAGCATAGTCGAAAATGACACGCAGCATTTCCTCGGGCTCCAGGTCTCTTTTGAAACGGGAATTGGTAGTGAATTGATCTTGCTCCATGTCAGCCTCCTATCGCTTATCACTTTCATAGTATCATAGAATTGGTTGTTTATGGTTAATGGAATGCAGAAATTAGTGAAATTTGTCGAATTTATTTTACAATAAAGGGGCAATTAAGAGACTTTGGTGGAATATGGTACAATATTACATAAATAATCTACGAAAGAGAAAGTGATATGAAAGGGGGAGAATCCTGTTTATGCCTTGGGTTTATGGGTTCGCAGGCAGCGTGATAATAGCAGGCGCAGCCTATTGGAAAAGATCCTTATCTTTATCTGGGTTGATTACAGCAGTTCTACTAGGAACGACGATGTATGCACTAGGGAATTTAGCATGGTTCGGCACACTAATCGCATTCTTCATCTCATCTAGCCTGCTTTCGAAGTTCAAGCATCAACATAAAGAGGCAGCAGAAAGCGGTTATGCGAAGGGGGGGAGACGTGATGCTGGACAAGTAGCTGCTAATGGGGGGCTCGGTTTACTTCTATGTATCGGAAATGCCATTTTGYCGAATCCTGTCTGGTGGTTGATATATTTGGGAGTTATGGCAACGGTCAATGCAGATACTTGGGCGACAGAAATTGGCGGGTTGAGCAAATCAATCCCGCGGTCTATCGTGAGTGGGAAGCGGGTAACTGCAGGAACTTCAGGGGGAATTACGGGTCTTGGATTGCTTGCTTCCTTGTTTGGAGGGGCGTTTATCGGGCTTGTTGGGGGCATTTTCAACCAGTTTGGGGATTCACATCATGAGGTGAACAGCTCGTTTGTTATCATAATCGTACTAGGTGCAATTGCTGGATTAGCAGGATCTCTCGTCGATTCCTGGTTAGGGGCGACGCTTCAAGTTATGTTTCGTTGTGAGGTTTGCGGTAAAACGATCGAGAAGCAGGAACATTGTAATCAGAAAGCTAGGCAAATCCGAGGTCTCCGAGGGATGAGTAATGATATAGTGAACGCAGGTTCCTCATTCATCGGAGGGGTAATTTGCCTGACCTTAGGCACCTTACTTCTCTGAAATTTGTTTTTTCAACTCGTCTAAACACTTGGCTCGCTCTGTACTTGGTTGGATTCAGATGATGATTGGGCTGACGGATGTAGCGCTTCATGAAGCTGCTTCTCTAGTTGTTTCACTTTTCGTTGCAGCTTGTATTGACGAACCATACCGAAGAGACCAACAATTAGACCACCCAATAAGGTTGATGTTAAAATGACGAGAATGAGAGGCGTGGATGTCGTCGTGAACATGAAGTTCACTTGTACCGGCTCCACATTGACGACTGCAAAAACCGCGGTAATTAGAGCAAACACTAAAGCGCTGATGAGAATCCATTGCATCTTCATATAGCCATCTCCTCTCGAACTATATTTAAGAAAAAGGTTGAAAGCCTCTGCTTTCAACCTTTTTTGCTTGCTATCCGCCCTCAGCATACTGCTGAGCGGTGGTCTAAAACACTGAATCGCTTACTTCGTGAGCTCTTCCATTTGATCAAGCAATGAGCTGAATACGCTCATTGCTTGCTTAATCGGCTCAGGCGTTGACATATCTACGCCGGCTTTCTTAAGAATGTTCAGCGAGTAGTCGCTGCCGCCGCTTTTGAGGAAGCCGAGGTAGCGGTCAACCGCTGGCTGGCCTTCATCCAAAATCTGCTTCGCAAAGGAAGTAGCCGCAGAGAAGCCTGTCGCATATTTATACACATAGAAGCTGTTGTAGAAGTGAGGAATACGAGCCCATTCCATCTCGATATCTTGATCGACAACCATGTCATTGCCATGGTAGAGCTTATTCAAGCCATAGTAGATTTCGCTGAACTCCTGAGGTGTCAGGGACTCGCCTTCTTCTGCTTTATCATGCGTGATCATTTCGAATTCAGCGAACATCGTTTGACGGAATACCGTCGTCCGGAACTGATCAGCGTAATACGTAAGCAGGTACATTTTTTCCTTCGGATCCGTTACACGTTTCAGAAGGTAATCCATGAGCAGGGCTTCGTTCAGCGTAGAAGCGACTTCGGCTAAGAAAATCGTGTATTGCGCATAGCGATACTCTTGGTTCTCATCCGACAAATAGGAATGAATCGCGTGACCCATCTCATGCGTCAACGTAAACATACTGTTCAAATTGTCTTTATGGTTCAACAGCACGTAAGGATGCGTGCCGTAAGCACCCCAGCTATAAGCGCCGTTACGTTTGTTTTTGTTCTCATACACATCGATCCAGTGGTTGTCGAAGCCGTCTTGGAGAATTTTCAAGTAATTTTCGCCTAGTGGAGCCAAGCTCTTCTTGATTTCTTCTTTCGCTTGCTGGTAGGTAATGTCCATTTTGAACTCTTCAATGAGCGGTGCAAATAGGTCATACATATGTAACTCATCGACCTTGAGCAGCTTTTTACGGAGTTTGAGGTACCGTTGCAGCTGAGGCAAGGATTCGTGAATGGTTGAAATTAAGTTCGTATACACTTCTTTCTTGATATTGTCTCCGAACAGGGATGATTCAAGAACAGAAGGGTAATGACGTGCTTTGGCATAGAAAATGTTTTTATTGATGTTCGCGCTAAGCGTAGCACCAATCGTATTGCGATTATTGCGGTACGTCTCATAAACGGCTGTGAATGCATTTTTTCGAACTTCAGGATCRCGACTTTCTAAGAATTGAATGTAGCTGCCGTGCGTAAGCTCGACTTCCTCACCCTTTTCGTTCTTCACCTTAGGAAACTTCAAATCTGCATTGTTCAGCATGCCGAAAATCGTGCTTGGCGCACCCGCCATTGTACCCGCTTGAGCAAGAAGTGCTTCTTGTTCTTTGCTTAACGTATGTGGCTTCTGACGAATCATTTCTTCGAGTGTATCTTTATAAAAAGATAAGGAAGGATCACTCACAAGCTGCTGAAGCTTTTCGTCCGAAAGGCTTAGAATTTCTGGAGAAATAAAGGAAGCGGCTTCGCCAACCTCGACACTAAGCTTTTTGGCTTTTTCGGATAAAGCCTGATAAGTAGGTTCTGCTGTATCTTCATGATGTTTCATGTTGGAATAGACATATAATCTTTCCATTTTCACAGAGAGTTCATCTTCCAACTGGAAAATTTGCTTCACGGAAGCGGCATCGTTAAGTTTTCCTTGGAAGGCACTGACTTTGCTAAGCGAGCTTTTCACAAATTGAAATTCTTGATCCCAAGCCTTCTGATCCGCGAATAAATCCTCCAACTGCCAACGGTGCTCGGCTGGTACTTGCTTGCGATCCAATAATTGAGTCATCGGAGCCCTCCTGTCCTTGTTTTGAAATTGGGGTAAGCTGGTATCCTTTGCGTGTAAATCAGCTATAGGGAACGAGCTTAGAAGAATTCCCATTGCAGCCGTTACATAAAGAAGGCGCATTGCGGTCACGCTCCCGGCATATTCCCATGAGGAATGTTCTAGTTGAAATCCCATAACATGGTTTTCACCTAGTATGACCGATTGCGTGTGCAATTATGATGATTATACAAAACAAACGACACTGTCGTCCATGATGKACGAGCGCGCCGGCCTAAACGAAATTTAAGTTCCTGCTCGGAAGAAGCTAAGTAAAATCAGGACGAAGGATATGGAGACCATAACAATCGCCAGTAGAGCAAGATAGCGTTTCATTTGTGCTGGAAGGCTGTCTTTTTTCATAATCAATATGATCGCCAGGCAAAAGGATACAATTACAAATGTGAGTATAGATCCAGAATCGGTCATGAGAAATCATCCTTTTTCCTATAGAATATGTCACTTGTTTCAAAGTACATGATACTAATTTTCGCTGTCACGCGTCAAAATTCCTTTTTTAACCTGCATGCTGCATCGATTCATTGGACGTTTCATCATCATCTTCTTCTTTAACGAGAATGAACTTGCCGCGCGAATCCATTTTGACGGTATAGCGATCTTCAGGCGATATCTGCGCTTCCTCACTAAGCTCTTTAGGTAGTGTTAATTGTCCGCTATCCCCGACACTAACCTGATAGCCAATCATTTTCGACCATTTGCCTGCACCTAGCACAAGGACGATAAGTAGACCTATGAATAACCATTTACCTAAAAGATTGGATTCGAAGAATGGGGCAAGGAACTTTTCACCTGTGATCATTTTACCTGCGGTAAGCGCAAGTACACCTGCACCGATATAAATAATCGAAGGAAACTTCTCGATCCAAGTAATGAATAATGTGCTTCCCCAGACAACGATAGGGACACTGATGAGCAGCCCGAGAATCACGAGCAGGAAATTTCCATGTGCTGCGCCAGCTACTGCGATGACATTGTCTAATCCCATAACGGCATCAGCGATAATGATGGTTCGAATAGCGGCCCACATGCTGTCTTTCACTTGCATATGCTCATGATTTTTCTTCTCGCTCAGAAGCTTATACGAAATCCATAACAGTAAAATACCGCCGATTAGCAGCAATCCAGGTATTTTGAGCAGCGTAACAACAACGAGCGTGGCCAGTGCACGAATAATAATCGCACCAACCGTTCCCCAGAGGATAACTTTCTTCTGTGTTTCTTTTTTTAAGTTGCGTGCAGCCATTCCAATAACGATAGCGTTATCACCAGCAAGTACTAAGTCAATTAGAATAATGCTAAGCAGAGAGACGAAAAAGCCCGTTGACAACCAATCCATACACGAACACACTCCTTCAAGGGTTTTTTAATGCAAAAAGAGCCCAGCACCTTTTGTACGGTGAAGGCTCTAATTCATCAAAAAAGACCTTCACCAATGTACATGGCAAAGGTCTTGCTAACAACGTTGTCGTTGCCAATAAAGCCGGGATCTGATGAGGATCCGAATTGACGACTTTACTGTATCAGCTACTCCCCTTTGGAGTATTGCTATGAGATTATACTTTTACTATATGCAACTGTTTTGAAAATAGTCCTGATTTATACGTTTTTAAATGCATCCATAATGGCTTGAAGTTCATCTTCCGTGCCATCGAATTTATCTTTGGCAAAGCGTTCGCTGGCCCAGTGCAGCATGGCAGGTCGTCCAATAAATGTGTGGCATTCTTCGCCCCATTGGTCGGTGATTTCGGTTAGGACGATTTTCGTTCCTTGAACCTCGACATTGAGCATGTTCCATTTATCTTTTTTATAAATCGTATGTCTTTTGAAGGGTTGATGTGACATGGCTGTTCCTCGTTTCTGTAATAAGCTTATAGATGTAAACAATCGTATCATAAAATGCGAATATTTCCAAACTAGCAGATCTTTTTTCGTTATTTTTTAGTTGCACCGATGAAGCGCTCATGATAGTATTCTCCTAATCCTTTCCAGAGGGAAGGGGTTACGAGCTGAGTCGAGGAGAGATGAGTATGGATAAGAAGCATGTTTATGAGCAAGTTGGGGTTGCAATGACCTCGAGATCGTATGTCGAGTACGAGAAAATGTTTATGTTGCAGGCTTCGGATTTGATTGGACAACGCGTATTGGATGTTGCCGGAGGCGCATCTTCGTTTACGACGGAAGCACGGCAGCTTGGTATTGCTGCAGAAGCGGTTGATCCTTTGTATGAGAAGTCGCCAAGTGCCATCGAGGAACTCGGTATGCAAGAGATTGAGCTTGTTGCAGCGAAAATGGCAAAATTAACGGATGTTTACGACTGGTCGTTTTATGGTTCCGTAGAGAAGCATAAGGCAGGGCGCATTCATGCGCTTCAGAAGTTTATCGAAGATTTTTCAAGCGCAGAGGGAGCAGCAAGATATCATACAGCTTCTTTACCTTCGCTTCCATTTGGAGCTGAGAGCTTTGACCTCGTGATGTGCAGCCATTTTCTTTTTCTATATGAAGCACAGTTCGACTATACGTTTCACTTGGCTGCGATCAGAGAATTGCTTCGCGTTTGCAAGCCAGGCGGCGAAGTGAGATTGTACCCGCTGATGAGTTTCCGCACTATGGAATATTCACGGCTCACTGATCTAATCAGCGAAATGGAGAGAGACGGATTTACGGTTCAAAAGAGAGAAGCTAGTCTACCTTTTTTACCAAATTCTCACCAATTTTTAAGCATAAAAAAGTAGCCCTCTGCATAGTGGGAAACCTTGGTACATCAACAAATTTCAGCATGTCCGCCTCGTAATTTCCGTTGATTTTTGACCTCGCAAATGGTATAATTTCCTTATTCGTCATAGATGGCGATATTTTTAGGAGGTTGTTCATTTGAAGGGTACAGTGAAATGGTTTAATGCAGAAAAAGGGTACGGTTTTATTTCTGTTGATGGAGGCGACGATGTATTCGTTCACTTCTCCGCAATTCAGGGCGAAGGATTCAAAACATTAGAAGAAGGCCAATCCGTTGAGTTTGATATTACTCAAGGTAACCGTGGTCCTCAAGCAGCTAACGTCACCAAATTATAAGAAAACGGGACTCCCTACTTATAAATAGTGTCATAGCACAAGCAATAAAGACAGTTCTCGGGTTTACTCAGGGCTGTCTTTTTTGTTGTCATTGAAAAGAAGCAAGCCTGTCCAATTCCTACGTGTAGGAAATTGCACAGGCCTACTTTACTCATTTCGGCGGGAATAAGCCGTGCCACAGAATGTCKATAATTTGAGTAGCGGCTTCCCCCATATGTGGAAACATGTTATTCCCGTTCCCGTCTCGGGCATGCCCCATCATGAGGAGCGAGGTGTAGGCACGGGCAATCACACGAGGATCAACAGGACCGATTTCACCGGAGTCAATCGATTTGCGGAATTCATTTTCCAATACATCCAAGATGCCCTGCTCGGATTTACGCATGGCCTTCATTTGCTCCTCGGAAAGCGTGGCTTCCATCTTGCGCATGAAGGAATGCAGGTCGAAATCGATCGCTTTCAGATGCCCTTCTGTAATACTGAGCAGCCGTTGACGAAGCGGTGCGGGCTCATTTAATCGCTTGATGGTTACTTGTCTTACGTTATCCATCAATTGAACCATGGAGGCTGTAAGCAGGTCGGATTTGGAAGGGAAATAATAATAGACCGATGCTTTCGTAACTTGGCATTCTTTGGCGATATCGTCCATGGAGACAGACTCGAAGCCGCGAGTCAAGAATAAGGGAATGGCGGTCATTAAAATTTTCTGATTAAGTGGCAATTCACCCTGTGAGACGCGGGGTCTGCCAAGTGGTTTTGATTTTTTTTCCATAAGTGTCACTCCTGAGACGAATCTAAATGAGAATAATCGAAATAATACTTGATTAATTAACTATATAGTATATATAATTAATTACATTGTAAGAATAATTATATCATGATTTCATTTTTTGGGAGAGAGGCTGCGTTATGCATGAAAATCCGTTTTTCAGTAAAATTGGCGGTATGGTTGCAGGTCGCCGCAGCAAATGGGTGACATTGGCCATTTGGATTTTACTTACAGGCATTTTATCTGTCTTTCTACCTAACGTCAATTCACAAGAGAATAATGCTGCACAGCAGCTGCCATCCGATGCCTGGTCGCTTGAAGCAACAGCGTTGATGAAGGAGCAGTTTCCAAGCAATGAAGGCGTTCCTGCACTCGTTGTTTGGTATCGCGGGACAGGATTGACTGATCTAGATTTAGCAGCGATTCAAAAGGTCGCCAAGCAGCTAACTGATACGCCGTTAGCCGCGCAGAAGGGATTGCCTCCGCTGCATCAAATGCCAGTGCCAGTGCTAAAAGGCATGCTTTCCAAAGACGGTCAGCTTCTAGTCATGCCAATTTCGTTCAATGAAGGAACGGAAACGGAAGTCCTTCAGGAAAATATGAAGAAGCTGGAAGAGATAACGGTTAATCAAATAGGTAGTGACCCATTTGAGGCCAAAGTAGAAGAAGATGGTCTGCATGCGCGAATTACGGGACCAGTGGGCATTCAAACAGATGCAACAGCCC